>NZ_NWFK02000001.1:632199-948299 GCF_002313155.2 Psychrobacter sp. FDAARGOS_221
CATTATGAACGCCTTTTTAGGTCTGTCTATGACCGATCAAGTGAGCTTATCAGCAGTTGCACCAGGTATTGCTGAAGCACTGATTGCGACTGCTATGGGTCTATTCGCAGCCATACCTGCAGTACTCGCTTATAACCACTTTACCGCCAAAGCAGCAACCTTGTATGACAGTCGCGCCTTATTCTGTGACGAAATGACAGGGATGCTACAGCGCGAAACCTATGAAACCTCATCGGTACCCACTGCTGAGACGGCTATTCGAGCGGCGCAAAACGTTCAATCACCCTTGGTATAGTAAAAAAGGAGCCACTGATGAGAACTAGCCCTTTTTCACGCCACAAAAAACAGCTTAATGCCAGTATGAACGTCGTGCCCTACATTGACGTCATGTTGGTATTGCTGGTTATCTTTATGGTTACCACGCCGATGTTGACCACTGGTATCAATGTCGATCTGCCAAAAGCTCAGACAGAGAATATTGGCACCGGGTCACAAATGCCGGTCATTGTTTCTTTGATGAATAATGGCGAGATTTTTGTCAGTTATGAGAACAATATCGATATGCCTGTCTCTGAGGCTGAGCTGATTGATACCTTAATACGACTTCAAAGCCAAGCGCCAGATGATGCAGTCAAAGTGATGATCAATGCCGATCAAAACAATCAATACGGTATGATTATGCAGCTGATGGCCAATCTACAACAAGCAGGGGTCGAAAAAGTGGGACTGCTCACCGGTCAACCGCTTGATACTGCGACACCTTAACCCGCTTGTACTTTTTACTTGTTCGTATTGGTCTATTTTTTTAAGCGTATCTTTTTAAGCGCATTTACTTTTTATAGACCCCTGTTTAACCATTGTCGAGGCCATATCCGTGCTAAATCGCGCACCTAATGTCTACACTCCTGTTGAACCCGAAGATAACGGCGTTGCACTGCCTGTCGTCTTAAGCTTGGTTGTGCATGGCGCTATCTTGGCTTTTATTGTACTTTCGCATCACATTCCAAAGATAAAAACACCGCCGGCTATAGAGACCAGTATTGTTACCCCCGAACAATTGGCGCAAATGCAAGCTGATATTAGTGCCAATCGTGAGGCCATGACAAGCACTGCTGCATCACAGTATACGCCGCCCCCATCTTATGAATCTTATGAGGCCAGAAACTCAGCGCCTACCCCTTCCAATGAGCCAAGATACATTGGCTCAGAGTCTGGTTTTTCGAGTGGATTTTCTTCTATCTTTGGTGGGGATACAGAAGAACCTGATCTCAATACATTTGAGGAAGATCTGGAGCAGGATCCTATTACCGACAACCCATTTGAGTCAGATGAAGGCGATCCTGATACGTCAACCGAGCCCTCAGACAATGCCAATCCACCAGACAGTAAACCGAAAGGCACTCAAGTTGACACTACTTTCCCACCTGGAGAAAAAAAGACAAATAATAACCCGGCCGGTGGCAAGCCTAACTCAGCATCCGCCAATAAGACCAATAACAAAAGCAAACAACAGGTTGCTGCTGAGCTTGATGCTCTCATTACCCCATTATGGAATGCCGGTGAAGCGCACATTGGTGAAAAAGTTGAGGCGACCATCTTCTTTAATAAGCAAGGTGTTGTCACCAAAGTCGAAACTGTCCCTGACGATGAATTAGGCGCCTTGTTAAAGCAAGCTATTAAGAAGGTTACTGACAAGAATGCCGGCCAATTACCACCTGTGGTTGGCACTGGCAGAGACAATATACCTATCACGTTTACGGTATCGAAAAAATAAAAACAAGCCCATTTTTAGACATACAACACTGACAGTGTATCTAATACTGGTACCCTGCTTGTGGTATAGTCAGTGCATACCCATATACAATACGCACCTTACATATAGGTATTTTAAAAGACATGCGATAAAACATACGCATACAATAAGTGATATAACCTAAAAACTAAGCGCTAACATATTTAATTCCCTTTCAACAATCACCTATTATAAAAACCAACCTGATGACCGGATTAACGCTATGACTTTAAAACTAAAATCATCCAACTTATTAACTTTATCAGCATTATCTACCTGCCTGATATCACTAAGTGCGCTGTCATATCCAACCCTGGCCAGTGCCGAAGGTGATGATGATTGGCATATAACCATCGATAAACAGGTTGAAGTATCTCAAAAGCAGATTGCCTTTGTCCCTTTTGCAGGCAGCGAAGCTATTTCTTCTATTATTGAAAATGATCTAAAAGCTTCACCGCTAAAAATAAGTAGTCAAGGCTTAATCGGTCAGCCACATAGCTCAGAAGAGCTTAAAGTGACCTTGCCAGCTTGGCAAAAGCTTAACTTCCCGCACATGATTATCGGCCAAAGTAGCGTGGTTGGCGGTAAAACTCAAATCAACCTTGAGGTGATTGAAGTCGCTAATGGTAGAGTGATTAAGGGTAAGCATACCGTTAGTGATGCCGATCCTAAAGTGGCCGCTCACAAAGCCTCAAACCGCATTTATGAGCTACTCACAGGTAAAAAGCTTGACCTAAATGCTGCGCTGCTTTATATCGAAGAAAAAGACGTGGGCGAACAAAAAATCTCTACTCTAATGCTGCGTGACGCAGATGGTAGCAACCCAACACCTTTGATATCTGTTCCGGATTCTCGGATTTATGCGCCAGCCGTATCTCCTGATGGTCGCTATATCGCTTACTCATTACAAAAAAAATATAACAACGCTTATTTATACACATACGACAGACAGACCAGAACAATCACGCAACTGGTCAACTTAAAAGGCAGTAACTTAAATCCTAGCTTTTCACCTGATGGCAGTATGATCTTGTTCTCCAACTCAACCAATGCTGACTCAGACATTTATCGGGTTAGCAGCCGCGGCGGTCAGGCTGAGCGACTGTCTGCGTTAGCACTGCCTTATGATCAAGTTAGTCCAAGTTATGCACCGAATGGCAGCATCGTCTTCGTCTCTGACCATGCCAACCGTGGCAAACCAAGCATTTATCGTTATAACTTCAGAGGTGCACCGGTACGACTAACACATGGCGGTTATGCTACTAATCCAAGTGTTAGCGCAGACGGCACTAAGATTGCTTTTTTAAGTGGCAGTAACGCCGCTATTATGGATATGTCAGGTAATATTATTGCTAATTATGGCAGTACCGGACTGGACCAAGCGCCAAGCTTTTCACCTTATGGTCAACGTGTGGTCTATGCTAAAGGTGCTAAAAACAGCAGCCTAGTCGTTCGCTATGTTGATGGTGGGCAGCCGGTAACAATACCCGTTAACGGTGTCGCTAAATCTCCTATTTGGGTACCCAGCGGCAAATAACTGGCTGATTATTGAGAGTCAATCAAGTTCATAGGTTTTTAGATAAAAACGGATTTTAGAGTGACTCTTTCAAACTGAGCAGCTAATTTAAACTGAGCAGTTAACTGAGCAGGTTTTGTATCGACAAAGCCTGCTATTCCCCTAACCGCATTAACAGACAGAATAACTCATGGAAGTCATTATTCGTAAATCTCTTATGTTTTGCCAGCTTTCTGTGCTTAGCATTGCACTAAGCGCCTGCCAGCACATTCAAATTGCCGGCAACCCCATCCCAGTTACTGCAGATAAACAACCCAGCAGTGAACAAGCACCTCTCAATTCTGAAGTGAGCGATCAAGACCAATAAAGATAACCCTTTTTAAAGCTCTCTTTAAAACTCTGATTAAAATCTGGAAGTAACACTGGACTTCTAATAGCCCATATCTAATATAAGCCACATCTCGTAACTGTTATTTAACCGTTATTGCAAACGCATAATTAACATGGCCATGCGTCCAGTACTATCTACACCCAAATGGGTCTGACGCCGGTAAGAGTAATAACTGCTATCGCTATAACTACACGCATAAGCGCCGCTATGGCTGGTTTCAGTCGCTACTGACTGCTGCAACTCAACACCCAACTGCTTTAATTGCAACTGCGCCAGTTTCGGCAAATCTAACCACGCCTTATCTGGATTGTCATGATGACCGACTATTTCTTCACGCACCAAACTCACATCCATATCCAGCTGCTCACATCCTGCTAATAGCTTTTCGACCACGGACGACGATACTTCATAGCAGTTTTGACTGATACAAATGCCCATCCAGGCTTGAATCGGCTGTTGCTGAGTTGAGGGCTGCCCAGTTATCTGCGCGTAACAACTGGCAATCACCCCATTTGCCAAGCCCTGCCAACCGGCATGAATGGCGGCAATATGCTGAGTATTTGGGTTATAAAGCACAATCGGTACACAGTCGGCAGTCATAATCGCCAATGCTTGATTGGGCAACTGAGTGACTAGCGCATCCGCTTTTGGAGCAGTTAAAGCCAAGCGGCTGTCATCATCAATTTCAACCACTTTATTGCTATGTATTTGACTTAACCAATAAATCGCATCGATGTGAGCGGCAGATTTGGCATCTGACGGCTGTGATGATGATTCACTGCGTGCTAACTGCTCATGAACATGCTCATGCTCATGTTCATGTTGATTAAGCAGCGACAATAGCTGTGCTCTATTGGCCAAAACTTGCTGTGGATTGTCATTTACGTGCAGCCCCAAGTTAAAGCGACCAAAGCTACTCGCCTGCACTATATTGGTATCTTTATTCTCAATGACAGATTGTGATGGCTGAGTTAAATACTCGCCAGCGTTGGTCTGTACAATCAGAATATCTGGCGTTTGCGCCAATACGTCATAAACCGGTTTTATTTTTGTTGTTGGCTTCATGAGTTGTGCCTTGATATTTTTAATATTAATAATGCTCTGTTATAGAGTTTCTTTTACATGATTTGTATTACAAGCTTAAGTATTAAATAGCTTAGCACTGCATACTACTCGTCACTTAAGACCTCAGTCAATGCCACGATATCCTCAGGCAATGGTGCGGTCACTTCAATGGCCTCGCCAGTGACTGGGTGAATAAAGCCCAGCTTATAGGCATGTAACGCCTGACGTGGGAAATCTAAAATCGCTTGGCGCTGCTCTGCCGTAAGCCCTGCTCTGAGCTGTTTGCGATTACCATAAATATTATCGCCAATAATAGGGTGACCAATATGACTTAAATGCACTCGTATCTGGTGAGTACGCCCTGTCTCAAGACGCACATCAAGCAAACTGTAATTTTCATTTAATGCCGTGATTTTCATGATATGAGTCACCGCAGGCTTACCCATACTGGTGACTGTCATCTTGGTGCGCTGCACTCTATGACGGCCAATGGGTTCATCAATAGTGCGTTGACGGGTTAAGCTTGCTGCATCACCAGCGACCACACACTGATAATGACGATAGACACTTTTATCTCTTAATTGATCTTGTAAATCCAGCTGTGCAGCTTTGGTCTTACCGATGACCAATAAGCCTGAAGTATTTTTGTCAATACGATGCACCAAACCTGCTCTTGGCAGATGCGCCTGATTGGGATAGTGATACAACAGTCCATTGACCAAGGTACCAGTCCAGTTGCCCGCGCCAGGATGCACGACCATGCCTACTGGCTTATTGATAACCACTACACTGTCATCTTCATACAACACATCTAAATCAATATTTTCGGGCTTATCACCGCTGTGCTGCTCTAGCTTGGCTTCTAATAACAGTTGGTCGCCTTGCTTAACTCGGTATTTGGCTTTGATTTGCTTGCCATTGACTTGCAAGTTACCCGATTTTAGCCAATCTTGTAGTTGCGCACGAGAGTGATCAGCAAACAGTTCTGCAGCCAGTTTATCAATACGTTCGCCTGCCTCATCCTCAGTAACCGTATGCTCGGCGTAAATATCAAGCATGTCGCCGTTTGCATTGCCTTGTGCCATTTTAGCCGCAAGTGGAGACGAAGCTGACTGCGCAGTGCCTTGTAGCGGCTCGCTAAAGTCATCGTCTTCAATATCGCCATCGTCCAGTTCGCTTTCATCGAGCTCACTGTCGTCTAGTTCGCTATCGACATCTGATTCGCTGATGGCTTCTAATTCACTAGCTTCTAGCTCATCATCGGCATTGCTAAGGGGTTGATAATCTGCTTGTTCAGTACTGTCTGTCTGCATATCGGCTTGTGTTACGTTGTGTTTGGCTTGTTTCACGGTGTCGTTCACTTTATAGTTTGTAAAAATAGGTTATAAAAAAGAGTCAGTGTTAATTTAATATATTCAATAGGATAATCAATTTTATGTGCAGCCTCGGCTGACATCTTATATGCGCTAAGTGTAGCATGATTTGAGTGATAAGCAGGGACTGACAGCCGCTTCATTTTAATATTACTTTGACTATCTGGCACAGATAATCCTATACTTTGACTGATTTTGATTGCAGTGGGCTATCATTATTTAGCACCATCTACCATGATTTAACATCCTATTAGGGGTGTGTTTTGATGAGATTTAGCAACCACTGATGAGCCAATGAAGAGCACGAAATGAAATTACATTCAGGTTATAATAGCTCACAATCCTATACCCAAATATTATGCTGACGTGCTACACTAGTGCCACTAAAATTTGACTAAAATATTCTGCGGAGACTTCCATGCAGCGTGCGACAACTCCTTTTATGACAGCATCTTCTAATAAAAAGCCGACTCATTCACATAAAAACAAACTGGCTTTGGCCCTACTGACTGCTGGTATGTTAAGCCTTACTGGTTGCCAAACCCTAAAAAACATCACCGGTGATGATGACGCTGTGGCCAGTGCCAAAAAGTCAGATGCTCAATATTATGCGGATGCAGTAGAAGACATGGATAAAGGTCGCTACCTAAGAGCGATTGAACAGTTGACTGAGCTTCGTACCTTCTACCCTACTGGGCCTTATGCTGAGCAAGCTTTATTAGACTTGATGTATGCTCAGTTCCAGAACAAAGAGTATGAACTTGCGGTGACCAGCGCAGAAGAGTTTATCAAGCTATATCCACGTAACATCCAAGTAGACTATGCATACTATGTGCGCGGCGTTGCTAACATGCATGCCGGTACCAGTGGCTTATTAAGCTTCGCTCGTTTAGAACAAGCGCATCGTGATACCTCTTATTACCGCTTAGCGTTTAACAACTTTCAGGAATTACTGGCGCGCTATCCAACCAGTAGCTACGCCCCTGATGCCGCTCAGCGTCTGACTTACATTTATAACCAATTTGCAGAAAGTGAATTGGCTGCTGCACGCTGGTATATCAAGCGTGAAGCGTATGTGGCTGCTGCCAACCGTGCCAAATGGGTATTCCAATACTATCCATTAAGTGAACAGGTGCCAGAATCTATTGCTATCTTAGCCTTTAGTAACCAGCAATTGGGCTTAACGGACTTAGCTGAACAATACCGCACACTACTTCAGATCAACTATCCTGAGTGGTTAACCGATAATGGTAAAGTGAAGATCAGTAACAACCGTACCAGCAGTCTATTGAACCGTATTACTTATGGTAAATTAGGCCGTGCTCACAAAAATGCCGATGAAAATCCAAATCGTATGCCTAATTATACCGGTGAAACCAAGCAGCAAGTGATTCAGCAAGCAGCGCAGCTTCAGTTGCCAGATGATAATTCAGGCGCTACTAATAGCAATATGCCTTCTTTGCCGACCAACCGTCGTGGTATTAACCTAGGCTTAGGCTTGCCAGAGCAAAACGTTTCAGGTCCACAGCAAACGGCGCCACAGCCTATCCAAAGAATCTCTAGTCCAAGAGACATGTACCCTGAAGACTATAATACGCCTCCACAGACCCCTTCAGATGCTGAAGCTGGTGAGACACCTTAGTCTGTCTCACCTTGCAGCTTAAACTGCGATGACGATTGGCATGATAGACTTTTAGCTTATTATAGCTTTTTAGCCTATTATTAGCAGTTTGCAATTGTCGTTGATTGGTGATATCTGCCCTCTTGTTTTTATCCTTTATCACGATATGATAATCATATCAACACATCGGATTAAAGTAAGAGGGTTCATTATTTGACGACTGTGTTTTTGGGTCCTATTTTGCCGTCTTGGTGTTTTAGTATTTATACTTTGTAATCAGTTGCATCAGCAGTTTCATAACCCCACTCTTAGCCTACTATTAAGTCCCCTATGAGCATTCCAAACCATACTCTTGATCAGCTCAATAGCCAAGCCGACTTGGTAGGGATTATTGGTAAGCACACTACCCTAAAAAGAGCCGGCAAAGAGTTTAAGGGTAACTGCCCTTTCCATGGCGAAAAGACCCCTTCTTTTTATGTCAATCCCCGCAAGAATGTGTATAACTGTTTTGGTTGTGGCGTCGGCGGTAATGCCATCAGCTTCCTACGTGACTATGAAAATTTAACCTTCATGGAAGCAGTGCAAGAGCTGTCACGACAGACAGGGATTGAAATTCCCAAAGAAGACACCCGTGAGCTTCAATACAAGCGCCATACTAAGCCTGCACAACCGCAGCAGCCTGCTAATAATCAACGCGCTCAAAATCAGACTCAAACCCATAATAAAGCCCAAAGCCAACCTCAAAACCAAGCCCAAAATCAGAATCCGGATCAAGGTCAATCGCAGACGCCAAATCAGCAAAATCAAACCACAAACACCGGCGTTAATATTGACAATACTGACAATACCCCTAACTCAGTCAATCAAAGTACGTCAGCGCAATCGGACTCTGGACAGTTTGTGCCTGTAGATGAGGGCTACTATGATGGCTCAATGTATATCAGCGAATCAGACTATCTTGATACAGGCATGCCGCCTATCTGGTCAGATGCTGAGATAGACCCTAACTTTGATCCGTCTGCGCCTTACTTTGACCCCACAGGTGGCACTGCCGTTGATATTGCTCCTCAAGGGCCTCAAGAAGGTAACTTATATGACCTGCTGATTAATGTGGCTCAATTTTATCAGCATAACTTGTATAACAACTCGTTGGCGCTTAGTTACTTTCAAGAACGCGGTTTATCAGATAAGACCATTCAAGAGTTTGGACTCGGTTATGCGCCGCGTGGATGGCAACATCTCGAAGAAGCCTTCCCTCATGATACCGAAGGCTTAAAAGCACTAGGCTTAGTCAGACGTTCTGAAAAAGGGCGTGATTATGACCTCCTAAGAGACCGAGTTATTTTCCCGATTCGTGACAGTCAAGGACGGGTCATTGGATTTGCAGGCCGTGCACTCGATAACGAGGTTAAGCCTAAATATATCAACTCCAGCGACTCCCCTGTATTCCATAAACAGCACGTGTTATATGGCTATTACGAGTCACGCCAGCACCGTGCCAATGATTGGCTGGTAGTTGAAGGCTATATGGATGTCATTGCATTATATCAAGCAGGCATCTATGGCGCTGTCGCCTCAATGGGTACCTCAATTAATGAGACCCAAATTGCGCGTCTGCTGCAGCTTAACCCCACTTTGACCTTATGTTTTGATGGTGATGGTGCTGGTCAAAAAGCAGCTTGGCGCACTTTAGAAGTGGCACTGCCGGTGCTGAGTGATGACAAAGAACTGCGCTTTTTGTCACTGCCTGGCGGACACGATCCCGATACCTATATTGCCATGCAGGGTGTTGATGCCATGCGTGAGCAGATTCAGCGCGCCATGCCATTGTCGCAATATGTATTCGCTTATTTGAGCGAGCGCTACGACTTAACCACTGCTGAAGGCAAAGCTAAGTTGATGTCGCAGGTCCGACAATTAACCAACAATTTGCCCAAAGGCTCTAGCTTTAAGTATCTATTAAATAATGATATCTATCAAAAGTTGGGCGGCCGCAAAGGGCAAAAAAATGCGGCGCACGATGTCTTATTAAACTTCGACAGTGATTTGACCGTTAGCCGTCAGCTAGAACTGTGCTTATTATTTGCGCCCACTTTATTGCAGCCTGATCCGATTGAACGTCTGTGGGAAGAGTCCGGTGTAGCGGCAATTCGGCCCAATCGAAGTAAAAAGCATATGCAGCAACCGGTGCAACTGCCAGCCTTACCCAGCTGGCAAGATTTAAATAATCCAAGCTTATTACAGCTGGTGCAAGTCATTAAGCGTCTGTTGCCGTATCTGCCTAAAGATACCAATGCCGCGGCTCACTTTATTATGGCCAATCTACCCAGTCAGGTGCAGCAGACTTTAGCCAAGCGTTGGTATTCGTTTTGGTCCAATCTTAATCAACGCGGTATCATTGATGTCGATGAGTTGGTTGATGATTTATTAGCTCAATTGATGCTACAAGCACTGTCGAAAAAAATATCACAGTCTCGCAGTGTGCTGATTACTGATCATCTAAATAAGCAGCGCCAAGCACTGGCCAATTGGCTCAAACAGCAACAAGCTGAGCAGTCATCCAAACTTGACGCGTAGTTTTTATTGCTAGTTGCTATTGCCTAATTCCTAGTATTGGCAAACGCTATTATTGATAAATCCTATTCAAAGAAAATTACCAGTGTTTATCAATCAGCCGTTAATCAGCCGTTAATAAGCAGTTTATAACACATTGCTAAAAATATTAGGGCCATCAGTAAAGCGTCATAAATAAGTTTTACCATTGATATACAGCCAAGGGCTTTAAATAAAGCGCTTAGCCCCCATATATATTATATTCGCAGGTAGTATTTACTTGAGTCTTGTCTCTTACAAAGTCAGTATCCATGTTTTTTAACCGTTCAGATGTAACGGTAACGTGCGAATCTACTGGCGTAATTGCGGTGCTATTTTTGATATTATGCTATAATATCAGACTCGTTTTTTAAATTTTTGGCAGCAGATATAGTTGCTCAACCTAATGTCACTAGCTTTTGCAAAAAACTAAAACAATAAGACAACCATCTGGCCAATGAAAAACCAAATGCACCCCTCACTCTACCTTTAACCCACATCTTCTATTGCAAGCGAGATATTATGACCGATAAGGCAGCCTCTCAATCTACCTCTCAACTAGCCACCCTCATCCAGATGGGTAAAGAGCAAGGCTATTTGACTTATGCTGAGGTGAACGACCAACTTCCCGCCTCTATTACCGAAAGCGACCAAATCGAAGACATCGTCCAAATGCTTACGGATGTTGGTATTAAAATATTTGAATCTGCACCGGATGCAGATGATATCTTGATGAACGATGAAGCCAATGACGATGACATGGCAACTGACGAAGCTGCTGCTGTATTGGCAGCGGTAGAGACTGAGCCTGGTCGCACCACGGACCCTGTACGTATGTATATGCGTGAAATGGGTACGGTTGACCTATTGACCCGTGAAGGCGAGATTGTGATCGCCAAGCGTATCGAAGAAGGTATCCGTGATGTCCAGCATGCGATGGCTTACTGGCCAGGTACCGTACAGTTTATTCTTGATGAATATGACTTGGTTGAAGCGGGTGAAAAAAAGCTATCTGACGTGATTACTGGGTTTTTAGATCCAGAAGAGCAAGAAGCGGCTCTTGATGAGGAAGAAGAAGAAAAAATTCCAGTCATCACTAGCAAAACCAAAGCTAAAGACATCGATGATGATGAAGACGAAGATGATGCTGAGGACGAGGAAGAAGCCGAAGAAAGCGGCGGCCTTGACCCAGAAATCGTACGCCAACGTATCGAAGAGATTCGTGAATTATTTGCCACTGCCAAGCAAGCACTTGATGATTATGGCCGTGGTAGCGTTCAAGCAGAAGAAGCGTATGCTCAGCTAGCAGATCGCTTTATGCTATTAAAGCTAAACAACCGCATGTCAGACAACGTGATGGCCATCATGCATGATGTGTATGACGACGTGCGTAAGCAAGAGCGTCAAATCATGCGCTTGGTATTGCGCCGCGGTAAAATGCCTCGTTCAGAATTCCGTAAGACCTTCCCAAGCAACGAAACCAACGTTGATTGGTTGACCGATCGACTTAAGGGTAATCCTAAGTTTGCTGATAGCTTAGCCAAAGTGGTTGACGACGTGGTTGTGCTTCAGCGCCGTATCCGTGACCATGAAGATAAGCTGGGCATGGAAATCACTGAGATGAAAGAAGTGGCTCGCCGTATGGCCATTGGTGAAGCTAAAGCGCGCCGTGCCAAAAAAGAAATGGTTGAAGCCAACTTACGTCTGGTAATCTCTATCGCTAAAAAATATACCAACCGTGGCCTTCAGTTCTTGGACTTGATTCAAGAAGGTAACATTGGCCTAATGAAAGCGGTTGATAAATTCGAATACCGCCGTGGTTATAAGTTCTCAACTTATGCAACATGGTGGATTCGCCAGGCAATCACCCGTTCGATTGCTGACCAAGCCCGCACCATTCGTATTCCTGTGCATATGATTGAGACCATAAACAAAATAAACCGTGTCTCTCGTCAGTTGCTACAAGAAATGGGCCGTGAACCAACACCAGAAGAGCTAGGCGAACGTTTAGAGATGGACGAAGTTAAGGTTCGTAAGGTATTAAAAATTGCCAAAGAGCCTATCTCTATGGAAACCCCAATCGGTGATGATGAAGATTCGCATCTGGGCGACTTTATTGAAGACCAGACCATCTCAAGCCCAGTGGAAGATGCCACAGCGGCCGGTCTTCAAGAAGCCACACGTGATGTGTTAGGCAACTTAACTGAGCGTGAAGCGAAAGTATTGCGTATGCGCTTTGGTATTGATATGCCAACCGATCACACCTTAGAAGAAGTTGGTAAACAGTTTGATGTAACGCGTGAACGTATTCGTCAGATTGAGGCAAAAGCTTTGCGTAAGCTGCGCCACCCTTCTCGCTCTGAGCATCTACGTTCGTTCTTAGAAAACGATTAATCTTCAATTAAGATTAATCGTTAGATATGAAAAAAGCTGGGAGACATCTCTCAGCTTTTTTTATGGCCAGCATTTCAGCTAACTTATAGCACTCACAACAGGCAAAGCCAGTGACTTTAATAACCGTTTTATTGGCTATATCTTTAGTTTTTATGCTATAAAAACACCCAAAAGAGCAGTTAGGCCCCCTTTCTCAAAGGGGGATTTAGGGGGGATTCTAGCTATTGAAAATCACCCCTAGCGATACTCGATATACTTGAAGTTTCAACTTAATAACCCCATATAGGTGCCATAGCAAAATAAACATACCGGAGATAATATGGCTAACAATAACAAAAACATCGACCTAACTCGTGACTTGACCTTATACAGCGATCCATTTGCTAAAAAAACAGACATTCAAAATCCAAGCCTTTGGTCATTCCCAATGGATTATCCAATGAGCATCATTGGTCATGAAGGTGAGCATGATAGCTTGGTCAACGAAGTCAAATTGATTTTGGGTACCCACTTCCCTGATTTTGATCATGAAACCATCAAGGTCAAAAAATCAAGCACAGGTCGCTTTAGCTCAGTACGTGTTAAGCTTTATTTTACCAAAGCAGAAGAAGTGAACGATCTGTATGCGGCATTGGATAAAGCAAAAACAGTACGTACAGTGGTTTAATAGCTTACCCAGCTAGCACAATCCAACCAACGTGCCCTATACACTCAAAAAGCAAAAGAGTCTCTCTTTTGCTTTTTGTTTTGCTATAAGGTTAAGGCTTTTAAGTTAAAAAAGTACAGCACTTTAAAGCATTCAATAAATCAACGGACAAAACCCCAAACTATAAAAGTAGACCTACAATAATTCAGGCATAAAATCAGACAACATAACTTTTAATAATGGCTAGTGTTCGCTTTATTGAAATTATTTTCTAATCGACTTTGATGGTTGATTTTTACCCACTTTTACGGAACAAATTTATCACGCCTATTAAGCTGAATATATTTTTTGCTTTTTAGCCACATCGTGAAAATAGTTTAACCATGACCCCCTCGTTTACAAATTTTTAAAAATCACTATTTATGCCTATTATTTTATTCCCCTACTTTGGGAAACCGTCGCTAAGCAACAGCCATTCTGAGGTTGCTAAAAGTCAATGATTTTTTGCGACCAAAGCATATGCTCAAATCAGCGAACTTGAACTAATACACCGGCGTTTGTCAAGATAGAAAAACAAAAAGTTTTCCTTTATATTGTGTCTACAACAACACATTAGCCCTATATGTTGTGTTTGTGCTAATATACTGCCACAACACTCATCAGGGGCTATTTTGTTTGCATCTGAGGCTTTTACTCTCAATATCGTAATAACTAGCGGAGACAGCAATGACAAATATGGATAAATTAAAAGTAACAAAAAGAGATGGCCGCTTAGAGCCAATCGATTTAGATAAAATCCATAAGGTTATTACTTGGGCTGCTGAAGGGCTAGATAATGTGTCTGTCTCACAAGTTGAGTTAAAGTCACACATCCAATTTTATGATGGTATTAAAACCCGTGATATTCACGAAACCATCATCAAATCTGCTGCCGACCTTATTTCTGAAGATACCCCAGACTATCAATATTTGGCTGCGCGTTTGGCCATTTTCCACTTACGCAAGATTGCGTACAATCAATTTGAGCCGCCTCATCTGTATGACCACGTCAAAAACCTAACAGATTTAGGCAAATATGATCAGCACATCTTACAAGACTACTCTCGTGAAGAGTTTGATGAATTAAATGATTATATCGACCACTGGCGTGATATGAATCTTGCCTATGCTGCTGCAGAGCAAATGGCGGGCAAATACTTGGTTCAAGACCGTGTTACCAAGACCGTTTATGAAAGCCCACAGTTCCTATACATGTTAGTGGGCATGTGTCTGTTCGCCTCCTATGACAAATCTGAGCGCATGCATTACGTTAAGCGCTTCTATGACGCAGCGTCTACCTTTAAGATCTCATTGCCAACGCCAATCATGTCAGGCGTACGTACCCCATCACGTCAGTTTAGCTCGTGCGTATTAATCGAGTGTGGTGATAGCTTAGACTCAATTAACGCCACGACCAGCGCCATCGTACGCTACGTATCACAGCGTGCTGGTATCGGTATCAATGCCGGTAATATCCGTGCATTAGGTAGCCCAATCCGTGGCGGTGAAGCACAGCATACTGGTTGTATCCCATTCTACAAACTGTTCCAAACAGCGGTAAAATGCTGCTCACAAGGCGGCGTACGTGGCGGCGCAGCAACCTTATTCTACCCATTGTGGCACTTAGAAGTTGAATCATTATTGGTTCTGAAAAACAACCGCGGCGTTGAAGACAACCGTGTACGCCATATGGACTATGGTGTGCAAATCAACCGTACGCTATATACTCGATTGATTAAAGGTCAGGATATTGCCCTATTCTCACCATCAGACGTACCAGGCTTATATGAGGCTTTCTTCGCTGATCAAGATAAGTTTGATGAGCTGTATCACAAGTACGAGCAAGATGAAAACATCCGCAAACGTCATGTCCCAGCCGCTGAGCTGTTTAGCTTGATGATGCAAGAACGTGCCAGCACTGGTCGTATCTACATCCAAAACGTTGACCACTGTAATACGCACAGTGCATTCGATCCAAGCGTTGCACCGATTCGTCAGTCGAACCTGTGTATGGAAATCACCTTGCCAACTAAGCCATTAGACAACATCAATGACGAAACTGGTGAAATTGCGCTGTGTACACTGTCAGCAGTTAACCTAGGTGAAGTAGAAAACTTAGACGATATCGAAGAGCCAGCAGAGCTGATTGTACGTGCGTTAGATGCGCTACTAGACTACCAGGACTACCCAGTGAAAGCCGCTGAAAATGGTAGTATGCGCCGCCGTACACTGGGTGTGGGTGTCATCAACTATGCTTATTACTTGGCCAAAAATGGCGCAAGATACTCAGACGGCTCAGCACTGGGCTTAACGCACCAGACGTTTGAAGCGCTACAGTACTACTTACTGAAAGCGTCTAACAAACTGGCGAAAGAAAAAGGCGCGTGCCCAGCGTTTGAAGAGACCACTTACGCCCAAGGCATCTTACCGATCGATACTTACAAGACTGATTTAGATCAGGTATGCAATGAGCCACTACAGTTAGATTGGGAAGCGCTACGCAGCGAAATCAAAGCACACGGCCTGCGCAACTCTACCCTATCTGCTCTAATGCCATCTGAAACTTCAAGTCAGATTGCTAACGCCACTAACGGCATTGAGCCACCACGCGGCTTAGTATCGGTTAAAGCATCTAAAGACGGTATCTTAAAGCAAGTGGTACCTGATATCTTAAACCTAAGAGATCAGTACGAGCTGTTATGGCAAATGCCAAACAACGATGGTTACTTAAAGCTGGTTGCAGTGATGCAGAAGTTTATCGATCAAAGTATCTCTGCCAATACCAATTATGACCCAACTCGCTTTGAAGGCAGCCGTGTCCCAATGAAAGTGTTGTTAAAAGACCTATTAACTGCCTATAAGCTTGGCGTTAAGACGCTTTACTACCACAACACTCGTGACGGTGCTAACGACGCTCAAGCCGATATGGTTGATGATGCGTGTGCCAGCGGTGCTTGTAAGCTTTAATCTGTAAAGTAGAATCTTTCTAAAGCAACACCTGATTAAAAAACCTCTCTGCATCTTCCCTTTTTAAGGGAATGATTCAGAGAGGTTTTTTCTTTAAAGCTCAAAGTAATTCTGTCATTTGAAATCATCAAGTATGATGTCTTAGAGAGACTTTATCTAAATTTTAGTGGTGAGAATGAAAAGACTGGCCTTAGCATAGTGGTTCTTTAGATAGGGAGAAAAATGCGGGTCATCGTTAATCTATTTTTAAACTCAATGTCCGTGTCTCATCCCTAGGCAAAGAGCAGTAACTTAACTATTTTAGGTTATTAAAAGCAGTGCTAATAGTTAAAATTACTGCAAAACTAAATTAGTAGTTTAATAGGTATTATCAACCTCTCATCCACTAATCTATTACTTTTAGGACAATTACATTGCAATATTTTTATAAATAAATAGAACTAAAACTATCTTAAATATACCCTGAAATTAATCTCTCAGGTAGATTATGCTTACGTAGCGCTTTATGGATTTTAGCTAAGTGAATATCAGCCTCTCCTGCAGGTATATAGCCATGTTTATGATAGAATTCAATTCTAATTATTTCTAAAATAAAATCTGAAAGGTTTCGAAACTTACCGTTTAAACAATTTTGAACAAATTGCTGGTGCTCCAAAGGAAATCTTTTCTTTAGAGGGTCTCTCTGTTCTATCATTGTAGCTAAAACTATTGGTAAGTTATTTTCGAGCTCACTCCAGTTATGACCGAAATTTTGTTTTAATATTTTAGCGTGTGTGTTTGCAGTCTGGTAAACTGGATTTAAACCATCGAAAAGACCCATAACATACTCCTCGTTAATAATATGGCTCTAGTCTATCAGATAGTTTCTGCCAGTCTAGCGCCATAATATATATCAAAAAATGCTGATAAACCTAATGATTAAACTATAGCACACCTCATCATAATTAATAACCATGATATATCAATATGGTATTTACAGCTTTGTAACACGATTATATGATAGATATGAAATGACCCCTGCCGTCAAATCCGTACACCTAAACTTGGGAGATTTTGATCAGGCAGCTTGACGATAGAAATCCATCCAAACTTGTCTTGGCGATCTCATACCTAAACTCTGCTGAATCCTGACTTGATTGTAATCTAACTCGATATATTTTATGATACTGTTGATTGCTTCAAATCGAGTTTTGTAATTATGATGATATATCAGCTCATTCTTTAAAACGCCCCAGAAGCTCTCTATTGGCGCATTGTCATAACAGTTACCTTTCGCACTCATAGATCCTTTAAAACCGTATTTACTGATCATTTTGCGATAATCTTCGCTGCAATACTGGCTGCCTCTATCTGAATGTACAATAAGCCCTTGGCTAGGTCGTTTATCCTTGATTGCTTTATTTAAGGCTCTACAGACTAAATCTGCTTTCATGCGTTTATCGATAGCGTAGCCAACCAATTCTTTGGTATATAAGTCTTTGACGCCTGCTAAATAAAGCCAGCCCTCATCTGTCCAAATATAGGTTATATCACTGACCCAAGCACAATTAGGACGGTTAACGCCAAACTGTTGTTTAAGAAAATTAGGATAGACTCGCTTGTTATGGTCTGAGTCCGTTGTCACTTTAAAGCGTTTATGACGTCTACATTTGATGTCATGTTCTTCCTTGATACTACGCACCATGTACTTGCTAATCTCATGTCCATGCTCACTTAAATGTGCATGCAGACGCTGATAACCATATCGCTCTTTAGTCTCACTATGCGCAGCTTTTACAAGCAGCTCACAGCGGTTACGATGTATTTGCTGAGCACTGATATTACGCTTGGTCCAGTCATAGTAGCTTGATGGTTTAATATCAAGGGTTTTACACATGCTGGTAATGCTAAATTCATATTTGTGATGGTCAATAAAGGCGTACCTTACTGACCGTGTTTCGCAAAGTACGCCGTGGCCTTTTTTAGTATCTCTCGTTCTTCTTGTGCTATTTTTAGTTCACGCTTTAAACGCTTCATTTCTTCAAGGGCTGAAACAAGCTCTGGATCGTATTGCTTAGTACCCTTGAGCATGCCTTGATTGGCTTTTCGTTGCCAGTTAGCCAGTGTCTGCATTGGCAGCCCTAACCGCCTAGCTGTAGCACTAACATTGCCACCATTATTCTCTATTGCTTTAACTGCTTCTGCTTTAAATTCTTCACTGTATCTTTTAGCTTTCTTTGTCATGGTAAACTCCTATTTGTCTTCCTTAGTTTACCAAGTTTTTGTCTACGGTTTTTTCAGCATAGCTCAGAAATAAGTAAATAATGAGTTAAGTAAAATTTATATTGTATGACTATTCATTCAAAGGAGTTTAGTATGGGTTGGTTTACCTCTAGAAAATCTAAAAAAATAGAAGCCGAAAAATTAGCACTTATCAACTATATTGCTAATATAATACTCCTTTATAAAAATGATAAAAACTTGACCTGGTTTGATATTCATAGAAACTTAAATATGATTTTATCAACTGTAGGGTTAATTCTTGCAGATGAGAACCCTCAATATCATTCAGATTACTCAAATATTGCGCGAAAAGCAGCAACCGAAGGGATGGATAGTGTTCTTATGTTTATATTATGTTCTGTCACGATAGAGTTTGGAGAGGGTGCATATGAAGATTTCGTTAAACTATCTGCGACTATAGATTCAATTTTATTAGATAAGGGTTTTCCAGATTTTATTATTAATTATTAAGCTTATATCATCTTAATGGATGAATGCATATATGTGACAATATAGACTAGGATGCGTTAGTCACCTTGCCCATTATTTTATCTCAACTCTACTGGTCTAAGATCACAGCCTAATCCAAAAATTTTAGCATCAGCGTAGATTGTGTGGAGTTCACGACACCCAGTAACTTAGTCAAAATTTGTTTTGTTTCCTACTCCTCACTAACAAACTCTCTACTAACTAGAAAACTCAAAACAAACTCCCCCTCCCTACAAGATATAAACTCGAGTTAGATATAATGCACTCAAGGTTATCCCTAGCAGTACGCTAACTTAAAAAGAGTTTTGAGCTGAAGTTTAAGTATGACGATAGATCACTCCCAATTACCGCAGTCACTATCAGAGGTCATAGAAGCCAGTCAAACCTCGATGGTTAGAATCAAACTTGATAATGCCAGTGATGCGCTCTCATTGACCGATAGTAAAATAGGCGGCTTAGGCTATTTACCAGAAGATAAGGCCTATCCTTATACCGATGCAGGTAATCCGCTGTCATTATTAATTCAAATAAACTTTGAGCAACTTGCCGATAATATTGATGTCGGTCAGTTAGCACACCCACTGCCTACGTCTGGCATCTTGCAGATTTATATTGATGCAACCGATGATGTATACGGTGCTGACTATGATAACCCTACTCCAAGCGATGCGTATCAAGTTCGCTTCTGGAAAGATATCAGCGCACCAGTAAATACTCAGGCTCTCAGAGAAGCAAAACTCGCCATACAGGGATATATCAGTGATGACGAATACTACCCGCCTTTTGATGTTCATCAAGAGATTGCGCTTAAGTTTGTGCCTCAGACACAAAGCTGTAGTCCCAGCTGCATAGATTTTAGTTACTATCTAAAGACTATCGATGACTCTGCCCAAGAAACTGAATTTTTCGATTATCTAGAGTCATTAGGCATAGAAGATATTGACGATATTCACGATGTGTACAACGAGATAGCTAACGCTCAAGGTCATCAACTGCTCGGATACCCCTACTTTACTCAAACTGATCCACGCACTTTTGATGACGCCATACAACAGCATATCCTTTTGCTGCAGATTGACACTGATGATGACTTTAATATCAGCTGGGGAGACTGCGGTGTCGCACACTTCTTTATCACACCAAAGGCACTGGCAAACGAAGACTTTAGTGGACTGATTTATCATTGGGATTGTTATTAACGCTAAAACCAAAGAGGGTCTGTTGAATGTTCAACAGACCCTCTTTTTATATCAAAACCATGTATCAAAGCCATATATCAAAACTATGATGTCCTATCAGAGCAACGGGGATAGGCCGAATACCGATGGGAAGACAGCAATTAACATCAACACAAATACTTGGATTCCAATGAAAGGTAATACCCCTTTATAGATCTGTGTTGTTTGTACCTCTGGCGGTGCGACCCCCTTCAGGTAAAATAGCGAGAAACCAAACGGCGGTGTTAAGAATGACGTTTGCAGATTCATTGCGATTAAAATAGCAAACCATAATGGGCTAATGCCTAATATCTCAGATACAGGTAATAAAATTGGCACAATGATGTAGGCAATTTCAACAAAATCAATGAAGAACCCTAAGATAAAGATGGCAAGCATGGTAAAGATAATAAAGCTCCATCTTCCATTACCTGGCAAGTTCAGCATAAACTGCTCAACCAACTCTTCACCACCGGTGTAGTTAAACACCATAGAGAATGCAGTTGCACCAATTAGAATCGCAAATACCATTGAGGTAATTTTAACCGACTCTTGAGCGGCCTCTTTGACCATTGAGAATGAGAACTTACGATATAAAGCACCTAGTACTAAGGCGCCCACACAGCCTACAGCAGACGATTCAGTCGCGGTTGCCATACCTGAGAAAATAGAACCTAACACTAAGATGATAAGGGTTAATGGCGGAATAATATTTTTTAAGGCTTCAAATACCAATGCTTTTCTACTAGTAACCCCAAGCTCGCTTGCAGGTATCGCAGGCGCAGCGCCTTTGACAAAGTAAGCAAAAATTAAAATATACACCACATAGAGACCGACCAGTAATAAGCCAGGGCCAACAGCCGCTTTAAACAAATCACCGACCGGCACCTGAAACACATCGCCTAAGATAATCAGTACAATTGATGGCGGGATGATTTGACCAAGTGTCCCTGAGGCACAAATGGTACCGCACGCAAGCTCTGGGCTATATTTGTGTCTTAGCATAATGGGCAGTGAGATAACCCCCATCGACACCACTGACGCACCAACAATACCGGTAGACGCTGCTAATAAAGAGCCCACTAATACGGTTGAGATAGCCAGACCGCCACGGATTTCACCAAACAGCTTGGCCATTGACTCAAGCAGCTTTTCTGCAAGCCCTGTTTTTTGCAAAATGACGCCCATGAAAATAAACATAGGCACTGCCATCAAAATCGTATTGGTCATGATCGACATAATACGAAATGGCATAAAATCAAACATATCTATCGCTGAGGCAAACCCCTCACCGAGATTAAAATCGGTTTCGACAAGACCTGCTAAAATAGCAAATCCAAATGCCACCGCCGCGAAAGTAAACGCTACAGGGTACCCCATTAGCAACATCACCAATGCGGTAAAAAACATGATAATACCAATCATGACTGTTCTCCCTTGAGCGTATTCTGTCCAGACTTATACTCTTGTAAAATGTTTATCTGCTTAACAATAAATCCGATAGCAGAAATAATTAGGAATAAAAAGCTCAAAGGAATCAGTGATTTTATTATCCAGCGATGGGTTAAACCGCCAGGATTACCACTGGCTTCAGCCGATTGATAGGACTCTATAACATAGTCTATCGAGCCATAACCGATAACGATGGCAACAGGAATGATAAACAGCAGCGTCCCTATAATATTAATAAAGGCTTGCTTGGTAACACTCAAATTGTCATAAAACACATCTACTCTGACGTGCCCATCTTGCTGCAGCGTATATGACATACCCAACATAATGATGATAGAAAATAAATGCCACTCTAACTCTTGAAAGCCAATACTGCCGATGTTAAAGAAATATCGCATCACCACATCATAAAAGACATTGACGATCATTAACACCAAAACGATAGATGTTAATCCCCCTATTGCCGTACCAAAGGCATCGAATGCTTTTTCGATTTTTTTAAGCATAGCTCCTTTATCCTTTTTGTTAATCATTAAAAAAACACCAAAAATGCAACTCTACATTTTTGGTGTTATTGTATTTTTGCAGTATTGAGGACGATTAAATTTACTGATTATCTTTAATATATTGATAATCTGCTAATTTGCCCCAGTTACGCGCCTTAGTTTGGTACGCTTGTTGAGACTCGATAATCTCTTTCATCATCGGGCTTTCATTAACCATATCACCAACCAATCGATCATTAATTGCTTTCAGCTCATTCAATACAGCAGGCGGCATGGTTTTAATCTGCACATTTGGTGCTTCCGTCTTCATTTGCGCTAAGAACTCAGCATTCATATGCTGTGTTCTCACTGACATATCATCGGCAGACACACGCATCGCAGTTTTAAGGATTTGCTGTAAATCTGCTGGCAATTTGTCGTAAGCTTTATCGTTCACTAAATAGTGAAGCTCAGCACCTGGCTCATGCCAACCGGTATAGTAATAAGGAGCGATTTTGTGAAAGCCCATCTTAATATCCATTGAAGGACCAACCCACTCTAGCGCATCAATAGTGCCGCGATCTAGTGCGGTGTATAGCTCGCCACCTGGAATGGTAGTCGGAACGGCACCGGTTTCAGCGATAACTTCGCCAGCGAAACCAGGAATACGCATTTTTAGACCTTTAAAGTCATCAACGGTATTGATTTCTTTTTTAAACCAGCCGCCCATCTGCATACCGGTATTACCGCCTGGGAATGCAACGATGTTATGTGGCTTAAATACTTTTTGCATCAGCTCAAGACCACCGCCATAATACATCCAGCCTTGCTGCTCTGTTGATGTCATACCAAACGGCATGGCGGTGAAAGGTATAGTGGCTAAATCTTTGCCTTTATAGTAATAAGTAGCGGTGTGACCCATATCGTATTGACCAGATTTAACTAAATCTAGAATACCTAATGGTGATTTGTGTTTGTTAGAAGGATCGACTTGAATTTTAAGACGACCATTTGACATCTCTTCAGCCATTTTGGCCATGTTTTGCGAGGCATCGATAAATGGCGTTAATGTTGGGCCCCATGTGGCCGCTAACTTAAGCTTATATACTTTATCTGATTGTCCTGAATCGGCACTTCCTGAACCTGCTGTTTCAGAGTTTGAACCACATGCCGTCACTAATAATGTAGTGGCGACCACCAATGTTATTTTCTTTAACAAGATACTGCTCCTTTTTTTATAAAATCCTTAAATACTTTCTTACAGTCTTGTTACAATATTAATAAACACGATAACAAAAACTTACTTATTAGTTGAGTATACACCTATTTTATAAAACTAAAAGTCAAATTTTTCAAAAACATTTCACAATACAACTATTAAGTTAAGATTTTCTATGTTTCAAATATCACTCTGATGACGTTTATTACTGTGTTTATTCAACTTTTTAGAGTATTTTGTGGCTAAAACCATCTTCAATAATTTATTATCTACCCCCTAAGGTCTATCATTTATTAACGAGTAATATATTAAAATAAGTGATACGCTTAAATAAATGACAGACCTTAACTGCCTATAGAGCAATTAAGTGACCTATGAAGCACTTAAGTAAAAGTCATGTATTAATAATAAATTAGTTTGTAAATATGGCTCACTAAAAACCAAATAGACAAAGAACGAAATGGCGATAAAATGATGGGTCAGGTAAAATAGGCAGACATTTTTAGCGAACTGCTAATATATTGCTAGTGCTAACTCGCTGCTGCTACTTATCAGCTCTGCCGTCTTAATTGTTACAAGTCGCTGCGTTTATTGCATTATTTGTGTTTATTGCTATGATGTCAGGTCTACCCTAATATCTCCTACTTAATCGGCTAACTGAGTGACTTATTTATTAATTTATTGATACGGTCAATACTCGATAAACTCTCAATAAGCTCCTATCGCCAGTAATAGCGTTGACCTTATTAACAACCTTGGAAACACATGAATCGTATCCGCTTTACTCAGAGCCGTGGCCGTTATATTAGCGCTGTATCATCATTGATATGTTTATTAATAGTCAGTCAATCTGCTTATGCGAAACCAAATAAATCAATACTAAACCAAGCTAAGCAAAACGCACCTAAAGTCATTACATGTATTGATCGACAGAATTACTATGACAGTTTAGAAGAGCTGGAAATCAAATTTGAAAGCTGTGCGCAACAGGTAACACTCTCATTGGATATCGACCGCAATGACGAGTTATCGTCAAGCTATTTTGATGCATTATATGAACATATATTCGAAGATGAAGGGTTTCAAAATACGATGGCATCGATCGCAGCACGTGAATCATTGCCTATTACCGATCCGTTGTATGATACCGATGACATAGGCCAAGCCTTAGAAGACAGCTTAGTTGGCACTTATAGCTTACCCACTGGTAGTCAATCTCCAGAAGGCGGTCCGGGCTTGGCGCTGCTGCCTAACCGAAAGTATGCTGTATATAGCTTTGGCTATGCTGCAGGCGGTGATTGGAGAATAGTAAAGGGTAAATATTTACACTTGATTCCTTATAGAGTGCCTCAACCATACTATGTATATGGTCGCCATAATAGTGACTTGGGACAGAAATCAAAAATAAGGTTTAACGGTGGCGATTTTAGTGATGCAACTCTGGTAAGCTTCAATGACAAGCCTGCCACACCCACTGAGCTACCTAAGCTAACACCGGTATTTAATGATGGCGCCAATTGTTTTAGTTGGCCCTATGAGGCCGTTTATCCTAATACCTATAAATTTTTAACACTGGCATATAATGCTGATTACAAAAATAAAGGTGATGACGCCATTACGACGTATACCTTTAATAATGAGCAAGGATTTAATCACTTTCATGCGCTCTCGTTTCGCAAAATGAGCGAGCGCAAAACGATGAAATTCATTATAAAAGACGGTGAGCTGTTTGCTTACTCATTTTCAGAATTAGAAAAGCTCTCTAAGTCTGAACTACCAGAGCCAGATACTGAAAATGCTCAGTTTTTCAAGTATATAAGTACCGAGTCAACGATAGCTGACTCATTATTTTACAACCCTGCTGGCAACGAAATACAGCAGTTTGATTTAGACCCTAATAATTATAGTTACGATGATAAGCTAAAGGCGCTGGTAGCCATCAATACCTGCTCGGATGAGAATTGCCCGCCAGCAGATGATTATCACAACTATGATATTTTTTATGAATACAAACGCTTAGACACCATCAGTCAAAATAAAAGCAAGTTTCAGTTACAACCAAAGCCTCTTATCTATAGCGTCTGTCAGGAAGCAGAAAGAATCGATTAGTAGCCAATGGTTCAGCACTAATCGTCTGAAAAACTGTTTATCTAAATTACAGCTAACAGCTGAATTCGGAGCACTAAGTCAACAGGCACTAAGTCAACATTAGTAATAAGAGCACAACGCAGAACCAATCAACACAATTAGCGCAACTGAAACCACTGACAATAAACAACACCCCTTTAACGACGACCATCACTTGAGAATACTAAGGTAAAAATCATGACTTATTCAATCTTTTGCCAAAATCCAAACGATCAGTTAAAAGAACCAATGTTCTTTGGTCAGCCGGTCAACGTAGCACGCTATGACCAGCAAAAGCATCCTATCTTTGAGCAGCTTATTGAAAAACAACTGTCGTTTTTCTGGCGTCCAGAAGAAGTCGATGTGTCAAAAGACCGCATCGATTATTCAAACCTATCTGCGCATGAGCAGCATATTTTTATCAGTAACCTAAAGTATCAAACCCTACTCGACTCTATTCAAGGGCGCAGTCCAAACGTGGTATTGCTGCCATTGGTATCTATTCCTGAGTTAGAGACCTGGATTGAAACCTGGTCATTCTCTGAGACCATCCACTCACGCAGTTATACCCACATCATTCGTAATATTGTCAACGACCCGTCTGTGGTATTTGACGACATTATGGAAAACGAACATATCTTACAGCGTGCTTCAGATATTGCCTTCTACTACGATGATCTGTATCAAAGCTCACAGCTATATAGCCTATTTGGCGAAGGCACGCATACAGTCAATGGCGAAGAAAAATATGTTGATCTTGCCAAGTTAAAAAAACAACTGTATCTGTGCTTAATGGCGGTCAACGTACTTGAAGCCATCCGCTTTTATGTATCATTTGCCTGCTCGTTTGCATTCGCTGAACGTAAGCTGATGGAAGGTAACGCCAAGATTATTAAATTAATTGCACGCGATGAAGCGCTACATTTAACCAGTACGCAACATATGATCAATATCATGGCATCAGGTAAAGATGATCCTGAAATGGCGCAAATTGCCAAAGATTGCTATGACGAAAGTATTGAGATCTTCCGTAAAGCTGCTGAGCAAGAAAAAGAATGGGCTGGCTATTTGTTTAAAGACGGCTCTATGATTGGTCTTAACAAAGATATCTTGTGTCAATACGTTGAGTACATTACCAACTTACGTATGGAAGCGGTTGGCCTGCCAGCCATCTTCCCTGAGTCAAGAACCAACCCAATCCCATGGATTAATACTTGGTTGTCTTCAGATAACGTTCAGGTTGCACCACAAGAGACAGAAATCAGCTCTTACTTAGTGGGACAAATCGATTCAGACTTATCTGACAGTGATTTCGACGACTTTGAACTATAAGGTAAATAGCTTTAATCATTAATATAAGAGGTAATCGTTAATTTCTATGACTTGGGTTTTTACCGCAAAAACACGCTTTTATTTGCACGATGATGAAAGCTTACTTGATGGATTATTGCGTACTGGGCATGATGTTAACTACCAATGTCGTGAGGGTTACTGTGGCAGCTGCCGAGTCACCCTCACCGCCTCCTCTTATCCGGTCACTTATGCTGAGCCGCCACTAGCAATGATTGAGGGTTCTGAAATACTGCCCTGTTGTTGTCAGGTCAAAGGGATGGTTCGACTTAAAGATGTTCATTAGTTAATATCTTTAAGATATAAATCGTATATGAATAAAAAGAACCGCCACTGAATCAGTGGCGGTTCTTTTATTAGGCTAGTTTATCAAGCTTGTGTATTTAGCATAATATTAAACCAATCAGCTTTAAACCAACCCGCTTTCTATGCGCTAACGACCATTACTCAAAATCAGGCTCTGATTCAGGTAAGACTGGATCAACGTCAGGTCTAGCACCATTTTCAAACAGCTCAATCAACTCTTCACGCATGCGCTCACGTTGCTCCTCTGTCAATGGGCTTGACCCTTCTGGTCTGTCAAACAAGCTGGCAGGATCATCATTAACAGCTGGGGCTGGCGTCAGTAATTCACTTTGGCTTGGACGCTCTGCTAGCGTAATGTTGATATTCATGTTTTTAGAATTGCGCTGTACTTGTACTGACAGCACTGTGTTTGGCATCTTGCGGGCCACATGCTGAATAAGACTATTGGCATCGGTCATTTCTACGCCATCGATAGATAAGATGACATCACCAATTTCTAGACCACTCTTAGCAGCCGGACTACCTGGGATAATATTACGCACTACAACCCCAGTAGAGTTATCAATCTTAGTTGGATCTCTTAGCTGTGATAATACTTCAATACCCAACCAACCACGGCTAACTTTACCGTCTTTAATGATGGCATTCATCACTTGCTCGACCAGTGCGGTCGGGATAGCAAAACCAATACCCATAGAGCCGCCTGAGCGTGAGAAGATAACGGTGTTAATACCGACCAATTCACCATAGGCATCAACTAACGCACCGCCTGAGTTGCCTGGGTTGATTGCCGCATCGGTTTGAATAAAGTCTTCAAACGTATTGACGCCTAAGCCGGTACGACCTGTTGCAGAGATGATACCTTGGGTCACAGTCTGGCCAACACCAAATGGGTTACCAATGGCAAGCGCCACATCACCTACTTCAATTGGGTTTTCTCTGAACGCCAAAGCCTCAAGACCCGTCATATCGACTTTGATCACTGCCAAGTCACTGTCAGGATCGGTACCTACCACTTTTGCCACTGCTTTACGCCCATCATTTAGAGCAACCACAATCTCATCGGCTCTAGCAATAACGTGCGCATTGGTGACGATGTAACCATCTTTTGATACGATAACACCCGAGCCTAAGTTGGTCTCTGAACCTGCTTGCGGTGCTTGACCATGAAACTCGTAAAAACGACGTAATACAGGGTCATTCATATAAGGATTCTGGGTAACAGTCTGAGTGGTATAAATATTTACCACAGAGCGTGCCGCACGGGCAACCGCAGTATGATAAGACACAACCGGCTCAGGCTTATCAGACAATCTGTCGCCATTAAGAGGAATAGACGTCGTTTCACTGCGTGGCGGCTGCCATGTGGCTTGTTGACTGGCTTTCTGGTCAATATAAACCCAAATAAATGCCGCTAATACCGCAAGCAATAATAGCCAGGGCAAAATTCTCCAGATTATATTTGATTTTGAAGATGCAGACATGTCACTCCTCGATAGTCTTAATGGCTAGATTGGTTTATGCTAGCGCAATGGGTATAGTGTAGGCGTCATAAAAGTTTAAAACGTCATTTTACAACTAAAAATAGTATTTAGTTTAACATTTGTTAACCGGTTACTGGTAAACCTCTCTCGCAAATTGCAGTTTAAATTGTTAAGTTCCTGTTACAACGCCCCCTAAAGCACATCTGTTTTATTGAACTTGCCCATGATAGATAGCATTTACAGCGTTAGATAGTTTAGAAAAAGCGCTAGATAAATCAGATGACTGACAACAGGTTAATTCATTAAGGATATATTATGAATCATACTCAGATTTCTCCAACAGCACTGGCTCAATGGTGTGATACCTATTTGCAAGCCAGTGAGTTTAGCGACTATTGTCCTAACGGGCTACAAGTCGATACCGATACCCCGATTGAGAATATTATCACTGGCGTCACCGCTAGCCAAAACCTAATCGATGCGGCTATAGAAGCCAACGCTGATGCTATCTTGGTGCATCATGGCTACTTTTGGAAAGGTGAACCCTCTCCACTAACTGGCATGAAAGGTAAGCGTATCCGTAGTCTAATGCAGAACAACATCTCACTTTTGGCATATCATTTACCATTAGATGCCCATCCTATTATCGGCAATAATGCGATATTGGCTGAGCAATTAGATCTTGAAATCACCGGCGCCCTCTACCCTCATGAGAAGCATCCGGTTGGTAATATTGCGAAATGCGATCCGATAACCATTCAAGATTTTATTACTAAAGTTAGTGACAAGTTACAGCGCATACCCACTCATATCAGTGCCGGTAATGACGTTATTACCCGTGTCGGTATATGTACTGGCGGCGCCCAAGATATGATTGAGCAAGCAGCGGCTATGGACTGTCAGCTCTATATATCAGGTGAGATATCTGAACGCACCACTCATGCCGCCAGAGAGCTTGGTATCGATTATTTAGCGTGTGGTCACCATGCCACTGAAAAAGGCGGTATTCAGGCATTAGGTGATTTGATTGAGCAGTCTTTAGGCTTATCTGTTCGCTTTATCGATGATCCAAATCCAGCTTAAGCTGCTGTCAGCATTATAAGCTTTTGCTAGCTTCAGTCTCTGATCCGCATTTGTTAGCTGCTATATCCTGTAGCAGCTAATTTATTTTGCGTATTTATTCTACGTGCCTCTTGCTTAACCTTTATCTCTTATATCGCTTACTCTAATTTTCTCTGTTATCTGCCTAGTTATTTAGTTATTAATCTGGTTATTTACTTGCCCGTCTAAACTTAGAACTGCCCTGTTTTAAGTTAAAGCACTAACTCAACAATTGTCGTTTAAAAATACTAAAGCTAAAGTTTGATTTAATCATATACCTATTTGAATAGTGTTATTTTATAATTAAACTATCAGGCTATTGCCATGTATTGATAGATAAACGTCATTAAAGATTAACGATGTTTAGGTAGGGTCTCATCGCCTAAAGCGTTTAGGTTTTAGCTCTAAAACGCCACTGATTAGTCCTACCCTAAATCTTGAAATTTTGGTTTGTAGCCCGCATATAGAAAATGTAACAAAACCTATAGCGAAATGAAACAGTGCTTACTAAATTAAGTGCCATAATAAAGGTTATCTTAACTTGGGCGATTTGTTTTGTTTCGCTTATTTTGTTTTGCAGCACACTGCACACTGCCAAATTTTACAAATCATCGCAAGTGCGGATTTTAATTGACTTAGGTTATTGATGTTTTATGGTCGCGCTTATTGAAATCTAACTATAAGCAAGCACTATGATTTAAGCTTATCGTACAAAACAGCTGTTTAAGTGTTCTGTACTAGCTTATTTAATACAAGCCATACGCAGCAGTATTATCGCTGCACCTATATAACCAGGTCCGTTAAGACTTTGCAGCTTTAAGGTATTAATCGATTTAAGTAGAGCTCAAATAGCGTTACCTGTGATTGTCATTAGTAAGTATTTTTTAGCTTCTAACAATTAATATTTCGCTTTAATAGCACCTTTATTAGATTAAAACCCGACAGCAACGCAGTTTAACGTTAACACTTAATAGCTATAAAAATAAAGATATCTGGTGTTACTGTTAACTGTCGCAAAGTAAAAAATAATATAAGGTAAATAACCGCTCGTATTTTTAACACGCCCCTTTTAATTAGCCAGCTGTTTATTAAGTGGTTAACAAAAATGACTGTGTTTAGATACCTGTTATTAGCAATACACTGTGAACCTTTACACCGTTTTAATGTGTGTTGCTAGAGCGCCTAATCATTGTTAATTAAACCGTTAAATGATTGGCGACGCTTTTTATCTTTATTGTTTTTAATTCGTCTTGCTAGCAGCACTTTTATTACCCACTAAGCAGCTGTATCGATTAGTGCTTAATAAACATTATTAACAGGCTATTATTTTATTTTTAGCTTTCATTTTATCCAGTCAGCGATACCCAGTATTTTGGTATTCGCTTATGCCATCAAAAACACGGCACAAAACTGGTTAAATAAATTGAAAATACAAGCAACATGAACCGCTTCGATTAATAATGATCCTGCTTGCTCATAGCTGTGGCTTAAGAGAGCTTAATACAATGGTGTATGACTCTCCACACAGTATGGATGATTAGACAAAGGAGACATCCATGCAACGCATGACCTATTGGTATAAAAGTAGCAAGGCATCACACACGCATCTTCCTATTGATAATCAACAGCTGGCTTATTGCCAGGACTGTCACCCTGTCAGAAAATCAGTCGTTAATACGCAAGGCTTTTATAAGCCACAGCCCAATAAAAATATTAATAAACCAGCACCGCGTCTAACTGACCTTAGCCTGTTAGATAAGCTAAATGCTTATCTTGATCGCGATACTAAGCACAAAAAGTGGACCAAAAATAAACTAATTGCCAGCATTACCTTGGCCTCTTTGTCTGTTATTGGTATTAGTAACTTTGCTTTTTCTGGTCCAGAACCAGAAGCCTATAGCACTGTAATGGCGACAAAAACCTTAACTCTTGCCTCTGTTGCTGGTGATAGCACCTTTTTCTCGACCGATGGTTTTCAGCATGGCTTTGGCTATGATATTGCGCGCTCTTACGCCAATGAGTTGGGTGTTACTCTACTGGTTAAAAACTTCGACAATGAGGTCGAAGCGCTACATGCAGTCAGTACAGGTGAAGCTGATATGGCATTAACCACGGCCAGTACCCAATTAATTGAGAAAAATGATGTCACAGCCATTAATATCAGCTGTGGCTTTGACAGCAGTCTAACTCAAAATGGTCTAAACCCAAGAACCAGTTGGAGCTTCCGCAGCAATCAAGATCAACTTGCGGTACAAGCCAGCCATTTCTTATGCCAAAATGGCCAGCTCATCAACACTGCAAATATTGCAAACTTTTATGATCAAACTTTGTTAAAAGATGACTATAACCGTAAACACTTTGAAAAAGTAATGGCCAATAACCTACCCTTATATCTGGCGTCTTTTCAAGAACAAGCGGAAAACTATGATCATGATTGGCAGCTACTCGTTGCCATGGGCTATCAAGAATCACAATTAGATGCCAATGCTGTCTCACCGACAGGTGTGAGAGGCTTAATGATGCTGACTAATAACACAGCCGAAGCCATGGGTGTCTCTAATCGTGTCGACCCCTATCAAAGTATTGGTGGCGGCGCCCGTTATCTAGAGCAGCTAAAAGAAAGATTTAGTGATATCCCAAATCCAGATAGAATCTGGTTTGCATTGGCTTCCTACAATATGGGCCCAAATGCGATTGCAAAAATTCAAGACAAATTATCGTTAGCTGGAAAGGATCCCAACAGCTGGGCCAACGTCTACAGCTATATGTTAGACAATGCTACTAGCAACTCACGCTACGTACAGTGTATGCACTACGTGACCAGTATCCGTAGCTATTTAGAGACCTTAAAGTCGCAGACTAATTTACTCACTTAAGGTATGACTTTTATAGGCCAAATCTTAGCTATGACCGAATTTAGATAATAAAAAAGAGCTCAATATTGAGCTCTTTTTTTGTCGCTAAGATAGGTGTAGCCGGTCGCTAAAAATGAGAATCGCAACCAGTCAAAATGAGAACAAAAAACCCAGTTAAAACGCCTTTTAAACGTTCCCATTTTAACTGGTTTTTATTGCTTTGTATTGTATATACTAACCTTGTTAAAGCATCTTTGAGGCTATTATAAATAGCATTTAAAGATGCTTTAATCGTCAGTCCAAGCTGTACTTATTTAAAAGTGGCTTGTGTCGATAACCAAAAAGTCGATTGCGGAGCTGGATTCAAAGTTTTCGAATGGGGGTGCGGTGGTTACTGCTTTTGTATACCAGCACAACTCTCCTTGTTCTATAGTCCATACCGTAGTAATAAAGTACGCGAGATTAGCAACACCTCCAAGTTGGATGATGAATGGTATTTTATTAGGGACAATTGCTAAGTTAGTAGTACCGTAATTACGTCTGCCGTGTCTTTGAGCATCAATCCCAGCATCAGCTTTGATATGATCAATAACATTCAGACTTGGGTAGCGACTACTAAATGTAATTACACCATCGCTGTCATATACTTCTAGCCCATACTCATTTTGTCGTGCCTGAGGCAACATATAATCAAATATATGCACTTTAGCACCTGTACTACCAGCTATCTGAATCAATCCGTCTGGTTTATTGGGATTGAAGAACAGGTGAGTAACACCGCTATCGTCATCTGCAACGGGTTGCAGTGCGTATATTTTACTTGGATCGATATAAGTAGCACTTGCTTGCTGTTGTATAATAGTTGATGTCAGTGACAGATCATAAGCTTGGTTTGCAGTCACTTGTAGTGATCCATCAGAGTTATACACCTCGAACATTAGTACACTCCAATAATTACTTTAGTTTTTGAAAAGTCTCTATATCGATAGTTAAGAGCTGTAAACGTAACCGTGCACTTAGTACTTTCGAACTGCACATTAACACTGACACCCACACTGCTTAGTACCATTAATGGCTTTATCATATAAAACGGCGTTTGCTCAGCGAGCAAGGGGTGTGTAAAACTAACAGTCCTTGTTATCTCTGACTGATTTATGCCTTGCACCTCTTTTAAAATTTTGAAAGTGGTAAATGACGTATCTAATACTTTTTTACCTTTCTCATCCCATACTTGTAACCCTTGCATCATTGCTCCTTAATTTAACTTGCCCAATCTGACACGTAACCGCCCAGCGCTGTCATAGACTTCGATTTTTTCATGCGTGGTTTTCAGTCCAGTCTTAGCTGTGCTACTTTGGATAGTCGTGTTGCCGTACTTATCAACAATAAAACGGTTGTTGATATTTAACTCACCGCCTTGTATTTTTGGTGCTGATAGTGTTTGATTGGCTTTGATGTGCTTACCCAAGATTGTGCCGTCTGCGATCAAATCGCCATTAAAGACCGCTTGGTTATTAAGCACAGTAAACATTGGCTTGACGACGCCATCACCCGCATCTCTGACAACGCCAAACTTATCAGCCATAACAATGACTTCGCTTTCTGCTGTTTGCTCATTTGCCATTGCCCCAACAGCAATGCCTGCGAGAGCTCGTTTACCGCCAGCAATGGCTTGTGTTTTGATGGTGTGAGTAGATTGGGCTTTGTCTTTGGTTACTGACGTTTGCTGTAAAGACGTGATCTTGCCTTCAGCGTTATCAATACGAGACAGCGCCTGACTATTAACAACAGTTTGAGCTTGGTCTTTAGATGCTTGAGTCTGCTTAAACTCATCAAGACTTGCTTTTGTACTGTTAATTTCTTCAGCAATGTCTTCTGGCGCTGGCGTCCAGTCTGTTGCTTTGTTGCCTTTTTCTAGCTTAATAGCACCGACACTGGCGTTGCTAACAAAAGCGGTACCAAAATTATGGTTATATACTTGCAGGTTTACAGCTGCACGAGACTCCAATGTGAATGTATGAGATAGCTTGACAGTATCCCCATCTACATAATCACTAGGCGCTCTAAAATAACCTATAGTATTTTTCCCATAAATTCTATACACCCTAAACTGACCCTCTGAGCCATTGTTAGCAAAACTAGCCAACAATGAGAACGTATAAGTACCTGGCTCAAGCCAAAATGCTTTTAGCAAGTCCTCTGACGTTTTATTAGAAAATGTGAGTGTTTGAAACTCACCATCTATATTTGGTGTATATTTATATCTTTCAGAAATCAGTAAGTTACGCCCACCAATCTCAATAGCGTCTGCATGAGCTTTAGCTGCTGACTCAGCTGCATCTGCCTTGGCTTTAGCGTCCGCCTTAGCAACAGCTAGTTTAGCATTGGCATCGTCAATAGCCCTTTGCTCTTCAGCACTTACGAGACCGTCAGCGTATGCTTTATCACTAACGCTCTTAGCATTAATTTGAGCGTTAGCGTATTCTTGAGCAGCAGACTTGGCCTCATCTGCCTTAGCTTTGGCATCTGCTTTGGCAGCATTGATTGCTTGCTGTTTAGCTGTATTCGCTGCACTTTGCCATTCACTCTGCAGCCCAGTACGTGCAAGGCTCACTACCTCAGACTTAGAGGCTTTGGTGCTTTGCAGATTGCTGATACTACTTTCGGCACTATTGATACGAGACAGTGCTTGGCTATTAACCACAGTCTGAGCTTGGTCTTTAGTCGCTTGAGTCTGCTTAAACTCATCAAGACTTGCTTTTGTACTGTTAATTTCTTCAGCAATGTCTTCTGGCGCTGGCGTCCAGTCTGTTGCTTTGTTGCCTTTTTCTAGCTTAATAGCACCGACACTGGCGTTGCTAACAAAAGCGGTACCAAAATTATGGTTATATACTTGCAGGTTTACAGCTGCACGAGACTCCAATGTGAATGTATGAGATAGCTTGACAGTATCCCCATCTACATAATCACTAGGCGCTCTAAAATAACCTATAGTATTTTTCCCATAAATTCTATACACCCTAAACTGACCCTCTGAGCCATTGTTAGCAAAACTAGCCAACAATGAGAACGTATAAGTACCTGGCTCAAGCCAAAATGCTTTTAGCAAGTCCTCTGACGTTTTATTAGAAAATGTGAGTGTTTGAAACTCACCATCTATATTTGGTGTATATTTATATCTTTCAGAAATCAGTAAGTTACGCCCACCAATCTCAATAGCGTCTGCATGAGCTTTAGCTGCTGACTCAGCTGCATCTGCCTTGGCTTTAGCGTCCGCCTTAGCAACAGCTAGTTTAGCATTGGCATCGTCAATAGCCCTTTGCTCTTCAGCACTTACGAGACCGTCAGCGTATGCTTTATCACTAACGCTCTTAGCATTAATTTGAGCGTTAGCGTATTCTTGAGCAGCAGACTTGGCCTCATCTGCCTTAGCTTTGGCATCTGCTTTGGCAGCATTGATTGCTTGCTGTTTAGCTGTATTCGCTGCACTTTGCCATTCACTCTGCAGCCCAGTACGTGCAAGGCTCACTACCTCAGACTTAGAGGCTTTGGTGCTTTGCAGATTGCTGATACTACTTTCGGCACTATTGATACGAGACAGTGCTTGGCTATTAACCACAGTCTGAGCTTGGTCTTTAGTCGCTTGAGTCTGTTTAAACTCATCAAGACTGGCTTTTGTGTTGTTGATTTCTTCAGCGACGTCTTCGGGTGCTGGTGTCCAGTCTGTAGCCTTGTTGCCTTTTTCTAGTTTTACTTTCTGAACAAACACATCTCCTAGACTGTCTATAATTAAGTTGGTATTGCCTTTACTGCTAATGACAAACGAATATGGTAAATACTCACTATCAGATTTTAGTGTTACATAACCAGTCCTTGAACCTCCTCCATATCTACATAATATAGAGCCATTGCCCCTGCACCAAACAGTAGCTATCAATGGAGTGCTAGCAATTACTCCTGTTTGGTAAATATCAGCACCTTTAGTTAACCGCATGGTGCCATCTTTTTCTAATGAAGAACCTGTCGATTGCTTGTACCAAAAATTTAAACCTTGATTAAACTCACTATTTCTTAATAAATTCCGACCACCTATCTCAATAGCGTCAATATCATCACGCCACTCGCTTTGTAGTCCGCTGCGTGCAAGGCTTGCTACTTCGGTCTTGCTGGCCTTTGTAGATTGCAGAGTGTTGATACTGCTTTCAGCAGAGCCAACTCTGCTTACCAACGTTTGACGAGCCTCAGCCTCAGCATTGTCACCCGCAATACGTGCTGTCCGTTCTACTTCCAAACCAGATGTTAAATTGCCTTGTTTAGCCGTCAATGTTGTTAACTGCTTAGCTTGAGCATCATTGACAGTCTCAACCGCACTAATTTGCGTGCCAAGCTGTTGAGCTTTAGCAGTCAAAGCGTCTGTTTGCTTTTTGTCTTGTGCTGCCAGTGCTTTCTGCCGTGCTGTGACTTCAGCTTGTATTGCATCAGCTCGCTTGGTCGCTTCTGCTTGCAATGCTTGAGCACGTTTAGTGGCTTCAGCGGCTACTTTATTATCAGCGTTAACATTGGCACTGTTAATAGCTTGGGTTTTAGCCGTATTAATATCAGTCTGTAAGCTATTAATTAATGCTTGCGATAACTCAGTTCGGGTGATTTTGCCGTTAATGCTTGCGACAATTTGCGATGTGTCACTACTGCACTGACCACTCACAGTTACCCAGTCGCCCATATTGCCCTGGTCATCGATTAAGCGTAACCAAAAGTAATGTGTTTCCGATAACTTAACGCCATTTTGAATAAATGTATCGGTGGGGTAAGACAAAGTAGCAACTTTGGTTGCAGTCGCTCTGTTATTGCTTAAGCTACGATATATCTCAATCTTGGCTTTATTAATAACCCTCGTTGGGTTGGTCCAATCCAGCTTAATCGCAAACAGCTCAGATGTTGCTTTTAGCCCTTTGATGTCATAGTCGATAGACCATGTCTTGATAACTGGCTCAGTCAGTTGCCCGTTTGCTGATTTACCACGGATTTCGGCTTTATACTCACCATTCGGTAAGCCTTTAAGTTTAATCTCGGCACTGTCTTGGCTGTAGCTGCGGTATAGCTCTCCGTCTTTATAGATTTTGATCAGATACTCAGTGGTGTTAGTGCCTTCCCACGCAATTAGTAATTCATCGCCATCTTTAGAGACACGGCCATAGCTAACTTGAGGCGTGTGTTTGGTCGCTGTATCATCTTGTTCAAAAGTTACACCTTTATCAACGATGGCTTCTTTGTTTTCATCGTGTTGTACGGCACTGATTGTGTAAGTGTCGCCATCTTCTTTAATGCTTAAAGCCCTAAATAAACGGGGTTTAACGTCTGTTTTAGCAGCACTAAATACACCTAATTGCTCGATGCCATTTGGGGTATCTGTAAGCGTGATTTTGGTATCATTTACTGATTGCACAGACACAGTTTTGCTATGGCCGTTAGCATAGTAGCGGATACTGCTGATATCAGTCATTGCACGGTCAACAGTGATTGTATTGCCAGTGACTGACAGCACACGCCCAGCGATCATATCGCCAGCGTAGTCATTGTCAGCGATTTCAATGATGTCAAACGGCAAATGGCGGATACCTTCACGACCGATCTTAAAATTAACCATTTGTTGCTCACGAATTGAGGTTTCAATGAGCCATTTACCGACACGGGCTGCTTGCCCACGGCTAGTACAACCAAAGGCGGTGACTTGTTTAACATTGAGTCCATAACGCTTGATTGCATCATCGTTTGCGACGTATTCGGTCTTTGTTGCGTAGTTGTCGGCTTTGTCGTTGTATTTGACATGCACAGCAGTAAATATGGTCTTTTGAGCTGCACCAGAGTATGCAAATGCACCGTCCACCACGTTAGCATTAGTGTAAGTGGCAACTGGGTCTTTTTTGGCGTCTTGCAGTGCCGTCACCATTTGACCATCCCACACAGCAATGCCACGGAACACGCTTGCTAAGTCATCAAGCAGTGCTTTGGCGTCTCGCGGCTCGCTTAGATACGCATTACAGGTAAAGCGGGGTTCTTCACCGCCAAAGCCGTCTGGTACAATCTGATCACAGTATTTAGCGATTTGATACAGTGACCATTTATCACAGCCAAAGTCGCCAAGACGGTCGCCCAAGCCGTAGCGTTTATCAGTCACTAAGTCATAAAACACCCACGCTGGATTATCACTCCAAGCGGTCTTAAATTCACCCGTCCAAATACCATCATACGTGCGTTTGATTGGGTCGTAATTGTCAGGTACTTTAATCTGTGTCCATTTGTTTAAATAAGTACGTTTTGGGATTTTGCCGCCAAATTGTGCAGAATCAATCTCAAGACCGACTACTACAGAATTTGGATAGCTAAATTTAGCATCGATTGACTCAACATAGCTTACCCAATGCGTAGCGTTGCTTGTACTGTCGCTAGTGCTGTCTGGTGTGTTGCGATGTACGCTGATATTAAATGGTGTATCGGGCAAATCAGTTAAAACAACATCTTGATGATATGCAGACGTAGTTTTACCTGTTATGGTAACTGGATAGCTTTTATTACCGCATCTGACGGTTAGTGATACAGAGCTACCGACACGGTCGCCATTGTTCTTCATCTCAACTAACGACCCCAGCGCCAATGTTACCCTGACGCTATCAACAAGCGGATCTGTGATGGTACGGGTAATTGGCTTATCTGCTTTTACTTCAGCACCGACGGATACGATTTTATCCGTGCTATCAAAGCCTGCTAGATAATCCTGATTATGGGTACCAGGTAGTGCAGACACACGGATACCCGTGAAGTTATAACTACCATCTTGGTTTTGGATTGGCGTATTGTCCAGATAGATGTTTTTAAAAGTCACATCTTGACCTGCCACGCCTTCACATAACAAATCTATGATTTTCAGCTTCTGTGCTGATTCTAGTGTGTTTGGTTGCTCGATGGGCGTATGTCCGCCGCCGCCACCTTTTCCGCCGCCACCCATTAATCTACCCTCACTATATAGTTAACTGCTCTCACAGAGTCATCATCTGCATCTAAGTTATAGTTATCAAACGCTGTTGGCACATGATAATCACGAGTTTGCACTAGCTGTGCCGCATCTTTTGCAACAACATCACCGCTCACTTTATAGCTCTCAATCGATTGTGAGATGACTTTACTGCCAATCATTATTTCGCCATATGCGACTGGCACACATGAGCCTTGAGCAGTATTATTACCTAGGCTACTAAACGATGATGAGCGTGATTTATTGGTATTACTCGTATCGCCAAAGCTGGGCTGCTTTGTCAGCATCTGGGCGACACCGCCCAATACCATGCCAATACCAGCAGTTAATAGCCCTGTCGATAAGGCACCCCATGCTGCAATCGATGCACCACCTGTGAAAAAGGCCGCACCAATCATTGCCGTGCCTAAGATAATCTGACCAAACTTACCGGCCCCCGCAATTTCTGGTACAACATGGATCACATCGTTATCCGTTAAATCACGGCTAAAGTCAGTGCCTATCGTATTATCTGTCACATCTTTGCGAGCAACACGCACAAAATAACCGCCCTCGCTAATACGCCTTTGCAGCCCGTCTATTTGAGTAAATAAAGCACGCATGGCTTCACCCGCTGTTTTAACCTTTAAGTCAAAGCGGGTGCCAAAATCAGTCAAGTCGCCATATAGTCTTACGATTGCCATTATCTTGTTGCCTCTAAATCATTGAGTATTGCCGTCATCATGTCTGGTTGCCAGTCTTTATGACGCCATACGCTGTGCATCTGCTTGTGCCAGACGTCACAAAACCCCTCACGCCGTGATAGTCCGCCGTATGGGTGGTGTAGTACTTGCTCATTACCCAGATAGATGCTTGCGTGGTTTGCGTTGCCACGGATTGACGTTAAGATGACATCACCAGCTTGCATCTCAGCCAATTCAACTTGGTAAAATCCAGTACGTGGAAAGTTAACAATAAAAGCGTTATCCGCTATTTCTTGGGCTTCGCCTTTGCGTTTATAAGCCATTAGCTCAATACCGCACAGAATATAAGCATCTTCAACAAGCGAGTAACAATCATGTTTGCCATATTCAAAGATGCGACCACGTAACAGAGGGGAGTAACGATATTTGATTAACTCCCAGTTATCAGAGCCATTAACAGCAATCCACCAATCACAGCGCATCTTATGCTGGGCTTTACGGTCTGCATCGCTCAAATAACGCTGACCTTGCGGGTGCGAATGCACGACTACATCAGCAGGCTGCCACTCATCGTGACTAATCCTAAAGGTCTCTATGGGTTTGTCTGCGACGTTGTCACATGGGATATAAACAGCGTCAACAATAAGACCACAGCACTCATTGGGCAGGGCTTGCTTTGCATGGTCAATTATTTGCTGCTCTAACGTCATAACTTATCGACTCCAACAAAGCCACCAAACGGCAGTACCGCTTTACGGCCAAACCTTGCACGGCAACCTTGTAGACACTTACTGCATTTGTCTTTATCAGGGTCATTGGTAGGCTGATCAAACTCATCAGCGACAGGATGACCCGTATAACCACAGCCATCGCCACGATACGTCCAGCCACACGTATTGGCGACAATGATACGGCGTGGCAACATAGCGCCGTCAGTTTCGCTAGGTACTGCCAACTCAAAGGTGGCTGATTGATTATTTAACGCTGAATAACGCTCAATGACATAGCGAGACACTAATTGTTGATTAGGATCAGCGTTTGGGTTGCCGTTGGCAAAATTAGCTGCGTCTAAATGCTGGGCATAGACTTGACGTCTTGTAACCACTGCACCAACACCACCTTGGTAATCTTCAACGACAGCAGTTACCAAGCCATATAGATTAGACAGCGTGACATTAGGGCGATTGCTTGCACCCGTATTTTTAAGCTCAAATCCGTCAGCAGTGATGGGATATGGCAGATAAGTGACGCCTTGCCAGACGATCGGCTGACCAAGCTCATTGGTCTGATTGCAAAAGTGATAGACGTCGCCACCAAACTTGGTAAAGTCGATATCAAACAGCTCAAGCAGTACGTCTTGCTCAAGCTGAGTGATTGCTTTATTTTGCTCTGGTGTTAACTCTCTCATGCTTCTGTGTCTACTTGCTCAGCATCAGACTCAAAGCCAAGTTCAATGCTTAAAACATCATCTACAAAGGTCAGCACAAATGCATTGACGTTTTTATTTTGATAAGAAAAAGTCTTAATTTGTTGATCAGCCCATGCAGTAATTTCAGCTTGTAGTTTCGAGAAACGACCAGGACGCACATTATTTTCACTGGTCGTAACTAAAAAATCTTTGTATTCGTTATCAAAATCAATACTGACTTGAGCTGTATCTTCTTTATCCCAAGCTTCTTTCGCATAATGAAAGCTCATCAAGACTGATAGTTCGTCAAGAGTGACCGTTTTAGTTGTGTTTGTAGATTCGCTCATAGTTTGCTCCGTTTGGATTGGTTGGGGGTGTGATTGTTATTACGCTAGTACTTGTTGCATCGTCCAATTCAGCGTCCATTTACTGCCACCCTGTGGGCTGCGTGATATATCTTTGGCTATGTATTTACGCAAAGGCTCATCACTTGTGACACGCCATAAAAACGGCGTTACTGTGTGTGCATCAAGGAAGGCTTTGATCTCATCAATAGTGGCTTTATTGCCAACTTTGCTTGCTTGCCAATGCTCTAAACGTGGTGCAAGACCTTTGGGCTGACGTTGGGCATAGCCGTCACCGAATTGCACAATCACGACATCGTTGTCAGTGCTACCTACGGGTTGTATGCCAATGTCATAAGTAAATGTTTTCATGTTACTTAGATTAGCAGGGTGGTCGCTTACAGGTCATTAAAGTGATTTACTGATTTTTAGGCATTAAAAACCCCCTTTAACGGTTGGTTAAAGGGGGTTTAAGAGATAGTTATCACTGTTTATTAGTTACAGTTTGCCTCACCGATGGTTTCCCATTTATCTGAGCTAACAAGCTTATCAATATCAATAATTCTTACAATAACAACTTGTTTAACGTTGAAGTCTGATTTAAGCACTTCGCAAGCATACTCTGCATATCCGTCACGATTACCACTGTCATTATGCATACCCAACTTTAATGTGTCATAAGGGAATAATGCATCAAGAACATTTGGCTCATCGTTACCCTTAAAATACTCAATGATTTCGGCTTTTTTTGCATCAGACAGTTTGCCGTCATCCGCTTTTTTTTCTTTCAGCTTTACAGTCTCAGCCTCTTTAGCTTCTTTTTCTACTTTGGCAGGTGGTGTTACTGTTTTGGTGTCTTCAACGGGTGCAACCTCTGTTGGTGTCATGTCAGGTTCTGGCTCTACTGATACTTGCTCAGGTGCCTCTTCAGGCGTTTCTGTTTCTGTAGCCGTCATTTCTACTGGTGTCGCCTCTACCGTTTTATCTTCTGGGCTTTCAGTAGTATCTTCACCTGCAAAAAAGCCAATTATTAGGATAAATAGTAAAAATAAACCAAAACCAATTAGGATTTTCTTAATCATAACTCAACCTTATCTGTGCTCGTTTAAACTTTAATCATACCCTGTTATTACTAATCACTGCAAAACATTTAGACAGGGGCTAACATTCCCCCTGGTCTTATCTCGTTCTGCAACGTTTGCAACACAACTGCCTTTAAAGACTCAGCAAGTTGTTTGCTGTCTTGGGTAGTTGTCTGTACGTCTGCACTAGCACCGTCACTATTGATATGTATATCAATCTTCACTTGATTAACAACACCAGCAGATTGATTATTCTGTTTGCTGTTAAAGACTTGTACACCTAGCTTGCCATTAGGTCCACGAGTTAATGGCATAACCGCTTCAGGGCCTGCTTCACCCATGACACCAAGACCACCAGCATGCCGGAAAGCTGTTGGCTTATTAAAGATGTCGCCATTGGCATAGTACTGGATGCCTTGATTATTAAACGCACCGCCTTTAGCAAGCTCAAGCAGACCGCTGCCAGCAAAAGCACCACCGTCTTCAAACATACCCACAGCCATTTTAGCGACACGTAACATAGCAAACTTAATCAGCATCTTACTAATATCTTGTAAGATAGATGCGGTTAAGTCTTTAAAACTGCCTTTGCCCGTCGCCACAAAGTTACTAAAGCTGTCACTCATTTTGTTAAAGGCGCCAGTCGTGGCCTGTTGCATAGTTTCATTCAAGCTCTTAGCGCCATCAGATAAGCTTTGAAAGCCTGACTGCAATCCATCGACCCAGTTATTATCTTGTAGCGCTTGCTGTTGCTTGCGTAGCTCAATCAGTTCTTCACGCTGTGCTATGATTTTTTGGGTTGCCTGTTCTGATAAAGTAATACCTGCTTGCTCCGCTTGGTTTAACAAGTTACGTTCAAAGCGCAAGCGTTCAACCTCATCGGCTTGCTTGCCAATCAGTGAGGTTTCAAAAGCGTATTTTTCTAAAGCTGATTGCTGTCGAGCAGTAAAGTCTGCCATCTTTTCAGCTTCTTGTTTCTTAGTGCGTAAAGCAACCAATTCTTCACGCTGAGCAATGATTTGTTGTGTGGTTGCCAACAACTGCTGTTGGGCTTGCTCAGATAAATCTTTGCCATCTTGTTTGGCTTGATTAAGTAGGTTGTGACTAAACCGCAAGCGCTCAACTTCATCGGCTTGCTTGCCGATCAGCGATGTTTCAAACGCATACTGCTCTAAAGACGTTTGCTGTCGAATCGTAAACTCATTTACTTTGTTTATTTCGGCATCCAGTTTGATTAAATCTTCTTTTGCTTTGATTAAATTGCGATAGCTGTTTAATACGCTGTCTTTGATACCCTTATACATACCGTTTGCACGGTCATAATCAAAGCTGGCTAACTCACTATTTTTGCCGAATAAAGCGATGTCTTTTTTAATGCCACTCATCGCATTATAGATATTTTGAGCCAGATTTAGCGCCGCTTGTACAGCCTCGCTTTGCTTGCCTTTAATACCCAAGCCCAAGCCTATTGACAGCCATTCACCAAACTTTTTAAATAGTCTTGATGGCGATCGGATGACAAAGAAGTTTTTGACAGTATCGCTGACACTACTTGCTAAATTGCGAGCAACATCAATCGCACCGCTGATTTTTTCCTTAACACCATTAATGAGACCTTGTACAGCATCCCGTCCAATCTGCAACAGCTTAGATCCCAAAGTGCCAAATGCATCAACAAACTGACTGATTGCTGTTTTAGCAATGCCTTTTAGCTTATCCAGCCCTGATTTAATCGTTGTTTTAAAGCCCTCAATATCGCCTTTTGCCAGCGCTTTAATCGCATTAAAAGCAGTTTTAACAACCGTTTTAACCGTATTAAACCCTGTATTAAAAACGGTAGCAATGATATTTATACCCGCACTAAATACCGCTTTTATGACATTAAAACCTGTACTAACAACACCTTTTATGACATCAAATGAGGTGCTAAAAATACCTTTGATAGTAGCCCAATGTGCTGTAAACAACGCTGATACAACATCCATCGTCGCTTTGACGTACGGTGCAAGAAAATCAAAAGCTTTGCCTGCCCAGTCTTTAATACCTGTAAATACAGACTTGATATTTCTAAAGGCTTCTTGGACTGGCCCAGGCAATGAGTTAAATACCTCAGTTGCCTTGGCTTTGATCGTATCCCAGTTTCGATAGAGCAACACTCCAACAGCAACTAATCCAGCGATTGCGCCCAATATCAGCGTGACAGGACTTGTCGCAACACCAACAGCGATACCAAATGCAGTGGTGACAGCGGTTGCCGCTGTGCCGATTGCTGCCCAAGCGGCCACTGCACCATTAAACAGTAAAAACGCACCAGCAGCCGCACCGATACCGCTAGCCAGTGGGATAATAACCTCTTGATGAGCAGCAAAGAAGTCGGTTACTTGATTGATGACATCACCTGTCTGTGATGCGTAGTCCTTTAAGCGATTAAAGCCATCGCTCACTGCCTGTATCACGGATTGAAGTCTTTCAGCATTTTCAGGAGTTCTGAATATCTCAGTCATACTAGTAGCGAACTCGGCTACACCTTGGATTCCATCTTTGAGCGTCTGCCACGATATTACAGCCTTACTGACCACTAAAGATAAGTTGCTAGCAAAACCACCAATCCAGTTTATAATTTGTTCTTTATTGCTTTCAAAAGCTTCAGCAATTGAAAGTAGAGTTGGCATCATGGCTTTAAACGCAGCTACTTTAAAACCATCAAACATTTGCGTCATCTGGTTAATTGAACCTTTTATTTTTGACGCATTTTCAATATCAACCTCAGACATGATCATGCCTGCATCCTTGGCACTCTTGCCTAAACGGTCAAACTCAGCTCCATTATTTTTTAATAGTGGTTGTAAAAGCGTGGCATCTGAGGCTATAGCCTCAAGATAAAATACCATATCGGCTTGACTGACATTAGCCTTCTCTAAGCTAGTATAGTACAACTGCAAAGCATCACTACCAGATAATCCCTTAAACATCTCTTTAGTGACACCAACCTTTGGCGCAATTTTTTCGAAAAAATCAGCCATTGCGCCGCCACCTGTTTGCATAAAGTCACCAACTTTGTCATTGGTGTCTTTTAAGATGTCAGCCAATTTATCTTGCTCAATACCATACAACTTTGCACCTGCTGATAGTTCTTGGAACTTTTCAACATTTACATTAGCAACTTGTGCAAATTGCTTAATTTCTGTAGCCAAAGATAATTGACTGCTCGTAACAATACCCACAACGCCTGCAAAAGCCCCACCAAACATGGTGACTTTTGTGGCAGCACTTGCCAAAGCACTGCCAAGCCCCTTAGCACGTTGACGTATTCTGTCAAATGTATTACTAGTGCTTCTGTCAGCTTGTCTTGACGTATTATCAACATCATTCAGTCCATCTTCCAGGTCATCAAGTGTCCGTATTGCTGCTGTACCATCAGCAGATATGACCAGCCCAAACTTTAGCTCTTCAGCCATTTACTTATCCTTTAATATAAATACAAAAAGCCCAGTGTTTAAGATAAACACTGGGCCTTCTAAGTATTATTAAAGCTGTTTACTGTTTAAGACGAAGAGCTGTTTGATAAGTACTCATTAATGCTATTTACATAGCCGTCGGTTGCAGATCTAAAGTTTGCAAAGTCCTCTGGTGTTACAGTGACATCTTCACGGCGTAATAATATATCTACTGCGATCCAATCAACCCCCATAACATAACCATTAAAGCTATTGCGCTGTAATACAATGTAGTCGAATAAGGGCAGTATCGGCTCAAACTCACGCCATATTGTCATCACCTCAAATTCAAACTCGGATTGCTCGGTTGCTACGCCAAACTCTGCAAATGCATCATCAAGGGCCTGTTGCTCCGCTAAATAGTCTTGATAGGCTTGTCGTTGACAAGCCACATGACTACCTAGCGCATGGAGTTTTTTTGCTTTAGCTTGTCACCAGCCACACTGTCAAAGTAGCCATCAATAACAGCTTGGCGAAACTCTGAAATAGTCAGCACTTGGCGTTTAGTATCGTCAGTAACTTCTAAGTCGTCACCATTCTCATCTTTCACTTGACCTGCATGCCAACCAGCAAAGACCTTATCAAAGAAGTCGTTTTCAACTTCTTCTACGCTTTCAACGTCTTGCGTTGTTTGGATACGCTCCATTAAACGCATACGTTCATCATGTGGTAAACGGTTAAAGTCCACTTTTACAGTTGTCTTTTTATAACTGCCGTTATGTGGCATCTTAATAGTTACTGTCCAAGGATAGGTATCGGTGACATCGCTAAGTTTAAACATGGTTTTATTCCTAATTTAAGTGGGTTTAAAAGCAGTTAAACGGGTTAACTGCTAGGTTAGAGTTGGATTGATGAGTTAACTAAATACAATGGTGTATGGTGGCTTGCTTGCTGATTGCATGACGCTGCACTCAATCTCGTAGCCCAATGCACCGTCCATATCGGTCGCTTTGGGGATATCTAAAGCTACCGCTGGATAGTCCAGTTTGATTTTCTGACCGGCCGTGGTGCCGTGCTCAAGCACCAATGGCATTTCTTCACCGTCCCAGGCTTTTTGATATAAGTTAATCTCGCTTAATTGCGGCGCACCAACGGTAATAGAAACCACAGGTTTGCGGTCACTAATCATGGATGATTGGTGGTTGACCATATCAAGCGAGGTCACCTCATTGCCTGTGGTGTGGCTGAAGCTTTTCATGGCATAGTCTTTATTACCCAGCTTAAATACAGGCGTGTTAGCGAAGTTAACCGCTTTTGGTGTTTTATAACCTTCAACGATTGTATTTAAGTCGCTCGGTTTTTCGATTGGCACAGTACCGCCTACCATGCTAATTTCAAACTCCCAGTAGCCAAGTTCGCCACTGTTCGCTGATAGTTTGACTTCAGCTTGGGCCTTTTTGCCAATGTGAAACTGCCCATCGAGTAAAAACGCCACGGTGCCATGATTGGTGTCTGTGGTTTCAGGCGTATAAGTGACTGTACTTCCTTCTTCTGATACAGTTTCACTATGCCCAGCCATCAAGAACAAGTCACGATAAGCAGGGGCGGTACCGGCGGTGCCACTTGCTGCAAATGCGACTTTACCTGTGATTTTGACCTTATCTGTTGTACGAAACTTCTTGTTAGCACCCCAGCTTTCACCGTCTTTTTCTTGCTCGATGGTGTCACCTTCAAAGCTAATATCGACATCCTTAGTTTCAACGGGTGTCAGCTCGTTAGCGGCGAGGTCACCAATACCCCATAGCAATAGCTTTTTCTTGAATTTACGACTTAATGCAACTTGTGGCATCATTTACTCCTTTATTGCTGATTAATTTGTTGGGTATAGCCCAGCTCATATATGTCCGCCCACACGTGCAAGCTGTCTTTTAGATCGACCAGTCCGCCAGTGACAAACTTGAGCGGGTCAGTGGTGTCACCTTTTTTAGTACAAATAAAGCCACTAATAGCGTTAAACACCGTATCTTGCATGGCTTCCGCACGTTCACCAACCGCTGCACCATAGCTATCTGTGTAGTTACTGCAAATAGTAATAATCTGATAACGCTCCGTAACGGCTTGATAGTATTCGCTTTGGCTTTGCGCTTGCGTTTCCAATTTGATGACATAACAAGCTTCAGTTGTACTTCGGTTTCTTAGCACCTCATCAAGTTGCCCGCTGTCAGCAACCTCAATAAATAACTGGTCATGAGCTTGGTCATAGTCATTGATACGCTGGGCGATTTGTTGTCTAATTTGCATCTCTTAATGCTCGCTTAATGTGCTTGATAATGGCGTTGCTGTCATCATTACTAATCCCCAAAAATGGACGTTCTGCTTGGACATATTTAGCATATTCTTCAGTTGCACCAACCACTACTTTGCGTTGAGTAGGCACGTTGTATGTAATTGATTGCAATAACATGCCTGTATATACAAGTAAGCCACCGCTTGATTTTCGGCTTTTATATCTGGCGTACTTTTCAGTGAGAGGTTTCCACGCTGTGCCTTCAGGCGTTTTCTTTTCATCAGCGATACGCTCTTTTGTACTTTCAGTGAGCTCATGACCAATGGTGTCGAGTATTGGGGTCAAGTCGTCAGTCTGCTCACGCAATCTTGCAAAAAGCGCTCTACAATCAGCCAAGCCTTGCCATGTTATCGCTGTACTCACATCAAACCCTTTTTAAATCGCTTTAAACCCTTTTTAAATTTGTTCAAAACTTAATTATGGTGCTATGACCGCTTTTTATCTTTACGACGGCTCAGAGGGCGTCTGAGAAGCATGATCTTCAAAATAGCTTTTAGCAGCGCTAGTTAAAAAATCGACTGTAAATTCGAATTTATCACCAGTTGCAGCTGCTAGCTCATGACAAGCTAATATAAACAAAGCTTTTGCATAGCCTTTTTTTTCATTTTCTAAACTTAGATTAGCAATAATAGGACGAATAACTTCATTAAAATCTTTTATCGCTTGCTGGGCGCTTTTTTGTTCATCAGATGCGTACATAACCCAACCTCTTAATATTTTTATGCTAAGTTAAACGACCCATCTTATTACGAGTAAACTGCCGTGGCTCACTGCTAATGTCTGCATGATCACTGGTTTGATTGGCGTCATCATCACCATTATCTTCAGGAATAGCTAAGCCAAGACTGGTGTCGCCCTTGGCAAATCGCTCAAGATGCTTGATGGCATCATCGTATAGCTTAGTAGTAGCGTTATCCGCATTGCCTGTATTACCAAGCTTGACCTTTAGATAGTACACAGCTAAATCAATAGCCAGCGTCTTAACTAAAGCAGGTACGATATCAAGCGGCAGGCTCACACGCTGACCGATATAGCTATCAATAATGCCAGTGGCATCTGCAATAGCTGCATCAGCAACTGGCGTATTAATGCTGTCAGCACGGCGCTTCGGGTTAGTCAGTTCAATAACTGTCTGCGTGCCCAAGCGCAATTCTAGATCTGTGACAGCGGCATAGCTCATTCTGGGATACTCTCGGTATATTCGGCAACAAGCACATCCCAAGCGTGATCACGCTCTTTTGCGCTCACATCAAGACCAGCATCTTTAAGCTCTTTGACAGTTGGCTTATCTGCTGTCATATCAAGATTTAAGCCACGCATTGACTCAGTGATGACAGCTAAACGCTCAACAGATGCCTCTGAATCATCATCGCTTTCAGTAGCATTTGCACCTGCATCATCGCTTTGAGCCGTATCAGCACCTGAATCTGCTGCGATATCTTCATCAACGCCCAATGAACCGCTTGCATTTTTGATATCAGCATCATCGGAGAGCACCTTAACTTTAAGATAACTATCGGCTTCAAGCGCTGCCAGCTCGCTTTGCGTAACCTCAATATCTCTTGGTGTCTTTGTGAATTGCATGCCATTACGAAATCGACTTAGGCAACCGGCTGCCATCACTGATACTAAAACTTTGTTACTCATGGTTATATCCTTTGATTTTTATAAAGCTAAGTTATTAAGTTATGTGATTTAAGGGCTGGGCGTTTTAGCCCAGCTTGGTGTTAAATCGTTACATTAAAAGATTGGTTACACTCGCTGAGTGACTAACACATCAACCACATCTTTGTTGATGTTGGTCTGACCATTCGCCAAGCGTTCCGCTTTTACGAGCTCAAGCGCTTTGGCTCGTAGTGATGGTGGGACAACTAGCAAAGTAGGCTTAATATCAAGCTCACGGCCACCGTCAGCCTTTTGTGACTGCATATGTGCAATGGCAGCGTTTAGATTGTCGCTAGTTAATGGTTTATTTGACATATACGCCATTTGCCAAAAGCCATAGCCGACGTTATGACGTGCTCGAGCGCCCCAACGGAAGATGTCTTGCATAAATACTGACTCATCATCCAGCTTGGTCATGCTTGTCAACTCAACGTCTTTACGCTTCTGAAAGATGATTGGCTTGATGATGTTGCTGGTATCTAGCAAATACCACGCTGGTTCACCAGAGTCAGAATCGTAGTCAAGGTTTGATACAGTTGTGGCAGAGCCCGTGCCGTCATGCTTTTCATAAACAGGGTGGTCAGTATCAAAGAAGTTTTGACCGTCATAGCACAGCTGGTTGCGACCGTCTTTTAATGCACCAAATACCAGCTTATCTGGATGTTGCATTGCACGGCGGCCATGTGCTTCTGCAAGCGGGGTTAATGTGCCAAGATTGTCATCTTCGATATCAGTACGTTTCACCGCAATCGTTGATTCATACAGCTTATTAACAATGGTGTAACCGTGCGTTTTAATATCATTTAGCACACGTTCACCGATCCATTCCCGCATGTCCGGCATTTCACCCAGCCATCCGTAAGTGTTGCTGGCAGTGCTAGAGGGTACGACGGTCGCAATCTGGGTGTATTCAGGTTCAACACTGTCCAAACCTTTTTGGAATGTCTGTTTAATCGCCGTATTGAGTGCTGATAGCGTTGCAGCATTAACTAAAGCCATGAGCTTGTTCCTTATGTTTTATGATTTACTTGAATAAATTTACTGATTAATAAAGTGTTAAAGCAGGTGTTGCTTAATCTAAGACAACACCCATTTGAGCCAGGACTGCTTGTTGCGCACTGTTTAGCTCTGTGCTTTTGTCATCTTTGGGTGATGTATTTGGTAAGTTACTGTCGCCAATAATTGCTGCTTTGGTTGATACAAACTTATTAAAGTCAGCCAAGCCTTGCTCAGTTGAGCAACATTTTGTGTAAAACTCTTTATCAGCAGGGGCAATCTTTTTATCTACAATAGCCGTGTTAATGGCCGTCTCTACTGCTTCTTGATGCTTTGCAGCTTTCATGTCTGCAAGCTGTTGTTTAGCAGTATTAAGCTCAGTGACCACTTGAGTGTGGGTTGCTTGCGGCACAAAGCTATTTAAATCAGGCGTTTGTGGCTCTTTTTCTGACTTAGCAGCTTTTAATGCTTTGATAGCGTCAAGCACTGCTGCTTGATCAGCATCCTCAGGTAAGCCAAGGGCTTTTAATAATTCTGGATCCATAGGAGTGTCCTTTTGCGTTGGGTTGGTGGTTGCATTATTTAGGGCGGGTACATTTAAGTTCGGCTTGTTGGTCAAGCCGACACTAGCTAGTGCATGTACCACGCCATCTTTGGTGACGTTAAAGGCGGGGCTGTAGAATTTATAACGCTTATCGGCTATGACTTGTTTGCCAAGACCATTGAGCTCAAGCAATCCCAAGATATGGTTGTTCTCAATCTTAAGCTGAGTTATCCAGCCGCTAGCTTCAGTGTTTGGTGTGGTTTCACTGGCATGGTCGATATCTAAGATAAACGGCAGGGTGGTGTTTTTAATGACCGCTTCAGGGTCGCTGTTGTTCCAGCTACGTCCATCACGTCCACTAAACTTACCAATGGGAATAAGCGGCAACCATAGCCCGCTGTCTGTATTAGAGTCAGACGGCAAGCTACGGCAAAGTGCAGTGATAACGTCACTTTGACTTTGATTGGTATTGTTAAGCGTGGTATATAGAGGTGTTTTCATATTGCTTAGATTAGCAATATGTCAAGGAGGGTATTATTAAAGTGGTTTACTGATTTTTACTTGATAGGAGTGGGGTTTGGCGTATAATATTAGTTAGTTTTTATGTTGTAGAGCCCAATTCAGGTAGAAGGGATTGTTAACTGTGGTTTTGTAGTATTATGATGGCGGTATTACAAAAATAGGTTAGCAAGTGACGTTGGTTCAAATCCAACCCAACATAAAAACGCCATCTTTTCTTATAACTCCCCCCACAGTAGTTCAAACGCCCTTAAAGTAGATAGCTCATCCTTAGATAACGCCGACCCTGTTTTTACCAAATTCAATAAAATTTGTTTTTTCTCGCCATTGGTATCTTTTGTTTTGACAGCATAATCAACTTTAACGAGTAGCTTTCCATTTTGTTGAGCGTAAACAAACACTAATGTATCAAGTGCATTCTTTTGCCGTTGTTGCTCTTTACTCTGTAATAAAATTGCAGTAGGGTTTTGTAGCTCGATTGGTAAGTTTTGCCAGAACTCTATATCTAAATGCTTATCTAATTTCTGCTTACTATCTCTTAAACCATGCAATATATCCACATCTCGTACGGCAATAATGCGATGGTATGGCGCTTTACCCAGTTGCTCAAGCTTATCAACAACCTCATCTTTTATAGTGCCAACTGCCAGCGTATTGCCATAAGCACGCTTATTCTCAGCAATATCAGTAACCATGTCATGTACCACTTTAGCTATCATCGCTTTTTGAGCTGTATCATTAAGCAAGGCTGTCATGGTGGCATTGGCTAAGCCTGGGTTTTGCGTCACGACCTGTGACAGCTTATCTGTCACCATCTCAAGCGCTTTATGTTCGTGATGCTTACCGACATTATATTCAAATCCTGGATCAATACCCTTGGGCACTTTATGAATACGACCAGTTGATTTATTCACCCAGTCATGCAATTCAACCTCGGGTGATTTGCTGATACCCATTTTCTCCGCTTTTTCAGCAGTTAGGCTTTGCACCCAGCACTTACAGCCCCAGCCATTCATAGGCATATGTGTTTGCCAGAACGGGTCATCAACATGCAATACCAAGCTCTCAAACCCTTTGTGTTCAAGTCTATGTTCTTTGCTTGGCCCAAGGCGATAGCGTAAGTAAGGGTGAGTGGCTTTGTTAGTCTCAAACCGATGCCAAGAGCCTGTGTGATAAGACTGAGTTTTATTAACGCTGTAGACCTTTCTTAATCGACGGTTTGACAATCGGGTTATTTTTTCGCCAGTTACCTCATCTGCTTGCTCAAAGTTACCCCAGCCAGACTCACCAAGTCGATTAAGTATGCCTTTTTTAAATGTGTAAAAACTTTGTCCTTCAGCAACGGCTTCAATTACAGATTGATGGATGTCATCTAATACATCCATCTCCATAATCTTAGCAACCGTAAACTTTGAGGCATGCTGTTGTGCGTATATCTCTGACCAGTTATAGCTGGTTGCCAGCTTTTTACTCTTAATATAAGCAATGGCCTCATGAGGTATAACTTTGGGTTCGTCATCTAAAAGTTTGTCCGCCATTATTTAACCCCATCAGCAAAAGCCTTAATGCCAGCCAATGCCAACGCATCCGCAATATCACTGGTGTTTAATTGAGCGTCATTAAGAAGAGTTAGCATCTCATCAAAGCTATTTGCGCTTTGTAGCTGTGTGACCAACGCTTTAATAGATTGCTCGGTCACATTGATAAAGCCGTCTAAATCATCGTCATCTTCAATATCCAAAGCAGGATTAGCCGTGTTTAACTGTGTTGTACTGTTTAGAGGGGGCATCTGATTAGGCATGATGCCTTGAGCCGTTGGTGCTACCAGCAACTCCTCATCCTCTTGTGGATCAGGGATGCCAAGTTTGTCACGAACAAAGTTCTGTGGCACTTTAAGCCCCAGTGGTATCAGCTTTGATAGACCATCAACCAGCCCTGCAATGTCCTCAGGTTCTGGTACGTGCAGGACAAATTTCGGGTAGACCTCTTGTACGCCATAGTTAAAGTCAATGTACGGCTTAATCAGTTGCTGATTAATCGTAGCCGCCAATTGCTTAGCATCAGCTTTGAGCAAGTCCAAGCGCACTTCGTTGTGTACTTGTGACTGAGCATTGCTGCTGCCATCATCAGCCGTCATCGTCTGCCCAAGCACGGCTTTGCTGATTTGCTTGTCCAGCCAGTTTGCTAGATTCTCAAACAGACTTTCGCCACCCGTTGAGCTTGCGGCTTGGATAAACTCCAGCTGCATACTCTCAGGTATAATGGCCGCCGCATCTGTACCAATATTTGCCACAGCACGCTTTAAGATGGTTTTGTCTTGATCCGATGCGCCATTGCCGTATTTGCCCACACGGATGGGCATACCAAAGACCTCGCAGAACGCCATCCAGTCTGTTAGGGCATAGGTTTTACACATATAGCTAAGTGCTGCCATGCGTGCAAGGCCACCACGGATGGGCACACCCGCTTTTAGCTTGGGTTGATGCACCACAAACTTATAAGCAGGCAGATGCTGACCTGCCGTGCCGTCCTCATTGCGTAGCCTGAGTGTATATGCATCGTCAGCTGCATAAGTAAAATAACGAGGGTCGCACCATTTATATTCTGTTGGCTTAAAGCTCTGCCACATTACTTCACACGCAGCAAAGCCTTTGCCAAGCCCATCAACTAACGCACTGATTAGGTCATCAAATTCAGCTGACTGCACCAAGTTATTGATATCATCAGCAATCTTTTGTCCTAATTCGTCATCACTGCCAGGCTCAACGTGTCTATCTAATCCCTCAATTGCCAGCTTACGAGTGCGAATCACACTGCCATAGTGTGGCTCACGCTCTTCCATTTCTTCGGCAAGCGTTAGGTAGTCGTATATATCACCTTGGTTAGCAGCCGCTAGTACATTGGCAAGCTTAACAGGATTTAACCCCTTGGCTATGCTGTCATCATTCCAAGCACGGCGCACACCAGTCATGGATGCTGTCGCAATCTCTTGCTCTAATATTCTTTTGCCTTTTTTGCTGGTTGGCTCAATTTCTTTCACAGCACGCCTCGCTTAAATCCATAAAATTCGGTGTTGTCATCATCTTGATCAATAGTGTCGTTTTTAACGCTCTCATAGCCGTATTCACGCACCTTGGCTTCAATAGTAAACTGTGCATGACGTAGCAGTAATAACGATATGGCAGTATCAGCATGGCGTTTGATGCCTTGTCTGTCTTCACTAGCCGTCGCAGTGGGTATCTTTGGTATACCTCTAACCACTCTAAATGCCCGTAAATCCGCCAGCACTCGATCTGTTTTAGGTATCTTCTTAAACGTACCATCTTCTAATGCAGATTTTAAAGGCGGGGTATTGTTTCTATACCACGGGTCACTAAAGATGACCTCATCAATCAGACCAGTTTGCTTTTTTTCATCCCAGCGTCCAAACTCATCTGCTGCTGCTTCAGCCAAATACCCGCCGTTGCCTCGGGCATCAAATGCACCGCCCGCAAAGTTAGGCAGTCGCTTTAAAATATAATCAACGATGATTTGTTCTTGTTGCTTGTAGGGCATCTTGCCAAGCTCAACAATAAACTGTACTTCCAAGTCCAAGTTATGTTGTTCAGCTCCCACGCTCAGTGAAGTCAGGTTACTACTACGGGCAAAGTCTTCACCGACATAGTGCTTTAAATTAGGATTTAAGCCGTCTAAAAGGGGCTTTAAATGTTCTTCACACCAGTCTTGTATTTCGCTACGTCTGATATGCTCATCAACCAAGCTAAAGTCATCTGTTTTAATAAGACTAATAACAGGCGTGCCTTTATCCATATTCTTTTCAATCATGGCACGGGTCAGCCAGTTACCAGAGCCATGCTTGGGCACACACATATATTCTTCTTGAGCGTCTTCTTCACTTTCGGTATCGTTCAGCAAGTTTTGTATCCACTGACGCTCGCCCTCAATCGTGTATTCACCGCCAGTGACTTGGCATTTACCCAGCACCTGACAAATACGCTGATACAAGCCATCACGGCAAGCATCTTCAATGGTGATAGTGTGTACAGAGCCACGCTTTTTACCAGATCGGCAATCTTTAATGTACTCATTAAAAGGACTGTCATCGCCATTGTGCGTAGAGATAATGCGGACTTTACTGCCCCACATAGTTAAGGCCATTGCAGCCTTTAATACTTCAGCAAAGCGGTCGTGGAATGCCGCCTCATCAATGACCACGTTACCTTGCATACCACGCAGGTTTTTTGGACTGGATGATAAGGCTTTAACTTTAAAGCCTGACGCAAAGTAAATAACAAAGACCTGAATGTCTTTGTCTTCATCGTTAAACACATCTTCCTGTGTTTCACTTGCAGCATAACCGTAAGCCTTGGCCCACATAGCGACGGCGTCAATATATTCGCGCGCCATCTCTTTATTTGAGCCAATATAGAACGTGTCACAACCGCCCGCTGTACGGCTCATACTGGCATCAAGCGCATTGTCCGCAGCTTCCGCCCAGGTCAAGCCAATACGGCGTGATTTTTCGCCAACCTTGATTTGGCTATCATCGGCTATCCAGCGTTTTTGATAGCCCAACAAAACATCATTTTTATTAAACGCACTAAAGCTATCTAAAAAGTTTTGACACTCATTAGACAGCTGATTAAGTGGGCGCTCATTAACGGCATTAGTCATTAGCGATACCAAGAATTTGATGTTTAATCATCTTGACTGTATCAGCAGACAATCCAGCTTCTGATACGGCTTGCTCGGCGGTATCGGCGGCAAGTGTGGCGATCTCCTTACGTATCGCTTGCTCACGCTTAAAGCTACTGGTTTCAGCTTGCTCAACACGCTGTACCACAAGGGCTAACTGGTTAAGTGCTTTGATATCAACGCCGTCTTCACTTTCACCCACGGTCATTGTGGTTTCAAAAGCCAGCTGCTTGATAAACTCCATCAGCATTTTGCCCACATCGCTTTGCGGTGCTTCACCAAACTGCTTAGTCCAAATCTCTGCCATCTCACGGCTTTCACGAATACGGGCAGACATTTGCTCCATACGAGTGCTAAAGCGATTAAGCCCGCTACGACTTAAGCAGTGTTCCTCATCAAGACCGGCGTCCAAGATGAGCTGATTTATCTCAGATAATATCTTGGCCTGTGATAGCTTTTTATCACGTAGCATCAGCGTTAGTTGGCTTTTGATGTCACTAGGGAGTAGATCCACTTTGCTTGCACGTCCTCGTGTCTTGTCAGTCATAGCTATCCTTAATACTTCGGATTAGGCTTTTTAACACCATCAACGACGCTCACGCCGTTTGTAACATCAAGACCACGCTGGGTGATTGTTGCTACTAATAAGTCAGAGCCTGTCACATCAATATGATTTACTTTAACCAGCCCTTGCTCCTCAAGCCACAGCATATGGTTACGCACTAAGTCCATGCTGATACTGTGACCGTATTGAGCGAGGCAGGTTTGCAAGATGTTTTGGTTGGCGTCGTTATTGCAAGCAACCAATGCTTGAAGCAGTGCTAGGCGCTGATCTGCTATAATTAAATTGGTCACGCTATTTATCTCCTTTGTTTACTTCTTTCTCAACGAGCAAATCAACCAGTCGAGACAATCCTTTAATGCTGGAACGTAATGCATATGTTTCGCCCCTCATTTCTTTGATGGCCGCTTGCAGCCCCATTAGGTCTTTGGCTGAGGGTAGATGTTGTAACTCTTGTTCCACTTTATCGACTCGATTTTCCACTTCATCAAATTTTAGATTGAGATAATCTAAGCCTTCTTTAATCTCTACTTTACGTGCATAACGTGCATCTAGTATCAAATACACGATAGAGCCAACTGTACCGCATAGCGTCAAAAACACTGCCCAATGAGCTGTAATGTATTCAAAGATTTGTCGCACCAGCTATCCTTTTTTTTCATAGTCTTGCTGGCAACCAATACAGCGCAAAGTCAGCCCCAGCTTGACTCGTTGTGGCTCTACCAGCTCGCCACAGTCAATACACTCATAGTCACCATCACTGTTTTGATTGTGAGTTGTTATGACTTGTGCTTTCGCGTGTGCAATAGCTAATTGCTGTGCCAGCATAATATCTTGCTGTTTTTGTGCATAATCGACGTTATCCATAGCTATCTTTTGTGTCTATATGTTTTGTTAAAGAGTAACCACGCCGTTGCACCCAATGTAATCAATGCGCCAACTGCTGTATCAAGCTGTTCCGCATTGAGTAAACCGCTTTGTACCAAGTTAGTACCTAGACCGATAAGCGAATAACGGATGATGGGGAATAAAATGCTGTCTTGCTTATCCATGTTAGATTCCTAATAACAAGTTATTTGCTAAATTTGAAAGTGGGGGTTATCGTACTCACCACGCTCATGCCAACGGCTATCGCCATCCCAATTACCGCCCCACGTTATATCAATACCAAGTTCTGCACCCGCTGCATACATGGCTTTAGCGACTTCTTCAAATAAGTCGATGCGCTCCCAGACAGCATTCGTGTAGGGTGCGGGGAACACATCAACCGCATGACCATAACCATCTGCATGCGCACGGTGTTTAGATCCCAGCGGATTGTTTAGCCACGTCACTTTTCGTACTTTAGGTTTTGCGTATTTAACAGGTACGCCTTTAGCTCGCAATTGACTAGCCGTTCGACCTTTCCCGTACATTTCCCACATCTTCTCTTTACTACGTACACCATCGATCACTTTAAATGGGGTCGTAGTAAGTTCAGCAGCACGGCGCACGACTTTAACTAAATCAGGATGCACACCTTTAAGCTTGGCATCCCAGTCATCCTTCCAATCACCGGCAGCAGGTTTAGCTGGTTCGACTTCTTTTAATCCACTGTCAGCAATCATTTGATTAAATGTCTTTAATGTCTCTTTACCTGCGACACCATCGACTGCTAAGTTGTAACCAAGTCGTCTTAGTGTGTGTTGCATCTGTAAAACGTATCTGTCACCCATATTTACTCCAGTCATAGACATAAAAAAACTCTAACTAATGTGTATTAGTTAGAGTTTATCGAGTGTGTGACTGTGAGGTTATTAAACTGGTTTACTGATTAAATAAGGAGTTATCAGTTGACCGCTTCATCTAAGCTTTTACCAGCTTTAAATTTGGCCACGTTTTTAGCAGGGATTTGCAAAGATTCGCCAGTCTTAGGGTTACGGCCAATACGTGACTTACGCTTTGCAGTACTAAAGGTGCCAAAGCCAACCATTTGCACGTTATCACCATTTGCTAGTGCTTCTGTTACGCCATACTCAAACGCTTGTAGTGCAGAGCGAGCTTGCTCTTTTGTGATACCAGCGTCTTCTGCCATTTTGTTAATTAGATCTTGTTTGTTCATTGTTTAATTCCTTATTTTGATTTATTTCCCAGTATCCGACTGGTGGCGGCTAACTATAAATGTTTAGGTTGTTTGGCTTGCAATGCTTTTACTGCTTTACCTAACTTTTTTGCAAATCGTGATATTTTACGACTAACCAAAACTCGAAAAAGTAAATCTTCTTCATCAGGCCTTAGTTTTCGTTGCACACCGCCAATATAAACCAAGTTTCCATGTTGCTCATAGAATGGGAATACTTTACGCATTTTGCTAATTTTCATTACCACTCCCAGTTTTCATCATTTTCATCATCTTTAAGGTCGTCATCTTCATCATCGTGAGTGACCATGACGACTTTGACATCAAGAAGCGTTCTAGGCCTTTCATCAGGTCTTAAACTTTCATTGAAAGACTTAATTGTTCTAGTCGCCCATTTATACTCGTCCTGATTATTATCAATTTGATATTCTTCAATCCAAGGTTTATCCCTATCATCTTTGACTTTAATTTCAATATGTTTCATACGACCATCCTATACCTTACTAAAATCCAATGAAATTTGATGATACTTACCATGCTCATCACGCTCATAAAAACGCATATATTCAGTGCTGCTAGTTACTTGCATAGCATCCGCAATGGCTTCCATTGCTTTTTCCCACTTGGGATGCTCAAAGTTGTGACGGCGTAGGCCAAGCACACGCTGGGTGCTAACTTTACCTTCTTTATCCACTTGGAACGCATCATTAACTAGGGTCATAATCTCTTTGGCACTGCTTGCACCCCATTCTTCAATACATGCGTGAATAAGGTTTTGGGCTATCTGCAAGCGTTCATCAAAGACAATATGATCTTGGATAGCAATCTGTACTTTGTATTTACCGTCAAAGCTTGGCAGACTGACATTGCCTTTTTTACCACCATATTCAGTGTCATATTCAGCAGCAGACAAGTCCAAAAAGTCTCTAAAATCAGCAAATAAAGAGGCCTTAATATCCTGCATCACACCTCGTAAGTGCTTGGCATCCTTAATCATCATTTTGACTTGCTCATCTCGTAGCCTATCAATAGGTTTTATCTTATCGATAGGCACGTGATAGCCTTTTTCGTTGAGCATATAGCCTGCTGGCACTTGTTCTTGATGTTCTTGATAATGAGTCATACCGCAATTCCTTTTATTATTAAATAAGTTATATCTGGCTACTTACTGTGCAAACCACAGCATCAGTTGCATAGCCAGCACCAGTACTAACATTGCTACCCCCACACGCAGCCACAGATGCACTGTGTCTACATGACGCTTCATCTGTGCAATATCACGCTCAAGCGCATTGCGTCTGTTGTCTGCACGCAACCAGTCTTTGATGCTTCTCTCTTTACCGGTTTTAGCGGTTTTGGCAGGTTCAATATTTTCAATATATTCATCTAACATCGTCTTATCCTCTTAATGTGTTTTAAACGTCTTTAAAGCTAATTTAAAACAGGTTTGGTTGGTTTTTATCTTGCATCTGTTTGCGAACACGCTTTATCACTGCATATACCCAAGCTACGCTACAGCCAAACTCTTTTGCTAGCTGATTATGATTGCTGCCGTTGAATTTCTCGTACATCTGCATATCTCTATTACTGATTTTTACGCTTAGTGTAATAGGGATATACACTTGCGTACCGCCAGCTTGCTCAGCAAACGCCAGTGCAACATCAACGCCAAGCTTGTTTGCAGTAACTGGTGTAAGACCATAGTGCTTAACACCGACATGGGCGACTGTGCCCGCCAAGTCTTTGATCAATTCAGGAGCGGATACATCAAACACATCAAGTGACATACCAGCCGCACTTACTTCTTCTTTTTTTGTATCCGCCATGATTAACCCCTTACTTGTCGTTTTTCAGTTTTTGTAGTCGCAACTTATCTTCTTCTCGTTGCTGCCAGCTTTTTAGTGTTTCGATTAACTGCCAAAGTTCTCTATCATCAGCACCACGCAAGTTGATAATAAGCGGCTTATCATCCTGCTTGCGTTGCTTGTTAAACAGCTTACGAGCAAAGGCATTCAGCGCATTATCGCTACCATCTTTTACAAATCCTTGCTGGTGCATCGTGATCCACAGCGCTTGGACTTTGCCTAGCATAGGCCGTTCAATCCTTTGCTCATCTTTATTGCGGACAGAGTTGTCTTTTTTACCACTGTACTTACCACGTCTGGCCTCAAAGCCTTTACTACGCATCTCATCAATCACGCCGTTAAGCTCAGCCAAAGTCATGTTTTTGATGCTACGCTTGGCACTGCCACTGACACGCTGGCTAACGTTAGCCAACATATCTCTGTAAGTCGCATCATCCAGCTGTAGCGCATGCATGCCAGTCTTTATAGTGCGTTTGAGCTTGTTCTTATAGATAGTCGTCGTATTAGTCGTCATAACTCACCCCATTTGCTTCTGTGCTGATAAGATCAGCGGTAGCGTGATTGGCTCATTGCGAGCCTTGGCAGTTAGTCCTGCAAGTTGCAAGTAGTTGGTTAGGGCACGCAATGAGCCAGCACCTTGACCAATGCTATATAAGGCATTCATCAGCTTGGTGTCAGACAGCTCAAGCCCCCAAGCCTGTGCTACTGCATCGATATCCTTTTTGCTGTTCTGTTGTACTGATTGTCTTTTGGCGTTACGACTCCAAAGCCGTGCAAACTGGTGACGCTGGTTAAATCCACCTTGCATCTGTGTATACACCTTGTCATTACCGATTAGCATAAAGCCGACTTCACTGTCTTCTTGCAAGATGCGTAATTCTTCTAACACCTTAAGTGGTAAGTGGTCAGCTTCATCAATAATCATCAAGCCCTTGGTGCCTGAGAGTTTCGACTTTAAGATGCGTGATAGTTTGCCAGCACGCTTAGGGGCATCACTGATACCAAGCTCTAACGCCATTTCATACAGCACTTCATTGATAGTGCAAATGCTAGGGCGTGCGGTTATCATCCATACGTTATTATTGGCTTTGGTGTATTGGCGAGCCGCTTGCGTCTTACCAACGCCAGATGCGCCGTATACCACACCCATCTTGCCGAACATCTTCAAAAAGTCGCAGTCAGCAAATATCTTTGTCGCAGTAGGTGTCTCTACAAAGTCAGGAGCAGAGACAAACGTAGCAGTCTGCTTTGTTTGTGCGTCATACCAGCTTTGCAGTGACGCCTCCAGCTTCTCGTTATCACCTTTATAACTACCCTTAAAAAAGCTGCTTAACGCACCAGAGCTAAAGCCACATTCTTTGGCAACTTGGGTTTGAGTTAAGCCTTTTTCTTCTATCAGTTGTTTTACTTGATCTGTTAATGTCATAATATTTTCTCTCTTCTATTTAAGAGGTTCGTTATGCTTAAGTTTTATAATACGCCACTCACCGTATCCAACAGCTTTCAAAATATGTTTTACACCTTTCACGAGATGCAACGTATTGCTTTTGAGGGTTGGAGTGATGAGGACTTTATTAATCTAAAAAGATGCCTTTTAATTGTAGGTAGCGATGAATTTTACCGATGGGAGCATGCCAACAAAAACGAGATCTTTTCTTTTTGCCTTGCTGATACAACACGGCGCAACAAGACAAAAAAGTGGCAAACCCCTGTCGCTCGTCTTTTGTTAGCTTGCACACGTTGGCGAATGCTCTGCTATTCACAAGAGTTGCAATCTGAGCTTGAAGATCTTGAAAATTTTGAGTCTGTATCTGAGATGAAAGAAATTCAAATGTCGGTGCAGTTAGTAGCCGACTGTCATGCAATTTTTGACGGTATTCCTGTGCTTCCTCCCGAAGCTGGTGGTCTTCTAGACGACTTAAATCAAACCCCTTGGTCTTTTTGGCAGAAGATTGTTGCAACTGATTTTGGTCAGCTTCTGCTTTCAGACATGGTGCTAGACGGTGATCACTATCGTTTGAAAGATTTTTAGTTTGCATTGGGTTTTTTGCTTGTGTTGTCTTACTCATCACTCATCTCCTTTTTTAACATTGCTATATAATTCATATAGTCATCTTGATGTTCCCACTCGTCATCTGCATCAGCTGTCTGCTTCCGCACCGTATTTCCTTCTATTCTCATAATCTCAGTAATACTTGGTATTGGAGGTGCATCATCTTTCACCTCAATCGCCGCTTCAAGCTCCGCATACTGTCTCTTAGTCATCTTCAACTGTGCTTTAGCAGCAGCTTTCTCATGTCTAATACGCTGTCTAAGATCTCTACTGTGCTCACGAGCCTTAGCCGTATCACCAAAGGCGACTTTCTTGGTACAAACTGCTTCAGCCAAAAACCTACCATCCAAGCTATATACCAGCACATTCTCATGTAGCTTTTGAGGATCAAAGCGGATAACCACTTTCTTATGATGACTACCGATTAAGTCCACCGCCTCATAACGGTTTTTCTGTCCATCAATGCTACCGCCAGAATGAGACTCAAACGTACCATTGTGTTTCAACGTCACCGCCTCACTGGTTAGCATTAGCAGGCGCATCTGCTCAGTGGTGGCACGGCGTATCGTCGCTTGTGCATAATCACGCTCAAACACTTGGTTAAAGCTATACCGCTTTAAACACAATTCAGTATCACGCCCCTCACGGTTGTTCCAAAGATCAACTCCCTTATCCAATGCGGTAATAAAGTCTTCATAGCTTGCTCCACGTTTACCACCGTGATAATTATCAGGCTTATCTTTAGCACTACCACCCGTGTTATGTCCTCTAAGTAGCATGTCTTTATCTACCGTTTCACCAAGGCCGCCGTGACTAAATGCACGTTCAATTGGTTTTGCCTGACCATGCCCTTTGCCATAGTTCACACTCGTCCAATGCACCTTGATACCAAGTATTTTCAAAATCCCATCAGGCTCGTCCTCTTTCACTTTGAAGCGGTAACGGTTAGGCACGCCACCTGTCATCTTCTTGTTAGCAGCCGCACGGGTATTATCAATAGTTGCTTCACGAGGTATGCCGTAGCGATATATCAAATCCATTAAAGATAAACGGATAGTGTCAGTGTTTTCAGACTTATCAGTACGGTAAGCAAGTATCTTGCGAGTACGCACGTCTTGCCAAAACCACGTCACTGGTCTGCAAATCTCCCCATCAGGAAACTCAACAAACACATTGTGTTTGTAGCCATCGCCATTAATCCACTCCATAGCCTCAAGTGACTCAACACTACGTTGTAGAGATGGGTACATTTCAAACAGCTTATGATCTCCTTGACGTAGTAACACTTGCTGGGTCATCGGCACTTCACGCTTAAGCTTACGCTTGACACTGCTAAGACTAGGTATCGTCCAACCATGCTCTTTTGCTAAAAGTTTTAAACGCTCGTAGCAAGTACCCATCTGTGGACGTTCAAGGCGTAAGTAATCTGCTTTAAACGCCTCCCATGCTTCAGGGGTAAAGTCCGCTTGACGCTTTTTGCTTTTGTGATAGTTACCGATTAATATTGGCAACCAATCACTACGCTCAAAGTTGCGTACCTTGTAATACCAGCGCTTTAATGAGCCTTTGCTAACACCGGTATCGGCAGCAACTTGCTCAATCGCTTGCACAGTACCCATGCCCGTGTTGATTAAGTCATCAACAGCAAAGCAGTTACCCACTTGTTCAGTAGCTTTCTGTTTTTGCTTAGCTGTAGCATCCTCCCAGCCACTCCAAAGCACTTCTGGCAAATAGTTTGCCTGTTTAGGTTCATCTGCCTGTTTGGGCTGATTGTCTTTTGCTTCACGAGCTTGTTGCTTTGCTACCTGCTTGGCAACCTTGATATGGATTTCGTTTTGAGCATCCTCAGGCAGGCTTTCAAAGGCGTATTCAAGACCACCACCACGCCCAACCCGTTTTCTGCAAGCCCAACCCTCTTTAGATGCCTTTTTCCGTACATTCGCATGGAAAGTTGGTAAACATGTAAGTTGCATGTTTGCTAGCTCTTTTGCGGTATAATACTTTTTAATTTCTACATTCATGTTTATTTTCTCCTAACATGAGTGTAGACTAGGGGTGTAGTTTCTTTGTGCAAATCTTTGAGGCCAGATAGTTTCAGGTTCGACTCCAATCGCTTCTGCTATTAACCTTTCAGATTTTGGATATGGCTTATCTAGCGCACTTCTAAGCGTACTGGGGGATAAGCCATGTTCTCTTGCCAATCTAGCTACACTCCAGCCTTTTTTATGTAAGGCGGCAACAATATCCGCACGATGCCAGTCGTGCGTATTTTTTTTACTTACTTGTACGTTGTTCATCTTAGTTTCTCCTTTAAGCTGACATGTGTATTACAACATGTATGTAATATAAATTCAACATATATATCTATATACATGTAAAAAAAAGTAAAAAACATAACTTACTTATCGTAATCCACTGATGTATATAGCTTTGATGAAACATGTATATAAATAGAACATAGATATTAAACATACATATTTAAAGGTTTATAACATGTATATAAAAGAGTTTGCTGAGCGGATTGATATTGCGATTGATAAGATAGGTGGAGTGGGTAAAGCATCTTCGATTATTGGTGTATCCAATCCGACTATTGGTAGGTGGAAGGATGGATCATCAGATGCCAAGCTTTCAAATATTGCAGCATTTGCTAAAGCAGCAAATGTAAGCCTAGACTGGTTAATCTTTGGTGATACAGAGTCTCAACCACCACAGCAGCTAGCACCTGACTCAGAAGCGGTTAATGATGATGAATACGTCCATATACCTGCTTTTGACATCGCTGTCAGTGCAGGGCATGGCATGTTCAATGACGGCACTATTAAGCCCAACAAATACCTAGCGTTTCGCCGCCACTGGGTGCAAGCAAGGGGTTTAACTGTTAAGTGTTTAGCGGTGCTGTTCACAGAAGGTGACTCAATGATTCCTACCATTCCAGAGAATGCAGCTATCGTCATTAATAGAGAGCGCAACCAAGCGCTGGATGGCAAAGTGTACGTCATCCGCATTGATGACAGGCTGTATGTCAAGCGTACTCAGTGGATACCGACAGGCGGGCTAAGGCTTATCAGCGATAACAAAGCCTATGACAGCTTCGATATATCCAAGCAGGATATGCAAGCTAATGATATTGAGATATGCGGTCAAGTCATCCATGCCAGTTACGATCTTCCTGACTAATCTTTGCCCACGAAAAAGGGCAGCCTAAGCCACCCTTTTAAAACTCATTTAAACATCTTTTAAAGCCCGTCAGCGTATTCCCATTTTAACTGGCTATATCGCCCTAAATCGGCTGGTGTGCTAAAATGAGAATAATTTAAAACGTCGAACTTTTGAATCTTTCAAACCTTGGAATTACGTGGACTTCATGGGGCTTGTCCCATCTATTCCCGCATAGTTTAACTTATTCCCATATTTAGTGATTGGTTACAATAGGGAGTCCACAGTATTTATTGGACAGGTACTTTTAGAATCTGTCCAACTTGTAGCATGGTGTTGCTGCTAATACCATTAAGTTCAGCGAACTTCTGTGGCGTCATACCGTATTTCTTAGCCAAACCAATCAAACTATCCCCTGATTTTACTTTATAAGTGGTAGTAGTAGATGGGATGGTAATTTTTTGACCAATCTGTAGCTCTGCTGTGGTACTTAGACCATTCGCAGAAGCCAATTGACTCACTGTCAGTCCATGCTGACTGGCTAGGCGATTAAGCGAGTCGCCAGATTTAACGGTATAGTTGCCACTTGTAGTAGTAGCTGAGCTTGAGCTGCTGCTAGTACTCGACTGGCTATTTGAACTGCTAGTGCTAACGCCAGACTTGGTGTTTGGTACCTTAAGCGTTTGACCAATACGCAACCCAGCCGTTGCACTAATGCCGTTCGCTGCTGCTAAATCAGCGGCAGACACACCATACTCACGCGCTAAGTTAATCAGACCATCACCTGCTTTTACCTTATAAGTACCTGTATAAGATACTTTAGAGGCCGTTGAGGTATTGGTTGATGTTGACTTATTGCTTGTTTGATTACTTGTCTGACTGCTAACAGGCTGTGAGCCGCCTGCTGGAATGGTCAATGTCTGACCGATAATTAAGTTTGCCGTTGGGCTGACATTATTGGCTTTAGCAAGATCACTGACAGATACTTTGTACTTATTGGCAACACTGGTTAATGAATCACCAGGTTTCACTTTATAGCTAACCGCTTCATTGCTCACTTTAACGGACACTTGTTCTTTGGTTGCCGGCAACTTCAATTTTTGCCCACGTAATAGCTGACCTGTGTCAGAAATATTATTCATTTCTGCAATTTGGGTATGCGAAACACCCAGCTTATTAGCAATACCAATTAATGTATCACCAGATTTTACCGTATAAGTGGTGGTTTCACCTTGGTAGCTATTAGATGAGCCACTGCTCTTAGACTGACTGCTATTAGTATTTGTGGTTGTAGACTGTGTTGATTGGGCTGGCACTGTTAAGCGCTGACCTACCAATAACTGCTCGTTGGTTTCTAAGCCATTCATAGCCGCCAAGGTATCAACAGACACGTTAAATCGTGAAGCCAGAGCAATTAAGCCCTCACCTCTTTTGACGGTATAACTTTGGGTTTTCCCTTTGTAAGCTGATGCACTGTTAGTAGAAGTGCTGCTGCTACTGGTTTCGACCTTACCTGGGATTAACCAAAGCTTTTGGCCGGTACGGAGCTGAGCATTGGTCGATAATCCGTTATAGCTTGCCAAACGTGAGACACTCAAACCAACACGGTTAGCCGTGCCGATTAAGGTATCGCCTGGACGAACAATATAGGTATTTGGTTGCGCACCACTTTGACTAGGGTCAGGCTTGGCTGCTGAGCCAAGAGGTGCGATCGGCTGTGCATTGTATAAATACAATTTAGTACCGGCCATTAATGTCGAATTTGGATTAATTTGGTTCCAATCCGCAATATCGCGCCAGTTAAGTCCAGCTCTAGAGGCGATATTAACTAAGGTGTCTCCACGTTGTACGGTATAAACACTGCGTGTGCCGGCAGGCTTAGGTGGCGTAGCAGGTTGCTGTTGTGTTGACGATGATGATGTGGTTGGTGCAGTGCTTGTAGAGCGATCAAAGCTGATACGCTTTTCTTCACCACGCGCTTCCAAAATTGACTGCTGGGTCTGAATTGCTTCCAACTTAATATTACCATCGACCGAGCTTACTACTTCACCCACACCTGGAGACTGCTGACGAATTTGCTGTGAAATAAATTCTTTTTCTTCAGGTGACAAAGGCGGCTCTTGCACAATGGTATCGTTCTTAGTTAGTTGCGCAGAGGTAGTCGGCAGCGTGTTTGAAGTCGCTAGCTCAGATTCAATTTTTCTTTTTTCAGCATCACTGATAGGTGGTTCTTGCGTGGTTGAGGTATTCACAGAGGCTGATACATTGGGCGCAATATAGGTGTTATTCTGCTGCGGTGCACGTGCTTTACTGGCGAACTCCGCTAAGCCTTCAGGAGATTTCGCCATGACTTCATATTGTGAGTCAGGGATAGTATAAGGCGTTGTGCTGCCACTTACCGTACCGCCATTACCATTTAGATTACTTAGTTTAGAATCTACTAACACATTAATTTGGTTAGGAATAATGACACGGTTAGGACCAGACGTATCGACTCGGCCATTTGTTAAGGCTGGGTTCAATGCTTTTAGCTCGTCATAGCTAACACCGGTAATCTGTGACACTTCGTACAGGCTAACACCATAGTTAACCGGAACACTTCTGAAATGCTGACGGTTAGCAATGGCTGGTAAAGCGATACTGTATTGATTGGTGTCTTTAACGATTTGGGCTACTGCCATAAAGCGTGGCACATAGTGCATGGTCTCAGTCGGTAAAGACAGTGACCAATAATCAGTGGGTAAGCCACGCGCACGGTTGGCATCTATTGCTTTTTGTACACGTCCTGGACCTGCGTTATAAGACGCTAGGGCCAACTCCCAGCTGCCAAACTGATTATATAATGAGGTTAAGAAGTCGTATGCAGCACGAGTCGATTCGATAACATCACGACGACCATCATAGGTTGGCGTTTGGGTTAAGCCATAAATACGGCCGGTGCTAGGAATGAACTGCCATAAACCAGCAGCGGCGGCATTACTGGTACCGGTTGGATCATAAGAACTTTCAATGACAGGCAGTAGTGCAAGCTCGGTCGGAATGTTACGACGCTCAGCTTCTCTAATCGTATGGTACAAATAGCGACTGGCACGCGCTGTTAATCGGTTGATATATTCTTGACGTGTGATAAACCAGTTTTTCTGAGCATCGATACGCTGCTGTTGGCTAAAGCCATAGCTTTGGTCCATGCGAAATCCAGCGCGCATTCTGTCCCATAAGTTACCGTATTGCTGAATGGCCAACTTATCATCTTCCACCATTTTCATATCGGTGGCTTCTAATAGGTTCTCAAGCTCTGCTAAGCTGTCATCGTCTAACAGTGAGGTGCTGTAGCTACTGTCAGTGGCTGGTACATTTGATACCGCTTCGTTCTGAGCCACTGGGACTCTAGTCGACGTTCCGCCTGCAACCGGCGCTGTATTGCTACTACAACTTGCTAAGAAAACTGAACCTATAGCGATGACTAAAGGAAGTTTGCAGAATTGAACGGAAGTTTTTCTAAAGTCCATAACAGTAATAACCCAGTAGAAGAAATGTAGATGAAATAAAAATTATAATAGTAAGTAAAAAATGAGTAAGCGGGCTCAATATAGCCCGGTCAATATCTAGCCAATATGTGCCGCTGTTTACTTGTTAGCAGTCTAATGTGCGGTAAGCTGTAAAATGCACTCAATTGAAGTGCTTAATTTATATAGCAAACCAGATACGACCCGCTAGACACCATAAAAATGATGCATCTAATGAGACGTATCTAGTCGCAAGCTGTTTGTAACAAATAAGGTGTTAATCTTAAGCCTAATTTTGAAATAACTTAATTAGCTAAATCGGCTTAATCACAATCAACTTAATCAATAGTCACTTGTGATACAGCACGTAGTAGTACCGCGTTATTGTTACCTGCTTTTAAAGTGGCTCTTGAAGAAGTGGTAAATGTTCTTTTCTCACCATCTTTCACCCAAGACTCAACGGTTTTAACGTCTGCTTTGGCTTGACTGCCGCTAATGACGACATTAGATATACTGATATCATAAGTATAGTTGCTTGAGTTCGTCCAACTTTTTTGTAACAAATTAAGATAAGCTGACTTATCTAAGCTGGTCGTTTTGCCACGACGTGATAATGAAATCAAGGCTTCATCAGCCACTAGATTTGATACTTGGCTGACGTTTTTGCTATTTGCCGCTTGCTTCATTTTTGCCGCATAGTTTTGAACGTCGGCTTCAGAAAGGTCGGCAGCTTGAGCAGCTGTTGCTGTTAAGCTTACTGCTGTCGCCATAGCAACTGGTGCAATAACAGTTGATAATAGGTTATTTGTATTAAAAATAGCCATGGTTTGATCCTTTGTTAATTATGAGATTATTTATTGTTAGTATGTTTACGTGTTGACTGTCTTAAGTAGCTGTCTTAACTTAACTGTTTTAAACGATGAGCACTTAAGTGATCAGTCAGTAGTCGTTGTCACTTTTATCATTTCTGTCATGGAAATGTTTGCCTTTGGCATTAAACGATTTGACATCAAATAACAGGACACGTGCCTTAGTATGTGGCCTTATCTTACTATATTAACAAGATGACAATCCTAGCTGAATATTAACCGCATGTAATAATTAGTGACAAAACACAAGATTTACTCACTAACTAGCATGATTTTTTACTATGCCTATTACCAAACTGTTAATGAACTAGCCTATTAAGCCTCTTTATTAAAAAGACTTAGATATTGGTTCGGCTACTGGTTGTTCTCATGGGTATCGTCATCTTCAACCAGCATACCCAAACGTGCAGAGCGACGTTGCATCATTTGTCGTGCTAACGCCTGCATATCCTCTACTCTATCGACTTCATCAACAATCTCTAGTCCCAATAACGTCTCAAGCACATCTTCTAACGTTACCAGTCCTTTCACCTCACCATACTCACCAACAGTAATGGCGATATGGATTCGGCTATTTAACATCAAATCAAGCAAATCAAACAGCTTCATTTTTGAGAACACAAAGGTAATCTCACGCTTATAGCTTTCAAGTGGCTTGTCCATGTGATTATTAGCTTTGGCTAATAAAATATCGGACTTAAGCACAAAGCCTGTCACCTTATCTAGATCTTCATCATAAATCGGCAGTCTTGAGAACATCAGCTTAGGACGATTGGCCAAAAGCTCAGCCACGGTAATAGATTGATCAAAGGCATGCATCACTGAACGAGGCGTCATGATATCTTCAACTTTGATCGCACCAAAAGCTAATAAATTACGAATAATTCTAGATTCTAACGGATCTATTTGACCTGACTGCTCACCCACGCTTGCTAGTGCAGCAAACTCATTTCGGCTAAATGAATGTGCCTTTTTACCACGGGTTAACAGTTTGGTTAACTTCTCAGATACCCAAATTAATGGGTATAACATAAAGATGATAGCTTTAACAAAATAAGCAACAGGGCCTGATAACTGGCGCCAATAAACAGTGCCCAATGTTTTAGGGATAATCTCAGAGCCGATAAGAATAATTAACGTCATTGCCGCTGAGAACACACCAAACCACTGGCTACCAAAGACGATAGTCGCCTGAGCACCCGCTCCAATAGAACCTACTGTGTGTGCGACTGTATTTAAAGTCAAAATAGCAGCGATTGATTGATCGATATTGTCGACTTTGACGTTTTTCAACATCGCTGATTTTTTAGGATTTTCTTCTGCAATAGAAGCCACATAAGAAGGCGTCATTGTCAGTAACGCAGCTTCAGAAACAGAACACACAAAGGAGACGGCAACGGATAGCGTCACAAACCCAATGAGCATAAATACATGAAAGCTGTAACTAGAGGTCTGTATTGCGGTGTCAACGGCACCACCAGCGGCGTAAGCAGCTAACGGCATCATGACTAATAGTGCAAGTAAAGTTGTCTTTTTACGGGAAAACAATGCTGATGTTCTAAATCGAGCTTTCAAGTCAAACACCTAATGTAGTTAAACATAATGAAGAATAAGGGCTACAGGATAGCATTAATTGAGGTTGGATTACATCCATTTATCATTGACACCTTCACGCAATGCTTTGCCTGGCTTAAAGTGAGGAATGGCTTTTGCCGGTACCAATACGGTTTCACCAGTCTTTGGATTACGCCCTTGTCTGGCATCACGATGGTGTAAACAAAAGGTACCAAAACCGCGAATTTCTATACGGCTGTTATTGATAAGATTGTCTGATAACAGTGCCAAAATTTCTCGCACTGCGCTATCGACGTCTGAATCAGTAATGTAGTCGCAACGTGATGCTACGTCTTGGATTAAATCTGATTTATTTATAATACTTGTCATATCCTTGTGACCTTAATAAATAATAGTTAAAAATTAATATAATAATAAATGGCTTTAAATCGCTAGTCCTTTAACTGATTTTGAGCAAAATTTGATACAGTGGCTGTTTAAATAAGAGGGATTTATATTCCATATTGATCTTAAAGTCATTAAGGAAAATACCCAGTACTTGTGCCATATTTAGTATTGCTTCAGTGCTTAATTTAGCTAATAGCACATTCGAGCTTTTTCACTCATTGTTAAGTCTATAGCTAGAGACCCTGCAATTAAATAAATGGTATTGTATTTAATTGCTTAAGTAGATATTAAATCATAACTTGGCCTTGCTGTGGAGTTTATCTGCAACTTTTTTCGACATTTGTAGTGTAATAATCGTTTTTTGCAACAAAAAAGGAGCAACCCGAGGGTCACTCCTATTTTTTGACTTCATATTAGGGCCATATCAAAAATAATAAACTCAATTTATGATATTAAAATTAATGACATAGCCACTAACTAACACTCAACTTATTATCAAAATAAGCGGTGATTAGTCTTCTTGCATTTGCTCTTTAATCAAGTCACCAATTGTTTTTGGCTGTGCTTCAGGAGCAGCTTGAGTGCTACCAAGCTCTTTAATTGCTTGACGCTCTTCTGCTTCATCTTTCGCTTTGATTGATAAGCTGATGCCACGTGACTTACGGTCAACGCTGATGATTTTCGCTTCAACAGTGTCGCCTTCGTTTAGGTGCTTAGTAGCATCTTCAACTTTATCACGCTGGATTTCAGAAGCGCGTAAGTAACCTTCTACTTCGTCAGCTAAAGTGATAGTAGCGCCTTTAGCGTCTACTTCTTTAACCGTACCAGTTACGATTGAACCACGGTCGTTAGCAACTAGGTATTCGTTGAATGGATCAGAGCTTAACTGCTTGATACCAAGGCTGATGCGGTTGGCTTCAGCGTCAACTGATAGAACCATAGCTTCAACAGTGTCGCCTTTGTTGTAGTTACGGATAGCTTCTTCGCCAGCTTCGTTCCAAGAGATATCAGATAGGTGAACTAAACCATCGATGCCACCGTCAAGACCGATGAAGATACCAAAGTCAGTGATTGACTTGATAGTACCGGTTAGCTTATCGCCACGGTCATATTTCTTATCGAACTCTTCCCATGGGTTTGGTAGAGTTTGTTTGATACCTAGGCTGATACGACGACGCTCTTCGTCGATATCTAGGATCATAACGTCAACTTCGTCACCAATCTGAACTACTTTAGATGGGTGGATGTTTTTGTTAGTGTGATCCATTTCTGAAACGTGTACTAGACCTTCGATACCGTCAGAAATTTCAGCGAAACAACCATAATCAGTTAAGTTAGTAACGCGTGCTTTAACGATGCTACCTACTGGGTAAGTACCGCTTACGTTATCCCATGGATCTGTACCTAGTTGTTTTAGACCTAGGCTTACGCGATTGCGCTCACGGTCAAACTTAAGTACTTTAACTTTAAGGTCTTGACCCACTTCAACCACTTCAGATGGGTGCTTAATACGGCGCCATGCCATATCAGTGATGTGTAGAAGACCGTCGATACCACCTAAGTCTACGAATGCACCGTAGTCAGTTAGGTTTTTAACGATACCTTCAACTTCGATACCTTCTTCAAGTTTGTTCAATAGCTCTTCGCGCTCAGCTGAGTTTTCAGCTTCCATAACCGCTTTACGGCTAACAACAACGTTGTTACGCTTCTGATCTAGCTTAATGATTTTGAACTCAAGCTCTTTGCCTTCAAGATGTGTCGTGTCACGAATAGGACGTACATCTACTAATGAACCTGGTAAGAAAGCGCGTACTGAACCGATATCAACAGTAAAACCGCCTTTTACTTTGCTTGAGATAACGCCTTTTACAATTTCATCGCCTTCAAATAATTTCTCAAGCGCATTCCAAGTTTCAACACGTTTTGCTTTTTCGCGCGACAGTAGGGTTTGACCCATGCCGTTGTCAACAGCCTCAACTACCACATCAACGCTGTCGCCCACTGCTACTTCAAGCTCGCCATTGTCGTCTAAGAACTCTTCACGAGCTACCACACCCTCAGACTTTAAACCAGTGTCAACTGTAATCCAATCGCTATCGATTGCTACAACAGCACCGCTGATAACTGAGCCACGCTCAATATCAAGACCCTGCTCTTCTAGACTCGCTTCAAATAGTTCAGCAAATGATTCCATTATGATTACCTTAATATAGCCGTATCCTGTCCAGCACAGTACGGTTCAAGTTAATGAGAATAAAAGATTGACGCTGGTTTTACTCTTTTACTCTCATTTGATAAAAATGTTATTTTGAAAGATGATTCTCTTAAAATCTAAAACGATTGTTTATAACAAAAGACTATTATAAAAAATTATGCACTAAAACTAATGCCTTTTTGTTGGCAGAAGTTTTTGATTTGTGTAAACACCTGATCTGCAGAAAGCTCTGAGCTATCTAATAGTAAAGCATCAGGTGCCGGTTTTGACGGAGAGGCACTTCTATTTTCATCGCGTGCATCTCTATCTTGAATACTTTGTAATATTGCTGCGTAGTCTGCCTGTTGACCCGCTTGTTGCAATTGAGCCACTCGGCGCTCTGCGCGTGCTTCAGCACTGGCTGTCAGATACACTTTAGCATCTGCATTTGGGAACACCACTGTGCCCATATCTCGGCCATCTGCTATCAAGCCTGAGTCATTGGCCATGTCTTGTTGCAATGCCAATAAGGCGGCTCTAACTTTAGGCAAGGCTGCCACTTTTGAGGCATAACCGCCGACGGTTTCATTTCTAATCTCGCCCGCCACATTATGACCATCAACCACAATATCAACTTGCCCTGATGCTTGCGGCAAGAACTGAATATCAAGCTGCTCAGTTATTTGCGCAATGTTCACTTCATCATCAGCATCTAGGTCAGGCTTGTCTTGTTTTAGCAGTCCGGCTTCAAATGCTTTTAGGCCAACAATGCGATATAAAGCACCTGAATCTAATAGGCGGTAGTTTAATGCTTGTGCCAGCCTTAAACACACAGTACCTTTTCCTGCGCCACTTGGCCCATCGATGGTAATGACAGGAAAGCCCATGTTAGTCACCTATTATCGCTGCTTAGTTTACTTAAGTCCTAGCCTTATAAGCTCTATAACGCGCCATTGGCTATGACCATTAATCATTGTCTATCTATCATTGCATTCATCACCAAAACAGTACAACTGTAAGCAATAAACGCAAATAGGGCCGGATTATAACAAATTTCTAACGCTTTCACCAGTCAAAATTAGACGATTTAATTGCTAACTTGCCCAGTGGCTTTTGCCTGACTTTTTTGTTGTCTCCGGGCTTTAAAAAATGACTTTAATTGCTGCTGACTTAACGAGCGTAAAAGTTCAGAGTTCACCTTTATTCGGTGATTATAGAAGCCCATTTTTGATAAATCTAACTGACTGCCTACCATGCCGGCGCGTGGCTCGTATGTGGCAAACACTAAGCGCTGAAGGCGCGCATGTATCAAAGCCCCAAAGCACATGGTACATGGCTCAAGCGTGACATACATTGTGGTATTCGGCGGTAATCGATAGTTCTGTATTGTCTCACAAGCACAGCGTAGGGCCACAATTTCTGCATGTGCTGTCGAATCATGACTGGTGATAGGTTGATTAAAGCCTTCACCAATCACCTCACCATCACAAACCAGCACTGCCCCAACAGGCACTTCTTCTAGCTCAGCTCCGCGCGCTGCTAACGATAAAGCTCGCCGCATAAACTTAACATCAGCTAATGTCCAATATTTGGCACTAGCTAGGTAGCTAAGTGCTTCACTAGAAGACTCAAACCCTTGGTAGGAACTTAAACGATTAGGATGGCTCATAAGGCTCACAACACAGGTCAAAATTTAATGGCTTCAATAATTAATTGCTTTAATACTCAACTTCAACGACTTAACTCTTAAATAGCTTTAATACTCAGTAGCGATTGCTTTATGTTAGTTCATTTATATAAGTCACTTTATCCTAGTTACCTTATATGAGCCACTTTATATAAGTCGCTTTATTTTAATTGGTTTTACTGTGGTAACTGCCATTGAATAGGAGTCTTACCATGCTGCTGTAAATACTGATTGGCTTTTGAAAAGGGCTTACTACCAAAGAAGCCGCCTCTGTTCGCAGCCAATGGCGAGGGATGCACAGCTGATAACACCAAGTGCTTATCAGTGTCAATAAAGCGGCCTTTAAGTTTGGCCTTACTACCCCACAGAATAAACACTGTATTTTGGGTCTGCTGATTTACCACATCAATCACCGCATCAGTAAACTGCTCCCAGCCTTTACCTTGATGACTGCCTGCCATGCCCTCTTCTACCGTCAATGAGGCATTAAGTAATAACACACCCTGCTCCGCCCATGTGGTCAAGTCACCGTGTCGTGGAGTCAATGTGCCAATGTCATCGGCCATTTCTTTAACAATATTACGTAGTGATGGCGGCATCGGAATCATTTTAGGAACCGAGAATGAAAGCCCCATGGCCTGCCCTGGCCCATGATAAGGATCCTGACCCAAGATCACCACTTTCACATTAGACAGTGGGGTTAAATTAAAGGCGTTAAACATTTGACTGGCTTTGGGATAGATACTTTTACCTGAGCCATATTCTTGTTTTAAAAAGTCACGCAAGTTGTCCATATTGTCTGAGGTTAACTCGTCAGCCAACGCTTGCTTCCAGTCTTCTGGCATTTTGACATTGGCCAATATCGCCTGTTTTTCAGCGTCTGTTTTTTGAGTTTTTAGATTTTTTTCAAATAAGTCCATATGTGCTTACCTTGTATTGTTTTATGCACGTCTAAAAAAATAATGAGTTGCTAAATATACCCCACTCTTAACTCTTTGTAAGTTATTGAAAAATAAAGGCTTAGAAAAATTTTATTCTACAATCTAAATTAACAAGCCTTCTGAAACCAATGGATTGGAAAAAAGAGTTGATATTCGGGTTAAATATATTAGCGACTCTATAAGCATATAGTAGTTACTTTTATAACAACACTACTATGGCGTGTACCTAATATAAGCAGTATTACAGTGAAATAATTGATACGTTGATACTGCTTAACCGTTTCGCTATACTTTTCTTATTAAGCAAGACGGCAACAAACATGAAGAGTATTAATAATAGACTCTTCAGATTAGGTGATTGAATGCAAAACAAAAATACAGTACCAAAATGGCTACTAGTAGTAATTATTGCTGCAGTCGTCTCCCATCTCCTATTACTTTTGAGCAGTTATCATAGTAAAAAACAACTACAAGAGCAGCAGGAATTTTATCAATTAGCAAGTGAGATGAAAGAAGAATTGAATCTTGATATCGACATTCCTGAAGTAGAAAAATAAAACCTTCAACAACGATACTTTTACTCAGTTGCCTTTCACTTCAATTTATCGCCCCGACTATAACAAATAAAGCTAGCAATAATGCTAGCTTTATTCACTTGCAACCTTAGCAATTATTAGCCTTCTTCGGTATCAGCGTATTCAACACCACGTTGGCCATGCTGCTCGACGACAGTTAACAAGATACGGCTGCCTTCTGCGGCCGCTTTGCCATCATCATCAATCGCACTATCAAACGCTTCTTCGCTTAAGGTCACATGCACCGCACCGCCATCAACCAAGTCACCAAACAGCACCATGTTTGCTAGTGGCTTTTTGATTTCATTTTGGATTAAGCGCTGCATTGGGCGTGCACCCATCAAGCGATCATAACCTTTTTCTGCTAAGTACTCGCGTACCGCATCATCAATCTCTAACACCACTTGTTTATCATCTAATTGGGCTTGAAGCTCAACTAAGAACTTATCAACTACCGAGATGACAATCGATGGGTCAAGCGGGTTAAACTGAATAATGGCATCCAAGCGGTTACGGAACTCTGGTGTGAACACTCGGTTCATCGCTTCTGTATTGTCTTTACTGTGATCTTGCTTGGTAAAGCCCATAGAAGAGCGACTGATATTTTCAGCACCAACGTTAGTAGTCATGATTAAGATTACTTGCTTAAAGCTAGCGACACGGCCATTGTTATCGGTTAACGAGCCATGATCCATGACTTGCAATAGCAAGTTGAACACATCAGGATGCGCTTTTTCAATCTCATCCAGCAGTAATACACAATGCGGATGTTGATTAATCTTTTCGGTTAACAGACCGCCTTGATCAAAGCCAACATAGCCTGGAGGCGCACCGATTAAACGTGACGCGGTATGCGCTTCCATGTACTCAGACATATCAAAGCGAATCAGCTCAATACCCATCAAGTTGGCAAGCTGTTTAGAAACTTCGGTTTTACCAACACCGGTAGGACCTGCAAACATAAACGAACCAATCGGCTTGTCAGTGGGTTTCAAGCCAGCACGTGACAGCTTAATAGCATCTGATAGCGTCTTAATCGCCTCCTCTTGACCAAACACTAAGCGATTCAAGTCACGGTCTAGATGCTGCAGCAATGATTTGTCATCATTTGAGACAGACTTAGGCGGAATACGTGCCAATTTAGAAATAATGGCTTCAATGTCTTCTACATCAATCACTGTCGGAGCAGGCGCTTCTGTTTGCTGCTCTTCTTGAGCCGCGTCATTATTCTCTGAACCATGTTCTGCTTCAGTAGTCTCTTTCTGAGTACTTTCGGCTTCAACACTATCATCTAAGCTGCTAGTATTAGCATCCGCATCATTGTCTAAACCTGAGTCATCAGCATCAATTTCAGCGGTATAATCAGTACTACTGATGTCACTAATCAACTGATCTTCATCTGCTACTTGCTCAGCATCAGGAGTAATACCCAAACGCTTATAAGCACCTGCTTCATCGATCACATCAATCGCTTTATCTGGTAAAAAGCGCTCATGAATGTGTTTGGCTGACAGCTGTACCGCACTCACTAAAGCGTCATCGGTATACTCAACATTATGGAACTCTTCATAACGTGATTTCAAGCCACGTAAGATTTCGATACTGTCATCAATACTTGGCTCATTGACATCGATTTTTTGGAAGCGACGCGATAGCGCATGATCTTTTTCAAATACTTGGCGATACTCAGTAAAGGTCGTTGAACCAATACATCTTAGCTCACCATTGGCCAAAGCAGGTTTGATTAAGTTCGAGACATCCATATTGCTGCTCATCGACGAACCTGCGCCAATAATCATATGAATCTCATCAATAAACAAAATTGCATTTGGCTTTTTCTTAAGCTCATCAAGCAATGCTTTCATACGTTTTTCAAAGTCACCACGATACTTGGTGCCTGCGATTAAGGTACCAATTTCGAGGCTATAAATAACGCAGCCTTGTAGTGGCTTAGGCGCTTTATTGTTAATAATTAACCAAGCCAAGCCTTCAGCGATAGAGGTTTTACCCACACCAGGGTCGCCCACTAATAATGGGTTGTTCTTACGGCGACGGCACAACACTTGCGCGGTACGCTCAATTTCACTTTCACGACCGATTAATGGGTCTGTTTTGCCCTCTGCTGCGCGCTTATTTAAGTTTTGCGCATATTCTTCTAATGGATCTTTTTTGCCACGGCTTGCTTTGCCCTCTTCGGCTTCCGCATCGTTTTGACTGCTACGCGTCTCATCACCATCGGTACCGTGTGATAAATACTGTGTCAGTTCAAGACGACTAACGCCTTGCTTTTTAAGCAAATAAACCGCATAGGTATCGTGTTCTGAGAACATAGATACTAAGATATCTGAGCCTTGCACCAGTCTACCTGAGCCAATCGATTGCACATGGAATATGGCACGTTGCAAGATACGGTCAAAGCTTTGTGTTGCTTGAGGCGTTTGTTCAAGATCAGCATCAATCTTAGGCGTATGCTTTTCTATGTACGCTTCTAAATCTGTACGCAGGCTACTGATATCTGCGCCGCACGCCTTTAGAGTGGTGACGGCGTTGTTATTTTCGAGCAGTGCCAGCAATAAATGCTCCACTGTCAAATACTCGTGTGACTTCTGTCGTGCCAAAGTCATGGCAAGACGTAATGAAACTTCGAGATGACGACTTAACATAGAGATATCCTAATTATATTGTTATTTTAAATGGGTTAGATCTTGAGAGTAATTACTTTACTCTTCGCCTATTGCTCAGATGGCAACTAAAGGACTCATCTTATTATTTTGGCATTGGCCTGGGGTTATCAAAGTCTATTTTTGTTCAACCGTGGTTTTATAATAGTGTCACTTTAGTCCATTCATTAGCAAGTTAAATTTTAGTTTAAGTGTTTCAGTTACCTAACCAAAGACATCATATTTGTTGCACAGCAACCATTTAATAGCCATCTAAGACAATTATTGTTTCATATTGATGAATTTATCACTCTGGTTTGGCAGTTGGGAACACTCAAAATATAAATATTAACAAGGCGTTAGCCAGATCTATACCACATACTCATACCTACTTAGTAGGGTTGACTCACCCAAAAATCAAGAGCGAACCCTGATAATGTGTTAATCGAAGCTTAACAAGCACAAAAAAACCTCTGAACACCCAATTAGGATATTCAGAGGTTTTCGTTTAATCAAAGATAAAGCCAACTGGATTAAGCTTATTGGTCTAGCCCGTTGTTTATTATCCTATCAGCTTTGATGCGGCTCAATTTGGCTTAATAACGGGTAGCCCTCTTTACGCGCGGTTTGATTAACCTTTTTGGCTTTGGTTTCAGCAATATCCTTAGGATAAATACCAGCAATGCCACGGCCTTGATGATGAATATTGAGCATAATCTCAACCGCGTCATCTATATTATGGCGAAACTCTGACTGTAGCACATAGACCACAAATTCCATTGGCGTATAGTCATCGTTATACATCACCACAGCATACATCGGCGGCTCAGCAATTTCAGGGTCAGCCAGCATCACATCTACCTCACCCTCCTCTTGCGGCTGCTCATCAATCAGACGAGAAGGCAAAGTGGTCGGCATAATAGGCAGTGAGGCAGGATGATGCCAGTCCGCTGATACTTGCTTATTCATGATATTGTCAGTATTCATTGGTTGTTTCATAAATTATATTTAAGCTACATCGGTCTGCTTACTGTTTAAGAGTTATTGTTAAGAATTATCGTGATTAAGCGGTGACTTGATCACCACTTATCCTACAAGTTTCCTATAGCTATTACTTATTAAAGGTTACTTATCTTTATCATCGCCACTCTTACCATCGGTAACAGGACGTTGATCGGTTTCTGGAATTTCAGATAAAGACATTGGCATGGCGTCTACCGGGCTAGATAACTGCCAATTATAGATTTGCTCAACCTCTTCTTCGTTAGCCGTTAGTGTCAATTTCGCCTGCTTAGGGCTAAATCCTTTTGGCATCACAAAGCGTCCACGGATTCGAGCCATACCTTGAATATTATAGGTACTCGGTTCTAATGGCACTTCTACTAGATTTTCTTCATCAAGCAACGTTAAGGTTGGCGTTAATCGATGCTGTCGCCCATCTTTCGATAACATGGCCACATCAAAACGATACTCAAAGGCGTTTTCTGGCAAAGGTTGCATCTTAGCGCCTACGATTTGCAATGGTAAGCCGCCCTGCTCAATCAGGCTATTGGCATAAACATCATTGACTTGCAATAACTGTAAGTTTTTCACTTCCAGCTCTTGGATATCTGAGCGCAACTGACCTAAGTTATTTAAGCTGATATCACGTTCTTTTTTGGCAGCTTCTAACTGCGACGTTAACGAAGTAACATTGGCCTTCAATTGCTGGATACCTTCAGAGGTCAACTCTTGAGATTCATTTTGCTCTTCATAGGCTTTTTGCGATGCTTGATAACCTCGGTAGTAACCAAACTTATGACCAAATGCCATAGCCATCACCCCAGTTAATAGCACGGCACTAGCAAATAATACCAATACCAGCGGGCTCATCAATTTATTAGATGATGACTTAACAAATTTAGGGCTGGGTTTGCTAATTTCGGTAGGCATGTGTTCTAGACTCGTATCTGGTGAATCGGCAATGAGTTAAAGCGCCAAAACTATTAATGTTAAATTTAAGGTCAGAGAAGATTTAAGGCTACGTATTATACCTAACTCTTAAAACAATAACTAACCTCATATTAGCATCGATGAAAACTCTAACTCATTGGTGCGACAATCATTGATGCCATACTAACCCAAGGCATCAACTTAAGCTACAATAAATTTACTTAGCTATCCATCAAGTTTAAATAACAAAAAAATTATATAAAATATTGATTTTTATCAAAAAACTTATCAAATCCTTGAGTCAACTGTACTCATCAATCAACAGCAAGCAAAACAGCTAAAATAAACGCTCTTATGACAGACTAAGGGACAACTGGAACATGGTTAAGCCCTAACGCCTCGTCAAAGCCAAACATAACGTTCATACACTGTACAGCTTGTCCTGCAGCGCCTTTAACCAAGTTATCTTGCACAACCAAAATAGTGGCTTCTTGTCTGTCATTATTTTGATGAACCGCTATACGCAATCGGTTGCTGGCTCTAACACTACGGGTATCAGGATATTCACCTTGAGGTAGCACGTCTATAAATTGCTCATCTTTATAAGCATTTTCGTATAAAGACTGCAGATCTAACTTGCTTGCCTCTTCAGTCAGCCCAAGGTGAATGGTCGTAAACATACCGCGTATCATCGGCACTAAGTGCGGTACAAAACGAATGTTATGAGTAAATTTACTGCCTAATAACTGATGTACACCTTGCTCAATTTCAGGTAAATGACGATGCCCAGTGACACCATAAGCATTAAAGTTATCAGTGGTTTCAGCATAGTTTAAATTTAACTTAGCCTGACGTCCAGCACCTGATACACCTGACTTAGCATCGATAATTATACGCGATTCGACCAGTTGCTTATTGTCTGCATTTTGTGCATCGATGATTGGCTTTAGGCCTAAAATAGCGGTGGTTGGATAACAGCCTGGATTACCAATCACTTGTGCCGACTTAATCGCGTCACGGTTAATCTCTGGCAATCCATAAGCGGCTTGCTTCAACAACTCTGGGCACGCATGCTGATGCTTATACCAATGTTCAAACGCTTCAAGTGACTGCAAACGAAAGTCTGCTGCAAGGTCAATGACTTTTACCCCTGCATCCACCAGTTTTTGAGCCTGTTGCATCGCCACACCGTGCGGTGTTGCAAAAAATACCACATCACACTCAGCTAAGGCTTCTACTGTCTGCTCACCCAGATCACTATAAACCAAATCTGAAATCCCTCTCAAACTTGGAAATATAGAGGCCACTGGCTTACCTGCTTCAGAGCGTGATGTCAGCCACTTAATAGTGACTTCTGGGTGTGAGGACAACAGGCGTATAAGCTCCACACCTGTGTATCCGGTACCGCCGACGATGGCTACTTGCAACATATCTCATCCTATCTGATTATAATTTTTTATCTTTTATGCCAGTCAGTTAAATAACCGCTGGCATATTACGCTTTCTTATAGCCTACCTAAAACAAGCTATAAGACAACTGTTGAATGTATTACAGCTTGTAGCTGTGTACTGCATCCACAAATACTTTGGCATTTTCAGGATTTACCCACTGGGTAATACCATGGCCTAGGTTTGCAACATATCCTGTCTTCTCACCAGACGCATAAGCATCATCAAGCATCAGCTTAACGGCTAGGCGAATTGACTCAGGTGTTCCGTATAAAGTCGCTGGGTCTAAGTTACCTTGTACGGCAACTTTCTTACCAGACTGAGCGATAATTGATCTGGCTCTGTCTAACGGCATGGTCCAATCTAATCCTAAGCAATCTGCTTCACTGTCAGCTTGTACATCTAACCACAGTCCGCCACCTTTGGTAAATACCACTACAGGAATATCAGGATGACGTTTCTTCAGCTCTGCAACCACACGCTTGTTATAGTTGTGCGAGAACTCCACGAATTGACGATGCGCCAATGCGCCGCCCCAACTGTCAAACAACTGAACAATTTGAGCACCAGCCACGATTTGTGCATCTAAGTAATCAATAATGCAATCTGTGGTGTGCTGCAGAATCTTGTGTAAAAATTCAGGCTGACTGTATAGCAAGCCTTTGGTATAACGATAATCTTTTGAGCTGCCGCCTTCAATCATATAAGTGGCTAAGGTCCACGCACTACCTGAGAATCCAAATAATGGTACCAGTCCGTTAAGCTCTTTACGGATGCTGGTTACTGCGTCCATCACGTAGCCTAATGAATCGTTAGCATCAAACGGCTCTAACTGTTTAAAGTCTGCTTCAGTGCGTAAGGTGCGTTTAAACTTTGGACCCTCACCAGTTTCAAAGTATAGGCCTAGACCCATGGCATCAGGGATGGTCAAAATATCACTGAACAGGATTGCCGCGTCTAAATCAAAACGGCGTAGCGGCTGCATCGTCACTTCAGTGGCTCTTGCCGTATCTTTACATAAGCTTAGAAAGTCTCCAGCTTCTGCACGCGTCGCCTTATATTCAGGCAGATAACGACCCGCCTGACGCATCATCCATACTGGCGTCACATCAACATCTTCAAAGCGCAGGACTTTTAGTAAACGGTCATTTTTTAAAGGTGCAAAATTATGTGTTGTATTGGTCAAGTTTACATCCTCATTTTGATTACCGTTGACTAGCTGATCGTCGATACGGTTACTTGTATTAGTAATAGACATTATTATCTCTTTTTAATCCACCTGATTTATATGGTGTTTCATGTGATATTTATTCAGTTTAATAATATAAGCTCGCGGTTTATATTCACGCCAAACGTGACTGGTCGTCTTAAGCTTAATGTTTAGCGCCAATACATCATGCAACTTCTTATTTATTTAAAATGGCCATATCATCACGATGAACCATAACCACTCTGTCTTCAGACTCACCTAAAATTTTATCAAAGTTTTGGGTTTTTTCACGTGCCACACGCTTCGCTTCATCCGATGAGAAGTTGACCTGACCGACTGCGATGCGCTCTTTGGTATCATAATCGACCAAAGCAACCACGTCACCCTCATCGAAATCACCTTGAATCTCAACCACACCAACAGGCAATAAGCTCTTTCCTTGAACGGTAATCGCTTCAACTGCACCTGAGTCAATAAATAACGTGCCTGCCATACGTAAGTGAGCCGCTAGCCACTGCTTACGCGCAATGATCTTATCGGCTTGGTTGGTTTTCAATAAGGTACCGACCGATTCACCAGCAGCGACTCGAGTAATGACTTTATCAATGCTACCGTTAGCGATAACGGTTGGACAACCACCCATGGCAGCCAAACGGCCGGCACGAATTTTGGTTAACATACCGCCGCTGCCCAGCTTACCGCCTTCACCAGCGATATCAAATAAATAATCTGCCATCGCGCGCTCTTGGCGAATCATTTTAGCATCTGGGTTTTCACGTGGGTTATCCGTAAAGACACCGTCTTGATCAGTTAGAATGATATATAGATCAGCGCTGACCATGGCTGCTGCCATAGCACCTAAGGTGTCATTGTCACCAAATTTAATTTCATCGACGGTAATGGTGTCGTTCTCGTTAATTACTGGCAGCACACGCCAAGACAGTAATTTACTTAAGGTGTTGGCTGTATTTAAATAGCGCTCGCGATTAGACAAATCATCATGGGTTAATAGAATCTGAGCACTTTGGACACCGCTTTGGATTAACGCTGATGACCAAGTTTCAATCAATCCCATTTGACCGATAGCGGCACACGCTTGCAGACCTTCAAGCTTTTTAGGTCGCTCTTCTAAGCCCATACGTACTACACCTTCGGCAACCGCACCTGAAGAGACCAATATAACTTCTTTGCCCTCGTTATGCAGCTTAGCAATTTGGCTGGCCCATTCGTAAATGGCTGTTCGATCCAGCCCTTTACCATTATTGGTCAGTAATGATGAGCCAATTTTTACAATGACACGCTGTAATTTAAAAGAACGTTTTTCAGTATTAAAGCGTTCATCACTTGAATCGACAGGTTTTGGGATGCTGCCCTGATTTTGATTTGCTATTGTTTTTTTATCGCTTTTATTAGCACTCATAATCCTTCCTATAATATATTGATTCATCTATATATTTAAATGGTACTATGCCCTGTACTAAAAAAGGCTATCTTTTCGCGCTATAACCCTATAGCCAGTCAGTGCGCTATAGGGTGTTGTTTAAATTTTAAATACATAGCGTATTGCTTTGCTTTTTAGACGCTTTTGCTTATGGTGCGTAAATGACCTCGACACCATCATCGTCGTCATCGTCGCCAAGTTCCATATTGAAGGCAGCTTCACGTTGAGCACGTCGAGCCGCACGGTAGGCTTCTTTTTGCTCTTCGGTATTCAAGCGTACTTCTTCTTCTAAGCGTAGGAATCTTTCTCTCTGCGCTTCGGCAAACAATGGATCTTCTTCCTCACGCTCTTGCTCACGCTCAATCTCATTCATCAGATGATATTTAACATCATCGACGCCTTCGCCGGTTAAGGTTGAAGTTCTGAATACAGCCCCTGTCCAACCTAACTCAGCCACGATATGCAGACACAGCTCATTTAATTCATCTTCTTCTGGTACCTGATCAATTTTGTTCAAAATCAGGATTTGTGGCAAATTGGCCAGCTCAGGAGAGAAACGCTCCAGCTCATTTAAAATAACTCGGCCATTTTCAACCGGATCACTGCCATCTATCGGCTTAATGTCGATAATATGTAGCAGACGGCGTGTACGTGCCACGTGTTTTAAGAAGCGGATACCAAGTCCAGCACCTTCAGAGGCGCCTTCAATTAAACCTGGAATATCAGCCATCACAAATGAACGGTGTAAACCGACATCCACTACGCCTAGATTAGGCACCAAGGTAGTAAATGGATAGTCTGCAACCTTAGGTTTCGCTGAAGAGACCTGACGAATAAAGGTTGATTTACCTGCGTTTGGCAGACCAATCAGACCCACATCGGCCACAACTTTTAGTTCAAACTTAAGCTCTTTTAACTCGCCTTCAAAGCCTGAGGTCGCTTTACGTGGCGCTTGGTTGGTTGAGCTTTTAAAGTGGGTATTACCCAAACCGCCGTCACCGCCTTTGGCAACCAATAGCTCTTGACCGATCTCAGTCAAATCGCCGATCACTTCTCCAGTTTCATTATTTACGATAGTCGTACCAATGGGTACGCGTAAATAAATGTTATCTGCCCCTTTGCCTGAGCAGTTTTTACTTTGGCCATTTTGGCCACGGCCCGCATCATAACGGCGCGTATAACGATAGTCGACAAGAGTGTTGGTGTTATCATCAGCAACAACAATCACATCCCCGCCTTTACCGCCATCACCACCATCTGGGCCGCCCCGAGGAACATACTTCTCTCGGCGAAAGCTCACAATGCCGTTACCGCCATCTCCTGCTTTGACAGTAACAATTGCTTCATCAATAAATCGCATTGGTCTTGCTCCCTAACTTTTCTTAAATTGGTGTATCTTAAATGGCTAAATATGACTTAATTGACGTTATGACAGCTGCAATATGCTTCTGTCTGTCAGTGCTGCATTATTTATGTGATGCTGCACTATACTTATCAGTACGTATCATATTTAGAGTAATTATATTTTATAAAATTATTGGCTAAAAATAAGTAATAAATTCATTACTGCGTATTCTACAGCATTCTAATGATTTATTTTTAATATTTATTATTCATAAAAATACCCGATAACCATAACGATTATCGGGCATGGTTGCAAATCGTCCCAGTCACTTGCTTGGACTCATTCACAATTTTACACTTCAGCTGTTAAACATTTAACGCTGATACCATAAGACTAAATTAGTATCAGCGTGTGATGCAAACAAATGCTAAGCGCATATATCAGTACTGTTATTAATAAAGACTAATATAGATTATGCGCTGATATTGGTATAGTGGATACCTGCCATCTGAGCAGCCACTCTTAATACTTGAGTGCTGTAACCCACTTCGTTGTCGTACCAAACGTAAACAGTAGCATGGTTGTCTGTCACGATAGTCGCTTGTGCATCAAAGATACCCACATGCTTAGTACCAACGAAGTCAGTAGAAACAGCTTCTGTTGAATCAGAGTAAGCAATCTGTGATTGCCATGCATCGCTATCAGACACTTGTTTGAAGAACTCATTTAGCGCGTCTGCACTGGCTGGTGCTTTTTCAAGATTTAGGTTTAAGATAGCCAAGCTAACGTTTGGTGTTGGTACACGAATAGCATTACCCGTTAATTTACCGTTTAGCTCAGGAAGTGCTTTACCTACTGCTTTAGCAGCACCAGTGCTGGTAATAACCATGTTTAATACCGCACTGCGACCACGACGATCAGATTTGTGATAGTTATCGATTAGGTTTTGGTCGTTAGTGAATGCGTGAATGGTTTCAACATGACCGTTAACGATACCGAACTCATCATGGATAACTTTTAATGATGGTGTGATAGCGTTGGTTGTACAGCTTGCAGCACTAACAATAGTGTCATCGCCGATAGTGTCATTATTCACACCATATACAACGTTCTTGATATCGCCTTTTGATGGTGCCGTTAGCAATACTTTTTTCACGCCTTTGGCTTTTAAGTGCTTACCTAGGCCATCTTCGTCTTTCCAGATACCTGTATTATCAATAACAATAGCGTCTTCGATACCATAGCTGGTGTAATCAACTTCACTTGGATCGTTGGCATAGATTACTTGGATAAAGCGACCATTAACCAAGATACCTTGGTTTTCTTCATCAACTTCTACAGAGCCTGCAAATGTACCATGTACAGAGTCACGCTCAAGTAGTGATGCACGCTTGGCTAAATCACCTTCTTTACCTGGACGTACAACGAATGCTTTTAACTGTAGACCTTTATCAGTAACCGCTTCTTGTAGTAACAGGCGCGTTAAGATACGACCAATACGACCAAAGCCGTATAGCACAACATCGGTAGCTTCACTTGTTGCAGACTGTGACTTATCAGCTTTTGCAAAAGCGTCATTAACGCTTAGTTTATTTTTTACTAATTGACCAGCATCAACCACAGCAGTTGTGATTTCTTGGTTATCAGCAACTTGCTTGATAGTAGCGACTATGTCATCAATGCTCAGTGCAGTGCCTTGATTACGAGTGGCTGTTTGCTGAACTTTGGTTAGAATTTCAGAAGCCGCCAAACCGTTTAGGCTATCGCCAAATAAGTTTACTTTAACGTCTTTGTTAACGTATAAATCATGCAATTGATTGGCAAGCTCATAGGCTTTGCTTTCTTGTTGTTGATAGTTAGCCAAATAGTTTTGGTGTAACTCACGGCGCGTATTAGCATTACTCACAATAGTCTTCCTTTGGATAAATGAAGTGAAAGGTTAGTCAAAAAAGTAGGCGCTAACTTACAGTTGATAGAGCTCATTGATTGGTAATCGAATGAGCTCATAAGCTATCAGGATAGATTTTAAATCATATTGGCAATTTTAGCCAGTCGCTAAACCTAAACCCAACTATTGGTTTAATGAATAATTGCTTATTTGATTAGCAAAAGCTATGGCTAACCAGTAACAGTTAATAACGACTATTAACTAACCACAACCTACTGTGCAGACTGTGAGGTATGCGTCGTCATTTTCAACTGGCTAATGTCATAGCCTTGCTGCTGTGCTGCGGCTTTATACTGGCTAATGGTTTCTTCTGGCAATGTCGGTGTACGTGATAATATCCATAGATACTTGTTATCAGGGGTACCCACTAATGCACTTTGATACTCGCCTTGTTGTTGGCCTTGTTGTTCCTGGTCAATAACCATGCCATCAGCAGTTTTACCATCAAGCGCTAATACCCAATAGTCAGCTTTACCGACTGGTAGCCATCTTAACCAACTCGGTAAAAATGACACTTTTAGCTCGCTACCAGTATCATTGGCTGGCTTGGCAAGACCTTTGGCCGTCATATTTGAGCCATCTGTCTTTTTGCATTGGTTAAGCACATCAACCGACTTAATAGAGCCTGAGTTATCAGTATTTAAGGTATAAGTGGCGGTTACATCAGACGCACAGTTGCGCTGGAAGTACATTGGCATACGCGCAATTTCATACCACTGACCGGCATATTTGTTTAAATCAACACGATCAACAGAGGTAGGCTGAGTAACAGGGGCTTGGGTAGCTGTTTGTGTAGCTGCCATCTCTGCTGATCCAGTACTGGCATGTGAAATCGATGAATAGGCCGCTAATGGTACTAATATTGCCAATGCAATACCGGTGTGTTTTAACAGCGCTTTCATAAATGGGCGCTCTGGGATATCTGGATTGTAATCATTCATAGTAAGTAGTTTCATCATTTGAGTCGAATTTAATATCTAATATGGGGGTGTGATGTTACTCACACTTATCGACATAACTAGACATTTGTCATTTAATTTTGCATAACTTAATTGGTAATAGCTTATCCTGATTTGAGTGTCACTAACTTGGCTTTACTTTAACTTTATTATTGATTGATAGCCGTTATTGCTTGTCAGCCATTACGAGATTACGAGCTGTCTTTTATATTTGGTTCGTAACCAATAAATAGACCGCTATTTAACTGGCTCTCAAATCTTGATTGCTTTTATATTGAGTATAATAGAATTGCATTCGGTATATTACTATCGAGAAAATGTGTTATTAAGATACGGTTTGTAAACTAATACGATTAACGTAAACTTTTCAGATTATTGCGTTAAAAAAGCACGTATCCCAGCAACCTTATCGACACCATACTGTCTTGCCGTACTAAGATCACTCGGTGCCAGTCCGCCTAAGCCAATAACAGGTATCTCAGATAATGAGGCTAATTGTTCAGCTTCACTCCAACCCAACGCTTGACGTTCAGGATGTGTTTTAGTCGCCTTGATAGGAGAAATATATGCCCCGACTAGTACAGATAGCTTCTGATTGAGCCGCTGCTGTGCCAAGCTGTTGGCTAACTGGATACTTGCGGCATCATGACAACTGACCGTGATAGGTAACTGGGGTAATTGTTGCGCATCTGTTGGCGGATGATTGGCCCAGTGTGTCAGCTGAGACTGGGTTAAATGCTGCGCCCTGACCTGCTTTGGCAAGGTATTATCTTGTGTACTATTTTGCTCCATCATATACACCGCCAACTCACTACTGATAATTAACTTAAGATCTGGGCGCTGCTGTATCAAATCCAGTATTAGTCGCTGCTGATCATCAAGTTCAGCTTGCTTAAGACGACAATAGACATAAGCGTTTTCGGGTAAATACTGAGTATAATAATTGACCCAAGCTTGAGTTTGCTGCTCTATCGTTGAGCGCTGAGTTGTTGAGCTGACATTTAAGCTTTCTGATTTTGAGGTAACAGACGCTGGGTTATCGACAGCTTTAGGCTCACCCAAATTTAAAGTAATACTAATTTTATCCCCGACTTGCAGCCACGCCAGTATCGACTTATTAGCCTCCGGTAACGGATAGCGAGACGCTAATAAATCAGCCAAATCTACCCAGGTTAACGCCTGCCCTTCTGTACCTTGTTTCTGCTTCAGCTGCTGCTGATATTGGGCATCTGATAGCTGCACTCGATACACATGCAAGCAGACTTGTTTTGATTCTTCACCGTCTTGTCCAGGATAGTGATGACGCAGTATTCCCAATCTATTTATCTGACTGTCAATTGAAATGTCTAGCCCAATCTCTTCATTAACCTCTCTGATGAGAGCCTGCTTAGGCGCTTCATCGGCTTCAATTTTACCACCCACAAACTCATAGCGGTTGCCCTGATGTTGCTGCGCATTTCTATAGCCTAATAAATAATGCTGTCCATGATGAATCACTGCTATCGCCACATCTATCTGTCGCATGGTTGCCCCTACCTCTTTATTTTTGTCTTAATTATCTTAACTTTTTAATTGTTTTATTTTAACTGTTTATATTTTATCCATTACTGGCTTAGTTGGTATCTGTTGCTAATAGTTAGATATTAAAACACCAAACTATCATTTATTTAAAGCGGATGCTGCATTTTGCAATCTATTAAAAAAATACTTGCAAATTAGATGATAATCAATAATAATCAAGTTAATGATAATCATTATCAATTATATTTTGTGGCAATGATTATCCATCAACTCAACTATTTAAACATTCATACAACCAGAGGATAGATCATGGCGACTATTATTTCTCGTGCACTTCATTTACGTGACAATCAACTTCCTATGCTACAGTCTGAGCATCTGTTTGCCCTAACCAAAGAGATTAGAATTCAGCATGAAGGTGAAGAATACCGATTGCGCTTAACCCGAAATAATCGTTTGATTCTGACCAAATAAATACTAACACCTAAAATAAAAAGGACAGCTCAACGGCTGTCCTTTTTGTTTACTTAAACTATTATTTTCTCAACTAGAAGCGGAAGCTATAAACCACATCAATCGCATTCTCAATTGATGACGTGGCCTGCACATAAATGCGTCGAGTCAACTGATAACGCAATGACAAGCTGTTTTGCGCATTAAACACACCAACACCATAACGAATATACAAGTCAGGGGTAATATAGCCGGTAACGTTGACATTGGTATCTTCACTATTACCAGATGCATCGATGGTCAAGCGCTCTAGACCAAAGGCATTACCAATACTGTTGGTCAAGCTACTGGCACTTCTTAGCCCTAGGCTTAGACCAGCTGCCGCCAAGTTATTGGTAACCTCTGACTTAAAGCCCTCTTCACTGATCTGAGTAGCACCAGAGTCAGAGATACGACCGGTAACCAGCGCATTCATAGCCTGCTGCTGGGTCAGACCTGCTTCATTAAAGACGATGATATTTGGATCAGCAATCTCACCTTTGACGCGGATACCAACATCAAAGCCTTCAATCTCTCTAGCAGCTTCGATACTCAACTGTGGATTAGTCACATCACCATTAAAGCGAATTTGACCATAGTTGAGCTCAAGGCTCTGACCAAAGGCATCAATTCGGGTACGGCGGCTCACTTGGATCACACCCAGTCCATTCATCACGCCTTGACCTTTTTGGGTAATATGAATCGCACCGGCCAATGGAATCACGGCACCAAACCCGCGGAAGTTAACATCATTACCTAAGTCGACACCAATCTCAGCGTTAATAGACCAAGGCTTAGATATCGCAAGAACCTCTTCGATATTACCTATTAGCTCACGGTCCAATACCACCACATCTTCGGATTTGGTGACGACCTCTTCGTTCGCTTCAGGCGGACGGATGGTTGCACTTGGTACGGTCACTGCACCGACGATATTAACGTAGCGCTGCTGCGGTTTGATAATGATATTAAAGTCAGGGTTGACCTCAGCAAACAGCAATGGCGGCTGCGTAATGACTAGGTTCTCACCTTTAATACGCAGCATCGCTTGCAGCTCTTGTTGCCAGTTTATCTCACCACTGATATCGCCCTGGCCCTCACCACTCATGAAGTCGCCTTCAATCTTGGCTTGTTGACCACGTATTCTGGCTTTTGCATTAATATCTGTTAAGTTGACTGGCAAATCAAGCATGGCAACTGTGGCATCTTTCAGATCCACATCGCCATAGAAGACCGGTTTTGATAACGTGCCGCCAAGACCTCCTGCCATCGTGATGTTACCGCCTAATTGACGCATTCCTGGGAAGAACGGCTTTAATATCGCTAAGTTAAACTCATTCAATACCAGTGCACCAGAGATTGGTTTTTGCTCTTTAAACGGATCTAATGCAATATCGGCATAACCACGCGCACCTTGACCACTGTCGATGTCGGTTCTGATTTGTACCCCTTTCTCAAACGAGCGTACAATCAAAGACACACGCTTGTAAGGCAAAGTAATTGGATCTAGATAACTGTCTTGCTGCATGCCAATTTGACCGTTATCGGTATACAAGGTTGCATTAATGGTCGGGTTTACACCTTTACCCCAAGCCATCACTGCTTTACCATTAAGCGTTGATTTCCAAGTCAGCTCTTTTGGTAAAAATGGCGCAAATAAAGTGGTATCAATCTCTTGAATCGCGAGGTTGACTTGCCCTTGATCAGCAGAAGCAATTAAATTCTCACGAAGACATAGTTTGCCCTCTTGATTGCTTGCTTGCCAGCAATGTGCAGCCAGCTGTAACTTAGGCTTATTGTTAGCAAAGGATGCATTAAGCTGCGCAGGCTGACTTTGAGACAAGGTGACATATTCTGTCGCAATCTTACCGTTACCAATAGCGCCGTCCCAAGTTTGTGCTTGACGATCTAGACTACCTTTCACCGCAGCCTCAACCGTCACATCGGTACCGGCACTGACCGTATCTGCTTTCAGTGTTAATGTGTGCTGCTGCTCGGTACCATTGAATACAGCTTGTACACTGCTTAGTTTGGTTTGCGCTGCTTGCAGTCCGTCAACCATCACCACTAAGGTACTTGGACGCTTGGCCAGATCAACAATCTTACCTTTAACACTACCACTTTCAAGATAAGCACCTGGCAACTGCAGCTGTTTACTTTCTAAATCAACATACAGGGTTGGCAACGCTTGTCCTTCAGGCTGTACCACCGTTAACGCACCGATGATATTACCGGACATGCTGTCACTAACTTGACCTAAATCACGAATGTTGACTCTGGCCTGAAGGTCTTCAATATTACCATTGGCTAAAATCTCATTATCGCCCCACTGAACCAGAACATTATCCGCATTTAGGATTTCTACAATACTTTTGACCTTAGCGACTTGACCACTGGCATCATCAGTTTTTAGGCTCGCCAAGTACTGGTTCATGTTTTTAGGAAGATGTAAGGTTGTATCAAGGCTGCCTTCAGCGCTCAATGGCTTACCATCAAGCTCACCACGTAGAGCCATTTGGCTGACCTTAATTTGCTGAACACTGTCTTTCCACAGCCCAGTGCTTGAAACACGGCCAGTAATATTACTCGGAACATCACTAACAAAGTAGCCTAAATTGAACTCATCCATCACAGCGTTAATGTCCCAGGCAATGCCATTTTTGACATTAACATCACCTTTGGCGACTAAGCTGCCGGCCTCTCCCACATGACTTAAGTTACGCACGGTGATTTGCTGTGCATTACCGCCAGCATCGATTTTTAGCTTACCTTTAGGTAGCTGCGGCGTATCAATGGCACCGTCAAATTTTACGTCAAATGCGCGCAAGTCTCCCAACTGTGTTTGATTATCTCGCCAATGACCCGAGGTCTGTAAATCACCGCTAACGATGGCATCGGTTTGTGGTGCGAAAAATCCAACATCAAAGTCTTTAGTATTGGCTTTGACATTCCATTTAATACCGTCAGCCAAATTAACATTACCCGACGCCAGTAAATTACCCGCTTCGCCCTGATGGCTTAAGCGTTTGATATTAATATTTTTTAAATTACCATTGGCATCGACATCTAAGTCGCCTTGAGGCAGTCCTTGAGAATCAACCTTACCTTTAAATCTGGCATCAAAGTGACTGACCTCACCGTCAAATAAATCAACAGAGCCATCACCACTGCCTATCACGTTAACATAACGCGGCTCAGTAGTGGTTTTCGCATTAGCCCCTGCATTTGAGGTTTCAACTTGTGCAGTCAACTGCGAATCTAAATCAGCAGATTTGATGGTGAACACATGGCGTTGACCAGTCACCCTACGCCCATTTCTACGCTGAGTAATATCCAGCATTCTACCAGTGGCATTAATATTACCCGAGAGCTTGGCAACAGGAATAGCGTCACTTAGCACCTGTGGTCTAAGCTCACGAGTATTGGCGGTAATATCCCAGATTAGAGGCTGAGACTGGCTGGCTAGAAGTACGCTACCTTTACCAGTCAAGTCGCCCATGACACCATTATAGTTAATGGCTTGTAGGTTTATACTATCGTTTATTTTGCTTAAATCAACCTTGTATCGACCGGCAGGTGCTGCATTAAGCTCTTTAATTTGTGCATCAGCATTTACCCACAATTTATTATCACGCAGCTCGACATTTGCGGTACCGTATGGACTATTGATGTCACCCACTTGTGGCGTATTTTGGCGTACCAAGTTTTGCCAGCTGGCATCGATATACCAAGGCGCACTTTGTCTTGGATTAGTTGGTGTTTTACCTTGCACCACTTTGGCTTTGATATTCTCGCCATCTTTTTGTTGCAAGTTGGCCTGAATTTGCATCAAATCATCTTTATTCTTCAGGTCAAATAAGAAAGCCAACTTACCATTTAAATATTTGGGTGCAAAATCAGCAGCTTCTTCTGGTAATAAGGTACCCACTTGATAGTCATTGCTATACAACATGGCTTTGATATTAAAATCGTTTTGCCAATCTAAAATACCTTTCGCCAGTAAGTCACCGTCGGCTGTTTCAGCAGTTAGACGCTGTACATGCATAGCGCCAAAGTCTCTGATATTGGCACGCCCTTTGTATTGACCATTTGGAATAGTATTGGCCAACAAACGACTATTAATACGCAGCTCAATATCAGATAACACACCCGAAGCTGTGGCTAAACCATTTTGTAAATGAATATCTAGACCTTCAGCATAAGGAATCGTCACTTCATCCCACAGCAGCTTAGCAGAGAATGGACTGTTATCATCCATACCCTGAACTGTAAATTCACCAGTTACTCTACTGTCATTGTATTTACTGCGCAGCTTACCGTAGGTACGCTTTAAACTACCGGTGGCTTCAATCTCAATAGGATCGATATAGGCTTTTTCTAAGCTATGTACGGTGACAACGGTTGATAAATCTAATGGATATTGGTCTGTAAGATCAATAAACCCTTTTAGCTCAGTGACATCAACAACATCACTATACTTTAGGCTGGCCTCACCAATGTCTAACTTAGTACCTACCCACTTTAAGTCATCGGCATAAATATCGGTTACTTCGACCGGCTCTTTACCGTCTTGGTTATAAATAATCTTATCAATATGCGCCTGATCAAAGCGTAAATTTACCGGCAGCTCAATAGACTTATAATCGAATGGATCATCTGATGGCGGATTGTTATTGTTGATAACAATCGATGCAATCTCAGCATTACGCAGATGTACTTCTCGAGCAAATACGGCACGCCAGCCAATTTGCACAAAAGTATCAACGAAATGTACGTTGACCCCTTCTGCGGCATTCATACTGATATTTTTGACCAGCAATCCATCACGTAAGTTGCCTTCACCGTACTCAAGTTTGACTCCGGTTTCAGAAACAATCTTTTCAATTAAAAACTTAGTGCCTCTATCGCTACCTGCCATGATATATAAGGCGACACACAGCATCACCAACAAAAATATGATCAGCGCCAATAGTTTGGTAAAAAAGGACACCGAAAAGAAACGCTTAGACCGCTTAGCCTTAGGCTGAGCAGCGTTATTATCATGGTTAGGCTGTGGCGTTTGCGAATTGGTCATAGCGTAAGTAACTTACTTTAAAGTCAAAGGGATAAGAAACGTTAGTTGTATAGATATTCTAATCTGTGTTGTACTTATTTTGCCTTGTACTGTCTCAAGCTAAACCTGTACTGTATTCAAGCTAAAATGCAGCGCTATAAATTGACAGTAGCCAATGATAATTAAGGCAAAATCTACTGAATTATCATTGGCTAAAATGCTGCTCATAGTAAATCAAATTCGATAAATGGGCAATATAGCTAACTATATGCAGCACAAGCGACTACTGCAGCGGAGAGCCGATATAAAAGTGTAAGCGAATTGGAATACTGTCTTCTAATACCCCGGCACCTAGGTCAACACGAACCATACCGACTGGTGAGGCCCAACGCACACCGAAGCCCACACCCAACTTGGTTTCAGCTTCGAAATCTTTGTCGTAAGCGTTACCAAAGTCGGCAAATACAGCCCCTCTTAAGCCAGGTTTAAATTCGTAGTTGTATTCTGTGCTACCCACAGCCAACACCTGACCACCGACTAAGTAGCCTTTCTCTAGTGCCGATAAGCTGTTGTAGTCATAACCACGGATACTGCGGTCACCACCAGCGAAGAAGCGCAGTTTATAAGGCACACGCTCAAAGTCATCTGCCCAAATATAACCACCATCTAGACTTGCTAATATCTGATGTCTGTTGTCTTCACCAAAGCTATATAGGCCGCTAACCCCTGCACGAGCGATTGCCATATTGGTATCGGTTAATGCATTTTCTGAGCCCGCTTCAATCGAATAATACTGACGCCAGCCTTTGGTTGGGTTTAGAACATTATCCGATGTAGTCTTATCAATTTGATATCCCAGTAGCAACGCTTCTTGATCGAAGCTTGCGCCTTCACGGTTAAATGGCACCGGTAAGTCTTCACGCGCCGGACCTTCAACCCCACTTTCTAACTGATCCATTCGGTATCTTAAAGAATAAGTACGGTTCCAACCATTTTCTTTACGGATGTTGCGCGTAATACCAGCCTGTATGGTGTTGGTTTCAAGATCTAGGTTACCTTCACCTTGATTAATCTCTTCTTGCTCATAGCTGATATTACCAGTCAAGGTGTCATCTAACGGATGCTTCCATGGACGGCTGGCATGCAGGTTAATATTTCTATTAATCTTAGAAGCCCCAACTGTAATACCAGCTTGATATCCGTCTTTATTAATCAGATTATTTTCAAATCGTGTGACCGCGCGCACCCCAGTATCGGTACCATAACCAATACCGATATCCATATCTCTTGGCTTATCAGCGCTCACGAATACATATAAAGGTACAGATTTGCTTTCTGCCACTTGCTGTGGTGTTTTACGATTAGCAAGCACCGTTTTACTTAAATCATCTGGCAGGCTGTCGGTATCTGCATACGGATCTTTGTCATCTGGTAATACTTTTTTGACGGTATTACTAATAGAGTTGGCAATTTTACCTAACAAGCTCTTAGCTTCAGACTCAACTTCATCCAGTACGCGGTCATCAGGCAGACGCGATAGACGCTCTGCTTTAACGCGAATCTGAGCCAGCTTCTCAGAAGTTTCATCATTAATCGAATAAACCACCGGCGCCAGCTCTTCATCCAGTACATCAGAATCATCAGAAGCTTCAAGGTTTTTCGAATCCTCTGAGTCGTCTGAATTGTTTGTGTTATTAGATCCTATACTGTTTAAACCGCCCTCACTTGAGCTTGAATCGTTAGCCGTTATATTATCCGTCTCACTGCCATCGGCTGCCGCTTGATCGGTATCAGCTTGTGCCAGTTCCTGGTCTTCATCCGGCTCTCTTTCTGTCTCTTCAAAGCCTAACACGCCACGACTGGTGCCAGGACGGATGGTTTCGACGTTGACAGAGTTAAAGTACTGAGTTCTGGATAAGTCATTGGTAAACTTAGTCACCAAAGGCGCAGAGAAGCTATCGCCTGCTTTAAACTCATGTAATTGATGCAATAGCTCAAGCTTAACCGGCAGCTTATCTGGGTCTGTGGTCAGTTGACCGGTTTCTTCATCAATGGTGAAGAACACAACCTCATCAAATCGATAACGCTCACCGGTATCATAAATCAAGTCAATATCAGCGGTGTTATCCGGCAAAATCACATCGACAGAGCGGTTCAACCATTGACCATCAAAGAAGCCAAGTTGATCTGTTGCGGTCTCAATCTCACGTTTGGTATTTTCATACACGCCATGATTAAAGACATCATCCGCTTTTGGCGGTGCTTCATCAACAATGGTCTGGAACTCTTCAAGCTCCTGCCCTTCACCACGAATATCGACAATACGACTGGCGACTCTGACCGGCTCACCTAAGTGATCAATTACTACCGCAATTTCATCACTGGCGACCTTTTTAAAACTTAATTTAACATCATAGTAGCCGACCGCTTGCGCGGCATCTAATGCCTCTTGATACAGCTTAGGTGTCGCAGCAGTAAAGTCCGCAATCGAGCCTGCTGGAATATTTTCCATCGCCGCTTTGATATTAGCCGCTGGCTGTTCTTCTTTGTCTGCCACTACCAACTGCGGATTAGGACCTTTTAACGCCTGTTGTAGCTGCTGAGTAGTGACTGGCTCTTCGGTTTGATTGACATATACTTTTGCCTTAACTTTCGGCAGTCCGCCAACCCCATCATTAAAGAAGCGGTTAAACAAACGTTTTACCAGACCCTGCTTAGCTTCAGGTTCTTTTTCGGTGTCATCGGTTGCCGCTAACTGTTCTTGTTCAAGCTCATCATCAATACCATTAGGACGCTGGCGATACTCTGGTAGATAGTCGTCTGGATTGATCTCAGCTTTTTGACCACCGTTTTTTTGCACCTCCTCGACTAAGTCATCGGTGATATCACCTTCCGCCTTAACAATCTTGTCATCGACTTTGCCCAGGTTGCTTTGTTCAAGACTGGCTTTTGCTTTGGCATCAACTTGCTCTTGAGTGTTATCTGGATCTGTCACCACATCCGTGGCTTGATATACAGGCTCGGTTGCCGCTTGTTGCGTACTCGACTCTGAGCTCTTAATACCTAAGGTTTCTCTATTACTCGGATGTAATGAGTCACTTTGATCTATCTTATTATTAAAGCCTAAAGGCGGCTCAGCGGCATCTAGACGTGCCACAGGCTGATCAAAGTCTACAGAAACTTGCGAGCCAATGTCATTTAGCAATTGATCAAGTTGCTCAGGTGAACTCAGGTTTGCCGAGTCATTAAAATCTCTAGCTGCACCCTGCTGACGGGTTGCGCCTTGGTTATCAAAACTACTGTCAGTGAATATACGATCAAAAATAGCATCACTGTCTTTACTGTTACTGCCGTTGTTGCTTATATTGCTACTACCGTTGACGCTCTGACTGTCTTTAGACTGTGGCGTAGCAGGACTGGTAGGCGAGGTTTTATTAATAGGATATGGTTGCACAATAGGCTGCTTGGTTGCGGGCTGATTACCCGTATTGGTCTGGCCATTGGTTTTTTGATTGGTAGTTGAGTTGTCTATAGACTTATCTACCGTCTGCTCAGCTAACGCTTCTGCCTGATTGTATGCTGACTTTGACTCATCACTGGCTTTGTTTAACGTTTCGCGTTGATAGTCTTCTAATACACTGGCATCAACCAATCCCTGCTCAACGGCACGCTTTAGTCTGAGTGCAATCAAAGCTTGTTCTAACTCAGCATCTGACTTAGCTTGTCGTAATGCTTGGGTTTGAGAAGACTGATCTTGAGCGCTCTGAGAGGTTTGTGCGCTTTGATTAACCGCCGCTTGTGAAGGCTCAGAATTGCTTGATGCATTCTTTTGTGAGTCAGTATCATTGACCGCAGCATAGGCAGCATTTGGCAAATAAGCTTGCGCCAATAAGCACAGCGATAAAGCTGTCGCCAGTTGCGAATAACGAAACGGAGGCTTAGCACTTAGCTTACAGTTTGACACGAAACCATCTTGCACTACTGCCTGTTGCGAGCTCTTGTTGCTCACAGATTTTGTTGCAATCATCACTGGCTGTTGTTTATTACGCATTACCAATCTCATATTCAGTCACTTAGCTAAGAAACTTATCAGGAACACATCTAAAAATAAAATCTATCTGCAATGTCAGTCTAATACAATTGCTCTAATATAATCGCTCTAGCTAGCATAACCGCTAGAGTTATAAACATGGATAATAGTTATAAAAATGGATAACTTATGAATAACTACAAAAACGGAACGCTAGGCTTGGAATTATCACGTAACTTACTGACAATGTGTATAAAAAAAACAAAAATTACGTAGTTGTGATAAATTATCGCTATGATAACGTGATTATGCTTATTTATCAGCTGCTATTTTGTCAGCTTTTACTATTAAATCCATAATATATAAGCGTTATAAATGAATGTCTTTTGTAACAAATAAAATCAATATTACCTATAAAACATACTGATAAAATAGTAGGAAGCCGCCTTATGGCATCACAGTTTACTCTTTTTCGTACCCGCCGTTTTACGCCCATGTTCTTTACTCAGTTTTTAGGGGCGTTTAATGACAACTTTTTTAAGCAAGCACTATTACTGGTCTTGACCTATAGCGCTGCCGCTAAGCTTGGCTGGTCAGTAAGCTTACTCAATAACTTAGCGGCCCTGCTTTTTATTCTACCCTTCTTCTTATTTTCAGCGTTAGCCGGTCAGTTGGCTGACAAGTATGAAAAATCTAGGCTGACCTGGTATATCAAAGTACTCGAAGTGGTCATCATGACTTTTGCGGCGATCGGTCTGATATTTGAGCTGTATTGGCTGCTATTTGTGGCGTTATTTTTACTCGGCGCACAATCGACCTTTTTTGGCCCCATTAAGTATGCTTATCTACCACAAGCTATGCGTCAAGATGAATTAGTTGGCGCCAATGGATTATTCCAGACCGGTACCTCTCTTTCCATTTTGGTCGGTATGATGGCAGCAGGCGTGTTTACACAGCTTGAGAATAACTTATATTGGGTCAGCGGCATGGCGCTATTAATCGCTTTGTTGGGCCTGATAGCGACCAAATTTATTCCTAGAATGCCAGCGGTACAACCGGATCTTAACGTCAACTGGAATATCTTTAGCACCAGTCGCGATACAGTGAAGTATCTTTATTCCCTACCTTTATTGTTCTTTATTGTTATCGGTAACAGCTGGTTTTGGTTCTACGGGGCGACCTTTATCACTCAAACCCCTGAGTTTAGTAAGGTTATTTTAAAGGGTAATGAGTCAGTGGTCATCTTTTTATTGACTTTATTTTCAGTCGGTGTTGCCACAGGGTCTTTGCTGTGTAAAAGCCTAACCAAAAATAAGGTCAGCTTTAAGTTGGTTCCATTTGGCATTGCAGGACTCAGCCTGTTTGCGATTGACTTGTATTTTTCACTGTCATCATTGAATATCAGCAGCGATACTTTATTGGGCGTGACTGAGTTGGCAGCAGTTAACGGTAGCTGGCGCGTGTTTGCAGATTTATTCTTTTTGGGCTTTAGTGGCGGTATCTATATTGTTCCTCTATACGCGTCGATGCAAGCTTATTCACCGATTAGCCATCGTGCCCGTGTGATTGGTGCTAATAACATTTTTAATGCCATATTCATGGTGACCTCGGCCATTTTTGCTATTTTGATTTTGGCAGTACTTTCGCTTAGCCTACCGCAGTTATTTTTGGTAACTGGTGTGGTAAATCTACTGTTTGGCATCTTGCTGTACTCTAAACTTAAAAAGTACGCTGGCACCATGCAAATTGAAGATGATAACTTTACTAAAGCCTCTTGACCCTTAAATCGATCTAATCAGCTCAATCAGTGAGCGAAGCAAATTGATTATGTAAACGTTTAGGCTTAAGCCAGTATCATTCAGAAGTACCATTTAGATATGCAGATATGAATACAAAAATAGGGCCCTAATAACTGGCCCTATTTTTTATTATCAATACCAATAATTGTGTAAACCACTTGCTGCTGTTTTTATTTATGCTTTGCTTATTTATGCTGTGAATGCAAATGTAATCATTAGTAGTACAGCACCATTAGCAGTGCACAGCAGCTAGTTATTGGTATTTATTAATTAATGGTTCAATGGATTAATTAATTCTGCCAATCTTTTTGGTTAGCATTAAAGAGATAGGAATAGCAACCAAGGCGCCTACCACTGCCGTTGCAATAATGTGCGGAATATCGTCAAAACCAATAACCAAAGCCGCAATCATAAATACGCCAATCAAGACAGTCGCAGCCATTCCCCAAATCATACTTAGTAATTGCCAGTTCATTTTTTATTCCTCACTTTAAAATTAAAAAGATAACGATTAAAACAATAACTAAAGAAAAAAACTAATTAAGCGGTTATAAACCAAATAAGCTTATTTATTAACGGTTATATGGATGTGGTTGTATTTATATTATCCATTATAGTTAATTATAATATAGTTATACACTAAATCCCTAGTTTGTTTAAGGGTTTTTACAATTATTTTCATTACGCACCATATCGTATATTGTTGCAGACGCTTTTCTTGCAAAATGTTATACTTGTAAGTTGCTTTTTTTTCGCTGGTTTTTGGTGTTTTTCTCTCTTTGATTTTTAAGTCATTTTGCGCTGTTTTATTAAATAGCGATTAAAAATAAAAACGTTAATAAATACTACGCTGAACATAATAAGCACACACCACTTGAGCATACCTTCAATAACGACCCTCTAATGCTTTGGCAACATAGGCTTTATCATGGCAAAATCCACTTTTATACCCGTTCCCTATTTCCAATTTGTTGAAGATGCCACGACCTATGACCTCACTCGCATCAACTACAAACCTGTGCCTAATGAAAAAATTCACTGGCACTGCCCATTTGTGGTGATTGATGCCACTTTGATTAATAAACCCTTTAAAGACATTGCCATCGCAGCGGCTGCACCTACGCCAGCTGATCAGTTGCAAAGCCCTGATGTTGTGCAAATTTCAGATATAGCTCAAACCGATAACCCAAATGCAGTCAGTTCTGACGCATCGCAGCCTGCTTCTGTAGAGTCTGCTGAGCAGCAAAGCCAAAGCTTGGATGGTTCGGAGTCGCAAGCTGAGATAGATCCAGAAGCCGCTGAAAAAGAAAAACAGCGGTTAGATTTTTTGGCACAACAAGAAGCGTTGCCCTACCCTGATGCAGACATGATTGCAGAAGATGGTAGCGAATCCAGTGCCAATCAAAACGTGGCCGCTAATCCTGAAGACGGCTTACAGCAGCAGTCAGATGTTGCCTCAAAAAATGGTGAAATAGCCGAGCCCCAACCAGTTGCAGCGCAAGATCCAGATGCAACCGTCGAAGTGGCTCAAGATGATAATCAAAATCAAAGCCACAATCAGGATGACGCTCAGAATGAGATTCAACAACTAGAACTAGCACAAGATAAATCAGAGCAACAACCCGTTCAATCAGAGCTTGAGCAAGCCGCTGAACAAGCGCCACTTTCTACTAACTTAGATTCTGACGCTTTGGACTCTGATAGTGAATCCAATACTGAACAATTAGAATTAGCTTCTGATGAACAAGATTTAGAGAGCATTGAGCAACAGCTAGACAAAGATCAAGAACAAGACGACGAAGATGAAGATGAAGACGAAAAACTGAGCGAAGAAGAAAAGGAAAAAAAGGAAAAAGAAGCCAAGCTTGAGTCTTACAAACAATTTGTTGCTGAGCAAAAAAGCAAAGTTGATGTCGATTATCAAGGGATACGGGTAGATATCGAGGCCAACGCCTTACCTAGCCGCATGTATTTTATTATGAATGCGTTGTCTGCGATTATCGCCAGTTACGGCTTAGTGATTAACTCAGCGGCTGTGGTCATTGGCGCGATGTTAGTCGCCATGATGCTTGGGCCTATTAGTGGTGTGGCACTGGCCATTATTGACTATCGCATGCCCTTTTTACGTAAGTCGTTAGTGACGGTGCTTAGCGGCGGTGCCATGGTGGTATTGATTGGTTTTGTGGTTGGTTTGACCCATCAAGACACTGCATTGAGCCAAGAAATATTATCGCGTACACAGCCGACTTCGATGGACTTAATGATTGCGCTAGCGGGTGGTACAGCCGGTGCTTACGCTATGATTTCTCCGCACTTATCTGTAGCTGTGGTCGGTGTTGCGGTTGCCACTGCCTTGGTGCCGCCTTTGGCAGCCAGTGGTATTTTGTTTGCCCATGGTGAAGGCTCATTAGGATTGGGTGCGCTGCTTTTGGCGATTACCAACATTATTGCCATTCAATTTACCAACGCCTTGGTGCTGTGGTTTACAGGCTTTCGCCGATTGGTGGAAGATGATTACAAATCCAACCCGATGATTACCTTTTTCCGCCGTAATGCAGTGCCATTATTACTGTTAACCGTCATTGGTGGTTACCTCAGTTATAACCTGCATAATATTACTAAGAAGCAGACCTTCGAAAATGAAGTAGAAGACAGTATCAGTCAATATTTTGCTGATAAAGGCAACACCATTACCTCCACGCAGTTCGTCAACCGCGAAGATCATCAAACAGTACGCGCTGTAATGCATGGTGAAACTGAGCCGACAGCGACCGACGTTCAACAGATTGAAAATCAGGTCAATGAGCAAATACAGCAGCACTACCCTGACTATCAGCCGGTGCGCGTTCAGTTGCGCTATATGCCTGTTAAAGTGGTTGAATCTAGCCCAAATAATACCGATGAGATTAGCAAAACCGATGCAACCATCTTATCAACCGAGTAGCGTTCTGTTAAACAACTGAGTCATTGCTGTGATTTAGTGAGACGTTTTTAAGACACCTGTTTTTATTAATATAAATTTGGTTATAAAACTCTACTGATTAAGACTGCCTACTGATATGACAACACTTGTGATAATGGTCACAGTAGGCATTCATGTTTTAATCGTAAATATGCTAAACTTTGTCGCTAGCATTTTATGTTACCCAACAATCTTGCATCTAATTCTAATATTTAATTTTATAAGTTTTTCATTCCCTTTCGCTTTTAGCCATTCTTTAAGGAGTTCATGTGACTCAGTCTGCGCCTACATCTTCAACGCAAGTGCACCCAAATTCTGATACGTTTTTAAGCACTGCTCAAATTCGTCAAGCTTTCATCGACTTTTTTGTCAGTAAGCAGCACACGCATGTGCCTTCATCTAGCTTGGTGCCTTACAACGACCCGACCTTACTATTTACCAATGCGGGTATGAACCAGTTCAAAGACTGCTTCTTAGGCATTGATAAACGTGACTACACTCGCGCCGTTACCTCACAAAAGTGTGTGCGTGCTGGAGGTAAACATAACGACTTAGACAATGTGGGTTATACCGCCCGTCACCATACCTTCTTTGAAATGCTCGGTAACTTCTCATTTGGTGATTACTTCAAAAAGTCAGCCATTAACTATGCGTGGGAATTCTTAACCTCAAAACAGTGGTTAGGTCTTGATGCCAATAGACTGTATGTCACTATTTATGAGACTGATGATGAAGCGTTTGATATTTGGCATAAAGACGTTGGTCTAGCCGCTGATCGCATTATTCGTATTGGCGACAACAAAGGCGCACCGTATGTCTCTGATAACTTCTGGGCAATGGGTGACACTGGTCCTTGTGGTCCCTGTTCTGAAGTTTTCTTCGATCATGGTGACCATGTTGAAGGCGGCTTACCTGGTACGCCAGAAGAAGATGGCGACCGCTATATTGAAGTATGGAACTGTGTATTTATGCAGTTTAACCGCCTACCTGATGGCACCATGGAGCCGCTACCTGCACCAAGCGTCGATACGGGTATGGGACTTGAGCGTATCAGTGCCATCTTGCAAGGTGTGCATAGCAACTACGAAATCGACTTATTTGTAAACCTTATTGATAGTGCTGCTAAGCTATTAGACATCCCTAACGAGGGTCAAGCGTCATTAAAAGTAATCGCTGACCACATCCGTGCGGTAAGCTTCTTAATCGCTGATGGTGTACTGCCAAGTAATGAAGGTCGTGGTTATGTATTGCGTCGTATCATTCGCCGCGCAGTACGTCATGGTAACAAGCTTGGCGCCACAGACAGCTTCTTCTACAAAATGGTCGCGCCTTTGGTTGCTGAAATGGGCGAAGCCTATCCACAGTTGGTTGAAAAACAAGCCTATATTGAATCAGCCATTGAAAAAGAAGAAGCACAGTTTGCTAAGACCCTGGCTCAAGGCCTACGCCTATTAGACAGTGAGCTTGAGAATTTAAAATCAGGTGATGTGTTATCAGGTGAAGCCGCGTTTAAACTATATGACACTTATGGCTTCCCAGTTGACTTAACCGCTGACATCACTCGTGAGCGTGGCATTAGCATTGACGAAGCCGGATTTGATGAGCAGATGAATATTCAGCGTCAGCGTGCCCGTGATGCCGGTAAATTCGATGTCGACTACTCTGCTGCGATCAAAGTAGATACCCCAACAGAATTTGTGGGTTATGAACAACTAGACGAGCAAGACGTCAATATCATTGGCTTATACCAAGATGGTAAAGAAGTCGAAGAACTAAATGAAGGCGATGAAGGTGTTATCGTCCTTGATCGCACACCGTTTTATGCTGAAGGTGGTGGTCAAGTTGGCGAAATGGGTGAAATTCGCACCAGCTCTGGTGTATTTAATGTAGAAAACACCAAAAAATCAGGGCAAGCCATCATCCATCACGGTGTGGTCAATATGGGTAGCCTACAAAAGAGCCAAGTTGCTGAAGCACAAGTGGTATCAGCGATTCGTTCAGCCAGTGCGCGTAACCACTCAGCCACTCACTTATTACATGCTGCTCTACGTAAAGTACTGGGCGATAAAGTATCGCAAAAAGGTTCTTTGGTTAGCAGCGACGTACTGCGCTTTGACTTCTCGTATGATTCAGCAGTCAGCCAAAAAGACTTGATCGCTATTGAGCGCTTAGTAAATGAGCAAATTCAAGCCAACGTAGCCACTCAGATTGAGTTTATGAACATTGATGATGCCATGGCCAAAGGTGCTGCTGCCCTATTTGGTGAGAAATACGGCGAAACCGTCCGTGTTCTAACCATGGGTACCAATGAGATTGAAGACGGCGTTGAAAAGCCTTTCTCAATCGAGCTTTGTGGTGGCTTGCACGTGAAGCGCACTGGTGACATTGGTCTATTCAAAATCACTTCTGAGTCAGGTATCGCTGCGGGGATTCGCCGTATCGAAGCCTTAACTGGTATGGGCGCCCTACGTTATGTGCAACAAGCCGACAGCCAATTAACCACTTTGGCCAATCAGCTAAAAGCCAAACGTCCAGAAGTGGCTGAACGTGTTCAAACCATGGCGGACAAACAGCGTGAACTTGAAAAAGAAATTGAGCGCTTAAATCAAAAAATCGCCAGTGCGCAAGCAGCGACTTTGGTCAATGATGTACGAACCATTGCTGACACTAAAGCGCTTATCGCAAAAGTTGCTGGTATTGATGGTAAAGCCATGCGTGGTCTAATGGACGACATGAAGTCTAAGCTGCAAGATACGGTTATCGTGTTAATCGGTGAAAAAGGCGATCAACTGGCGCTTGCTGCATCAGTTAGCAAGTCACTTACGGGCAACATTAAGGCCGGTGATATCATTCGTCATCTAGCGAGTGAGCTTGATGGTAAAGGCGGTGGTAAGCCAGATTACGCTCAAGGCGGCGCACCAAATAGTGACAAGCTAGATGCTGTTATGAATCAATTACCACAGTGGCTTGAAGCGCAACTGGGATAGCGTTTAGCAATAATTAAATGCATCCCCTGATACCTAACAGTCGCTGTATCGCAGCACTGTTAGGTTGCCGGTTAGGTTAATATTGCAATAAGTTTAGTCACTAATAACTATTTACCATCATTAATTTTGCTGACATACTTTGCTGCATATAGCCGCTTGTGTTATAAAGTAAGTTTGATATTTGAAGGCAAAAGTTAATACTTCACTTCGGTTTATTGACCGAACAACACATTAAGGGATTACCGTTTTTTATTATTATTTTATCTGGCTGCTTATATGGTGGGTGCGGATGTTGCCCATAATGTTGAGCAATATCTGAACAATAATAGTAGAGATAATGGTGAAAACCAAACTGTAATAAAAAGGGTTTCACATGGCATTGATTGTACAAAAATATGGTGGTACGTCGATGGGCAGTATCGACCGTATCAAAAATGTTGCAAAACGGGTTAAACGCTGGCATGACCATGGGCATAAGGTCATTGTTGTTGTCTCAGCCATGAGCGGTGAAACAAACCGTTTAATCGATCTAGCCAACCAGATTAGTAGTACACCTGACCCTCGCGAATACGACCAAATGGTCTCAACCGGTGAGCAGGTCTCTATTTCTTTATTATCAATGGCGTTGAAAGAGCTTGGTGTGGGCGCACGCTCTTTTACCGGTGGTCAAGTGGCCATTCAAACCAACGATAACCACAATAAAGCGCGTATTGAATCGATTGATGATAAAAACATCAAGGCGCAACTTGATGCGGGTAATGTGGTAGTCGTTGCCGGTTTCCAAGGTGTTGATAAAGAAGGTAATATCACTACCCTAGGTCGTGGCGGTTCTGATACCACAGGGGTTGCGCTTGCTGCAGCACTTAATGCAGATGAGTGTCAGATTTATACTGACGTGGATGGCGTTTATACCACTGACCCACGTGTGACCTCAAAAGCACGTAAGTTAGATAAAATTACGTTTGAAGAAATGCTAGAAATGGCAAGTCTTGGGTCAAAAGTACTGCAAATTCGTGCCGTTGAATTTGCAGGAAAATACCAAGTACCTTTAAGAGTACTGTCGAGCTTCGACGAAGGTCTTGATGGTAGCTTTGATGAAGAATTCCGCCAAACTGTTGGCACCCTGATTACAGTAGACGAAGGAGACGACATGGAACAGCCGGTCATTTCAGGCATTGCATTTAATAGAGACGAAGCGAAGATTGTAGTACGCGGTGTGCCTGATCACCCTGGTGTTGCCTCTTCAATTTTGACCCCGATTAGTAATGCCAACATTGAAATCGATATGATTTTACAAAACCTATCTGATCAAGGGTTAACTGATTTTAGCTTCACAGTGAATCGCCCAGATTTTGAAAAAGCAATCAAAATCCTTGAAGGCAATAAGCAAGACATCGCTGCTAAAGAAATCCATGGTAATACCGACGTGGTCAAAGTATCTTTGGTCGGTGTTGGTATGCGCTCTCACGCAGGTGTTGCTAGTAAAATGTTCCAAGTATTGGCTGAGAACAACATCAATATCCAAATGATTTCTACCAGTGAAATTAAAATCTCAGTACTAATCAAAGAACAGCACTTAGAAAAAGCCGTTAAGTCACTACACACTGCATTCGGTTTAGACAGAACCGATGGTGAAAGTAAGGTCGCAGGACTGTAAGCCCTTATTATTTTGCATTAGTAACTTTATTATTCACTGTTATCAACACCCTGCTGTTGTTAATCGATAGCAGGGTCGATTAAGTTTTGTTAAAAATAGTGAATGCTAATGACAGATTGACCTTAAAGCCTTATAATATCCTGTTCGATTGTGGCCTATCCTGATGTATTTTAAGTTGTTTTCTTCTACTGCTATGCTAACTGATTGATTCAACTTAAGGGCAAATGCATCACACATAGTTATGCCAACCGCTTTACTTACTCAGCGCTTTACTTTACGCTTTGTTCAGAGCCCGTCTTACTAGCCTAGATATTTATTAGTAAAACGGTTGCTTTCGTAACATTTGTGCTTCAGTAATAAGTGAGCAGTAAACTGGCATTGGACTATAAAGGTCGCCTCTTTTACAGGGCAAACTTAATGGGCAACGTTATGAGTATTTTATTATTTGGCTTAAGCCAATTAACTTTTTTGCGACATAAGGAGTGTGACGCATGCTAATTTTAACCCGCCGTGTTGGCGAAACCTTAATGATTGGTGACGAAGTCAGCGTAACTGTACTGGGCGTGAAAGGCAACCAAGTACGTATTGGTGTTAATGCACCAAAAGATATCGCTGTTCACCGTGAAGAAATCTATCAGCGCATCCAGCATGAGCGTGCGATGCAATCACAAATGCAACATCTAGAACAAGGTAACTTCCCTGCGTCATTTGACGATGATGATTTTTTTAATCGCTAGGCCGATAATCCTTATTAATTAATTGATATCACTTAATAAGCTCGATGACTTAATAGCTTTATATAAGACATATACTATATATAAGACTTAAGTCATCACCGGCTACGATACGAATTCTAATTTTACATTTGATAATGAGGGCATTATGGGTATCCGAGATTCTGACGTGTCTGCACTATTGAACGGGCTAAGTAAAAAAGCCATTGGTTTTAACGATGTAATCAACTTCATTGATGATTTTTACCGCTATACACCGGTCAAATTCGTTAATGGTGATGCAGTTAATGAACCGGGTGAGAATGAAGGCAGTGCCAAAGTATTTGGCTTTGCCAAGCATCATCAGCTCAATCAGCTAGATACATTAGCATTATTTGGTGAGCACTATCATTCGGTATTAGCGACGCCTAATGGTACCGATCACGCCAATATCCGTAACTTTTTGCACTGGGGATGGCAAGCCTTTTTAATGGAGAAAAACCCATTAACGCCGCGTCCAAGTGTTGATGTCAAAAATATCTAGTTATCGTTATTTAAATATAAAATAGCTATTTAAATAAAAAAGACTAATCCATGGATTAGTCTTTTTTTATGCCGTTTTAAATCAGATCAAACTAATGCTTTAATTTATCTTTTAGCGATCACGGAATTTAACCGGTTGGATATCGCCTGTTGGGTTCGGTAGGTTTGGATAATGACGGTCGTGCTCGACATCGCACTCCTCACCGACAACAGTGCCATCTTTTTTCACAGGTTTGTGAATAAAACCGATACGCTCTTCTGGCGGTAAGTTTTCGTGTTCCCAAATCATCACGGCCTGCATACAAGTTTCGCGTTGCTCTGCTGTTAAGCGACGACCATCTGGCCATTTACCAATCTCAATCGCAGTGCGAAAAGACGCGACCAATTCTGGGGTCATTGCTGCCAATACTTCTTCTTTGTTCATATACCACCTCAGCTTGCTTACAACGTAATATAACGATAATAAAATAGTTTAATGCGTCTAGTCGTCATCTGCATCCATGCTGAACTCTTCAGCATGCACATTCCAATTTAACTTAGTGCGACAGGCTTTATAAAAATCAAAACCTGGTGGATGCAATAAGGTTAATTTATCAGGGTGCTTACGGATATAAAGTTTTTGATCTTGTTCAATCGCCACACTTTGCTTACCATCTGCACTCACCATAGGTTGAGTGCGATTGTCTCTGTGAATGTGAATCATAATCTCACTTTGATCATTGACCACAATAGGACGACTCGACAAAGTATGCGGATGCATCGGCACCAAACAAATGGCATCTAAGCTAGGATGGATAATCGGACCACCGCCAGACAACGCGTAAGCAGTTGAGCCTGTCGGCGTGGCGACAATTAAACCATCGCTGTGCTGACGATAGACATCTAGCCCATCAATATTAAGCTGAAAATCTATCATATGTACTGACTTACCAGCATGCAGCACCACATCATTTAGCGCCATGTCTTGATGCACAATGTTGCGACCTTCACGCACTTCCATCGCCAGTAAGAAGCGTTGATCAAGCTGATAGTCCCCCATCAACACCTGACGCAGCTTAGCACCGACTTCATCTGGATTAACATCTGTTAAGAACCCAAGACGACCACGGTTGACACCCAATACTGGCACCCGGTAGCGCGCTAATGCTTGAGCCGCTTGCAAAATAGAACCATCACCGCCAACCACAATCACCAAGTCACATATCTCGCCCAATAAGCTGCGCTTGACGATTTGTAACTGGCTCAGCTTAGCTAAATCTAATTCAGGTAAACTTGCGGTATCTGAGTCAATATAAAGACTTAGCCCCATTTCATTAATTCTGCGGCCAATTTCGTGAATGGTAGTGACTACGCCACGTTTACGTGCACGACCCATTACTCCAATCCGACGAAATGCTGGGTTCTTAATGGAGTGGAAATGAGGCGAGTTCGACAAGTTAGGTAACTTATCAGACTGGGCAGAGCTTTCCATAGGCTTAAGCTTCATTGAGTTGGTCATTAACGATTAAACTTTACGGTTGATTATAATTGCTAAGCGTATCACATTCTATACATTGCTGCATTAGACTATTGGTTGAGTTCAGCCTAGACTGGTAGCAATATTACTTTACTCTACTCAGTTGATTAAGCTATTATTGTCGATAACTGTGCTGTATTTCAGCCGTTGAAAACAGTCGATGATATTAAAACAATTGATTATAAAACACATTACACTTTATTAAACCAACCCTTAAAAATACTCAAAGGATTTTTAACATGGCAAACCCTATTGTTAGTCGCACCGAGCTTACTGTTGGCGGCAGAGCAATGACCGTTCAAGGCGTTGTGCATAAAACCAGTTTTTTACTTGGCTTAAGTGCACTTGCTGCCATTGGCTTTTTCTTTTTTATTATCAGTGGTGGTCTGAGCGCTGGTATGACCCAAATGATTACCTTCGGTAGTATGTTTGCTGCCTTTGGTATGGGCATCTTTATTACCATGAAGCCGCAAAAGGCAAAAGCGCTGGCTGCGCCTTACGCCATTCTAGAAGGTCTATTTTTAGGCGGTGTCTCTATCATGTTCGCTGGCATTGACCCCACTATTCCAGTCAATGCATTAGCAGCAACCTTCGTTACTGCAGCAGTCATGCTGGGCTTATATCGCTCTGGCGTCATTAAGGTCAATGAAAAGTTCCGCTCAATCATGATGTCTGCCATCATTGCTATTATGCTGATTTATTTGGTGCAATGGGGCTTTGTTCTATTTGGCTCTAGCCTACCATTTTTGTTTCAAACTGGCGGCTTAGTCGCTATTGGCTTTAGCCTATTTGTGGTTGTGATTGCCTCATTTAGCCTACTGTTAGACTTCGATAACATTGAACGTGGCGTTGCTGCTGGCGTATCAGAAGAATATGAGTGGGTATTTGGTATTGGCATCTTAGCCACTCTGGTTTGGATGTACTTTGAATTCATGCGTCTATTAAGCCATTTCCAAGACTAAACTAATGCGCTTATAAACCAGTCATAAAACAAGCTAATAATAAACAGGGTCGTAAATTACGACCCTTTTTTTATTCCCATAATCTTTGATCAGAAGGTTCATATACTATCGTCAGAGACGTCTCAAATGGCTATTAGGCAACCGGGCGCAAGTACTACAAATGTAGACTTAGCAAGGTTAACACCGTAACCATTTAGCGGTTCACTGACTATAGATGGATTAAGCACGTTGTAGACGTAACGCATTTAGCACCACAACCAGTGAACTTAACGACATGCCAATCGCTGCCAACCAAGGCGGTACATAACCAAAGGCTGCGGGTAGTAATACTAATGAGTTGTAACTGATTGCCCAGTGTATATTTTGCTTAATAATCTTATGCGCCTTGTCAGCTATCCGCTTAGCATCATAAACCGCTGACACTTTGCCATTTAAGATAACGCTATCACTTGATACTTGCGCTAAATCTGCGGCGCCTGCAATCGCAGTAGAAATATTAGCGGCCGCCAACACTGGCGCATCATTAATACCATCACCTACCATCATCACCACATGGCCTTGTTGCTGCAGCTGCTTAATGTGATTAACTTTATCAGTTGGTGATAAGCCTGAGTAAACGCTATCAATGCCCAGTTGATCTGCTACCACTTGCGCATGGCTACTTGGGTCACCGGTTAATATCAGCGGCTGTATATTCTGCTGCTTTAAGGCGGCTATCATCTGCGCAACCCCTTCACGCACACTATCATTGAAATAATACAGTGCCACCGGCTGCCAAGCACCAGAATCGGTATCATCCATTTCAGAGTCTGTAACATAGCGGGTTAACATCACCGCAGTACTGGCTTGACGCTGTTTAAGCGCATTCTCTAAATCGAAGTTTTGCATCAATTGACTGGTCAGAGCCGCTTGGCTTGAAGATTGTTCATTAGCATGCGTATTATTCAAAGCAAAGTCGATATGACCGAGACGGTATTTATAACCGCCACCGACATCTTCAACAACTGCTTCAACGCCACCTGCAGTATGGTGCTGCAACTGGCTTACCTGTGGTAAATGCAACTGATAAGCGGCATCTAGTAAGGCCGTTGCGATTGGATGACGACTGCCCACTTCGAGCGCCGCTGCTATCGCCAGCAGATCATCTTTATCTTGTAGTCCACTATTATTCTGCAAGTTATCTCGTTGCAAGCTGTTTGAGCCACTACCCTCTAACTGATTGTTATCTGATACGGCTTGTTGTAACGTTTCGATATACAGCAAGTTTGGCTTGCCATAGGTTAACGTACCTGTCTTATCAAACGCCACATGGGTAATCTCAGCCAAAGTCTGAATAGTATGCCCACGTGTGGTCAAAAATCCATAGCTTGCCAACCGGTTGGTAGAGACGGTTAACGCTATCGGAGTGGCTAACGACAAGGCACACGGACAAGTTGCCACTAGAACCGCTACCGTTGCCCACAGTGCTTGCTGCGGATCAATAAAGTACCAACCAATAAATACAAACACCGACAATACTAAGATGCGCGCCACAAACCAGCGTGCCCACCTATCTGCTTGCTCGGCTACTTTCGGTTTTTCACTCATGGCACGATTCATGAGTCGGTCAATCAATGCAATTTGGCTGTTTTCAGGCAGCGCGGTGACAATCATAATAAAAGGCTGACTGTCATTTTGTGAGCCGCCTATCACCCTATCACCTCTGTGTTTGACCAGCAGTAAACTTTCACCTGTCAGCAAACTTTGAGACACCGTAGCTGTTTCGCTACATAAGATACCGTCAGCAACCACTTCACTACCGGCTTCAATCATAATCACATCACCGATATTCAACGAGTGCGCTGTGACTGCTTCACTGTCTTGCTGCTCATTTTTTGGTAATTCATTGATGTGCTCTGTGCCAACTTGAATCTGGTCTTGGCTTTTATCTACATCATGACCATCTAAATGAGCATCTAATTTGTCTTGGTCTTGCACGGTCAAAGCCGACTTATGACGTTGAATGGTATGAATTTTCTCACCCAATAGCGCCAATTTCTGCTGCTGAGAATCTGACAACTGTAGGGGCGCCGCATCTGTATCTAATAAATCAGCTTGCTTTTGCTGACCTACAGCGTCATCACTGCTCTCAAGCTCGCTATCTGTCTGATTATTAGTAGACTCTGTAGATGCCGTTAAGTTATTGACACCCATGATGTCTGCGACCAATTGCGGCGCAAAATCAATACGCTGAACCAAAGTTGGCTCAACGACTACCAAATCATTGGCCATATTAGCCGCTTTTAAGCGCGCATTATGCTCGATATAACGCCCGGCCAACAAGAAAAACACAAACATACTGACCGAGTCATAATAGGTTTCACCGCCGCCAGTAATGGTCGCGTATAAACTGGCAAAAAAGGTCACCGTCAGTGCAATACTGACCGGCACATCCATATTGACTTGACGTGCTCTTACTGCCGCTATCGCCGATTTGAAAAACGGCACAGCACAGTAAAAGAAGACCGGCACACTGACAAATAACGACACCCAACGCAAAAAGTCACGTTGCTCAACCAACATGCCGCTGTAACTGGTGTAATTACCAAAATACATCCCTACCGCAAACATCATCGCCTGCATTGCCCCTAAAGCAGCAATGCCCAGTCGTATCAGCATGGTTTTGTTATGGCGTGCCAGCATCGCCTCATGGGTATCTTGACGATAAGGCTTAGCGTCATAGCCTATTTGATTAATGGTGGCCAAAATATCACTGATCGGCAGTTTATTTTCATCCCAAATCACACGCATGCGTTGATTGGTCAAATTCACCTGACACGTATCAACGCCTTCAAGCTCATACAGCCGAGTTTCAATCAGCCAAGTACAAGCTGCACAGCGCAAATTATTGACCGACAGCTCTGCAACTGACTTATCGCCTGAGGCATACACAAACTGCGATTTAATATCATCATGATCGTATGCCTGCAAGCGATCAAGCTGTGTTGGCAAACTAGCAGTACGGTTAATCTCTGAGCGATCTAAATAGTACTGCTCCAACCCTGCCTCGACGATACTTTCAGCAGCCAACTGACAGCCCAAACAGCACATCAGGCGTGACTCACCTAATACAAAAGCATGAAACGGTGGATTAGGTACAGGCTCAGCACAATGAAAGCAGTGCCCCTCTGGCGGTAGCACCAGATTACTAATGTCTTCTTCTAAGTAAGCATATTGTTGATCTGCTTGTGGCAAATCTTCGCTAGAGTGTGTGGTCTGTTTTGATGCTGCAGTATTATTGGTGATGTCTTTAGGATGAGTCATAATGTTATTCACAACCAGTGACACAATTAAGTGTTAAGCAGAGCGCATACCTGAAATCTCGAATATCTCAATGAGATATAAATAACAGGTATGGCAATAATGTGATTTGAATATAAGCTGCTAGATAATAAGGATAATCAACTGACTATTGTATCAGGTATCTGTCGCCGGTGAATCAGCTATCTGTACTCGATGTCTGTATTCAAAGTTAAATCTAGATTCTACGTTTTGAGGCAGTTGCCTCTAACAAAACATCTATCTGAAGAACCGCTATGTTACGCGTTTATAATTACAATGGTAGCAAAGTGTGAAAAAGCAATGAAAAGCGGATGTTATATCACCATATAGCAAGGCAATGACGGCAATTGCATTGAAAATAAAGCCATTTTACGTCATTATAATCGAGTCTTTTTTTATGTTGGTAAAACTATCGTGCATCACAACCCATCAAGCAACAAGCTGCAGCAAACACACTCAAAAAAACACCCCACCAATACCCCACCAAATCCTGAACAACAACGTGGTTCGGTGGTTAGCTTTTTGCTGCTCATCATTATTATAGTGGGCATGCTCGTCTTAGCCATGTATCTGATTAAGCAAGACAGAGTGATTACTACTAAGTTTGAAGGTAAGCGCTGGAACATTCCGGCCAAGGTTTACTCACAACCATTAGAGCTGTATCAAGGCGCACCACTGACCACTAAAAACCTAGATACCTGGCTAGATCTGCTCAATTACAAATCCAGCTCAAATTATGATCGTACCGGCACCTATAATAAGTCGTCTGGTCAGTATATCATTCATACCCGTGGATTTAGTTATAGCGCCAATGATGTTGATCCTGAACAAGTGATTAAGATTAAAATTCAGGACTCTAAAGTTGTCAGTATCCAAAGCACTCAGCCCAATGATACAGGTATTGTGCGCATTGAGCCGGCAACCATCGGTGGCATCTATCCTGATAATAATGAAGACCGTATTGTATTGCCAATCTCAGAGATTCCTCAGCCCTTAATTGATGCTCTGATTGCGACTGAAGATCGCAGTTTTTATCAGCATAAAGGGGTATCAATCAAAGGCATTGGTCGCGCCATTTATAACAACCTGCAAGGCGGCTCGATGCAAGGTGGCTCAACTATCACTCAGCAATTGGTTAAAAACTTCTTTTTAAGCTCAGACCGTACCTTAAAGCGCAAAGCCAATGAAGCGGTAATGTCATTACTGCTTGAGCTGCATTACGATAAAAACGAAATTCTACAGACCTATTTAAATGAAATTAACTTAGGTCAAAATGGCAATCGCTCTATTAATGGCTTTGGTTTAGCTGCGCAGTTTTATTTTAATCAACCTTTAAAAGAGTTGCGTCTTGACCAGCAGGCGATGCTTGTTGGTCTGGCTAAAGGCACCAGTTATTACAACCCACGCCGTAACCCTGAGCGCGCGTTAGAAAGACGTAATACGGTATTGGCCAATATGCTAACCACTGGCAAAATTGATCAAGCAACCTACGATGAAGCCATTGCTCAGCCATTAGATGTGGTCGCAAAACCAAGTACAGGTAAAAGCCTATTCCCTGACTTTATGGATGTGGTTAAGCGCGAACTACAAAACAACTATCATGCTGAAGACTTAAAGAACGAAGGCCTTAAAGTCTTTACCACCATGGATCCGATTGCCCAGTTGGCTGCCGATGCCGCAGTAGATAAGCAGCTTAAATCACTGCGTAATCGCAGCAGCAAAACCAAGTCACTGCAAGCAGCTTTGGTGAGCGCCAATCCAAGCTCTGGTGAGCTGGTCGCTGTGGTCGGTAGTGGTAGTGAGTTTACTGGGTTCAACCGTGCTGTTGATGCCAAGCGTCAAGTGGGGTCATTACTGAAGCCATTCATTTATATGCAGGCCATTGAAAGTGGTAAATATAACCTTGCCAGCCCAGTCAATGACAACCCAGTGACTTTAAGTATGCCGGACGGCTCAACCTGGAGTCCAAAGAATTATGACGGACGTGATCATGGCTATGTGCCTTTATTAACCGCCTTGTCTAAGTCTTACAACCAAGCAGCGGTTAATACCGGCGTTGAATTTGGCGTGTCGCCATTTATCAATCAAATGCATCGTTTGGGTATTACAGAAGAGATACCGACCTACCCATCTATCTTCTTGGGATCGGTTGAGCTGAGCCCAATGCAAGTATTGGGTATGTATCAAGTAATGGCCGCTGGCGGCTTTAGAACGCCACTGATTAGTATTCGCTCTGTGGTTGATAATCGCGGTCAAATCCTACAACGCTCAGGATTAGACACCAAGCGCAGTATCGCTCCAGATGTGAACTATGTCACTAACTATGGCCTACAAGAAGTGGTGCGTAGTGGTACAGCGACCTCTATCAAATCACTGGGTAGCAAGTTGAATCTGGCAGGTAAAACTGGAACGACTAATGACTATCGTGATGCCTGGTTTGCCGGTTACAGTGGCAACTATGTGAGTGTGGTTTGGGTCGGTCGTGATGATAACCAGCCTATCAGTCTTAGCGGCGGCAGTGGTGCCTTGCCAGTATGGAAAGATTATATGAACCGCCTACGTTTAACACCAGTTGAGCTGATGCAGCCTGATAGTGTCGAATGGTTGTGGTTAGAGACTGGGACTGGCAAGCTGTCACACGAAAGCTGTGAAGGTGCGCGTTTTGTGCCAGTGCTTAGTAAGTACTTACCTGAAGAAGCCAGTGAGTGTGCGTTAAACATCTATCAACAAGAGCAAGAACGTCAACGCTTACAGTGGTTTAGAAATCAGCACAAAGGACTATTAGACCAAAGCCGTCAGTTAGATGACGATGCTGAAGTAGAAGGTTTGCCAGAAGGCGAAGGTATCTCACAATCAGAAGCATCTGAGTCTCAACCGGTTGAACGAGAGGATAATAATGACAGCAATGACCGCAATGACACTTGGTATAATAAAGCACTAGAATGGTTCTAATGCTTTAACATCAATTGAGCAGCAGTCAATCAAGTCACCGGTTCAATCAGGCTTAGCGTTATCTCTGCTGTTTGGTTGTCAATACCAAACTGCTATGACCACACTGTTTCTAAGCTTGGGTCTGTTAAACTATGTTTATCTAAATCAAGGGTTATCTCAATCAAATACATTTGGATTGAAACGCACTTGATTGCCATATGTTAAAGTTTAGCAGACCCTAAATGATCTTCTAACGCCTATTGCCTATTAATCTGACGCCAATTATTAACGGACTCAAGCATGTATATGCCTTCTATTATTCGAGCAACACGCCGCTTTCAATCCTTTATCACTCCCATTGGTTTCGCTGTGCTAATGACAGGCGCAATAACTGGCTGTCAGACGACCGAAGGCTTATCTGGGCCAGCATCAACACCGGCCCAATCTACTCAGACGACTCAAACGCCTAATTCGTCGCAAAATCAGACACCTTCTGTCATTACTACCACGCCCAATGATAGTCAAAACACCACAGAGCAAACAAGTCATACATCAGGCTCAGCATCGACGCCTACATCATCACCTTCTCCAACAGAACCAGTTGTTATTGATAACTCACAAACATCGGCGACGACGTCTACTCCAGCACAACCTAAGCCTGATAATAGTCCATCTTCAGCAGAGCCTATAGCTGAGCTACCAGTAGAAACTGACTTATATAGAGCCTGAAGTATCAGTAAAGCCCTCTGAACCGGCAACCCCAACACCGATTAAGCCTGCGCCAGCTACCAGAGTTGAGCCCATTACCCCTCCACCTAGACCAGATGCTAAGACCACTCAGCAAATACTGCTCGATCAGGCGCGTCAAAACAGTGGGCAGACCACAAGGCCAACCACAACCATCCAAGATGGCAATGACCTTCCTGCCTTTCGTAAATTGATGGATACAGGAGTGAATCAGCTGCGCCAAGGTCAGCTAAGTGCTGCGCAAAGCACTTTTACTCGTGCACAGCGTTTGGCACCGCAATCGTCAGCGGTTTATTTCTATTTAAGTCAGGTTGCGTTAAAACAAAACCAACCGTTAAAAGCGGAAGCCATGGCCCGCCGTGGCTTGGTCGTGGCTCAGTCATCAGCGCGGAAAAAGGCCTTATGGCAACTGGTATTGATGGCAGCACAAGATCAAGGCAATACCCGTGTTATTAACGAAGCAAGAGCTGCACTGGCTCAGTTTTGATAGCCGGTTTTTATAACTAATTTTGATAGTCGACTGATACAGTAGCTGCCGTTGCTTTATTTGACTGTTATATAACCGACATTCAGGCTAAAATAAAGCATGCTGACTGTTAACTTAAAACACTTAAATTAAAGCGTTAAAGCACACCCTTTCAGTTAATAAGTTATATCGATTACATTAAATAAAAACAGACTACCGAATCTCGGTACTGGTATCAATTTTTCTAAGGAATATTATGGATTGGCAACAACTGCACCTACAATGTGCAAAACAAGACGTTGAACTGGCAGAAACCTTACTATTAGAATCAGGTGCGTTATCAATTAGCTTAGAAGATGCCGGTGACCAGCCGCTATTCGAACCGCTTCCTGGCCAATCCCCTCTTTGGGATGAGGTCATCTTAACCGGCCTGTTTAGCGCAGACAATGCTCAAGATATCGAAGCTTTAGCTCAGACTATTGCTGTTGAGGTTAATGCCAGTCGCGTATGGACCACTGCCCTAGCTGATACTGATTGGGAGCGTGAGTGGATGTCACATTACGTGCCGATTGAGTGCACTAATAATTTATGGATCGTACCAAAGTGGATGACACCGCCCAATCCTGATGCAATTAACATTATGATGGACCCAGGTCTGGCTTTCGGTACCGGATACCATGCCACTACCCGCTTATGTTTGGACTGGTTGACCGATCAAGACTTAAAAGACAAAGTGGTTATTGACTACGGCTGTGGCTCAGGAATCTTAGGTATTGCCGCGCTTTTACTCGGTGCTAAGCAAGTCTATAGTGTCGATATTGACCCTCAAGCGGTACTGGCAACCAAGCAAAATGCAGAGCGCAACCAAGTTAATGATCAGCTTGAAGCGTTTTTGCCTGACGACTTTGCCGAAGCATTCTCATCAGGACGCATTGCACAAGCAGACATCATTACTGCCAATATCTTAGCTAAACCATTAATGGATTTAGCTCCTTACTTAGCCACCTTAATTAAGCCTGCTGGCGGTATTGTATTGGCCGGCTTAATCTCTGAGCAATTAGAGGATGTCAAACAGGCCTACAGCCCATGGTTTAATTTAGATGGCCATCACAGCTATGAAAAGCAAGATGATGCACACTGGCATCGCTTATCTGGCACACTGACTGTATCGCCTAAGTAGAGTTTTTTATTTTAACAACTGACTTAAATCAGTCGTTAATACGCTATTAATTAAAATGCTAGCAGCTCAACTGCTAGCAACCGTCACTACAGTAATTGATTTGATACTACCATGAGCAACCAACTATCTTCACACAATAACCCAAGCCCTGCCATCCATGAAGACCTGGCATTGGGTGCTGTACCTCGTGCCCCACTACGTCAACATGTTCAGCATGCCGTTGAGCAGTACTTTATTGAGCTTGAAGGACAAACCCCGACCAACTTGTATCAAACCATCTTACAAGAGGTTGAAAAGCCGTTATTAGAAGTGGTACTGGCTCAAACTGATGGCAATCAATCTAAAACAGCGTTAATACTTGGTTTAAATCGCGGCACATTAAGAAAGAAAATGCAGCTGTATGGCCTGATGTAAACCCTCACCTATCTTAATGGCACCCAAACTTAACATTTATTATTACGCATTATCTAAAAACAGAGCACCTTAAACCGGGTGCTTTTTTATTAATAACCCTTTGTCATCTGTTATAATAGCTGCTTGCGCCAAGTGGCATTAAACAGTTGTCATTTAAGCCGTAGTCAACTGCTTAACTTAGCACTATGCAACCCTGATCATTGCATCTAACTCTCTTTTTTATCGTACACACTATGGGAAAAACTATGTCTGATAAGCCGTACGCTCTTATTTCTGTTTCTGATAAATCAAACGTCGAAAGCTTTGCAAAAGGCCTGATTGAAGCAGGATACGACCTATTATCTACCGGTGGCACTTATCGCCTACTATCTGAAAATGGCATCGCCGTTACAGAAGTTGCCGATTACACAGGCTTTGCCGAAATGATGGATGGCCGTGTTAAAACATTGCATCCAAAAATTCATGGCGGTATTTTAGGTCGCCGTGGTCAAGATGATGCTGTTATGAGCGAACATGGTATTCGCCCTATTGACCTAGTGGTCGTTAACCTATATCCATTCGCACAAACGGTTGCTAAGCCTGATGTCACCAAAGCAGATGCTATTGAGAACATCGATATTGGTGGCCCAACCATGGTTCGTTCAGCAGCTAAGAACCATGAGCATGTTGCCATTGTTACTAGCCCAGCCGACTATGACGCTATCTTACAAGAGCTAAAACAGTCTGGTAGCTTATCGCAGCAAACTCGCTTTGACCTAGCAGTTAAAGCGTTTGAGCACACGGCTCAATATGACGGCATGATTGCTAACTTCTTAGGCAGCCGCTTACAATCATTTGATGAGCCTGAAGACTTTTCACGTACCTTCAACCTACAGCTGCAAAAAGCACAAGACTTACGCTACGGTGAAAACCCACATCAAAAAGCCGCTTTCTATGTTGAGACCAATGGTTCAGGCGAAGGCAGTATCTCAACTGCTCAGCAGCATCAAGGTAAAGAGCTGTCATATAACAACATCGCGGATACTGACGCCGCTTTAGAGTGTGTTAAATCATTTAGCGAATCAGCCTGTGTGATTGTTAAACATGCCAACCCTTGTGGTGTTGCGATTGATGCAGATCAGACTCAAGCCTACAAAACTGCCTTTAGCACAGACCCTGAGTCTTCTTTTGGTGGCATTATCGCCTTTAACCGTCCTCTAAGTGTAAAAACGGCTCAGGCCATTGTTGATACACAGTTTGCAGAAGTCATTATTGCACCAAGCCTAGAAGAAGGTGTGCTAGAAGTCACTGCGAAGAAGAAAAACGTACGCGTTCTGACTTGTGGCCAGCTACCTGACCCACAACAGCGTGCACCTCAGTTAGACTACAAACGTGTCACTGGCGGCTTATTAGTCCAAAACCAAGATTTAGGTTTAATCGGTATTGATGACCTTAAAGTAGTCACTGACCTACAGCCTACAGCGGAACAAATGAATGATTTATTATTCACCTGGACCGTAGCGAAATACGTTAAATCTAACGCCATCGTCTATGGTAAAGATCAGCGTACCGTTGGTATCGGTGCTGGTCAGATGAGCCGTGTTAACTCAGCACGCATTGCAGCGATTAAAGCAGAGCATGCGAATCTAACCACTCAAGGTGCGGTGATGGCTTCTGATGCCTTCTTCCCATTCAGAGATGGTATCGATAATGCGGCTGAAGTCGGTATCAAAGCCATTATTCAGCCAGGTGGCTCTATCCGTGATGATGAGACCATTGCCGCTGCTAACGAACATGGCATCGCTATGGTATTTACCGGTATGCGTCATTTCCGTCACTAAGCCGATAGCAGTAAACCGATATATAGTTAGTTTTTAGCAAACAACAAAAAGCCGCTTTAGTGATAACTAAAGCGGCTTTTTTGTAACGTTCAATTTTTACAACATTTAATATTAACTATCTAGCCTATAGAGCAAGCTGTTTGGTTCAACGGCCACTAAACCTTAAAGACCGCCTACCTCATTGATCACAGCTTCGTTCTCTTTAATAGGCGTTGATACACGTAGATATTCAATATAATCGCTGAACTGCTCTTGTCCGCGGGTATCTCTCATATCAAACATCACTTGTGCCAACTCAGCTTGTGGGACATCTTTCATAGAGCCCTTATCAATAGAGCCTAGCACCAATACTGTCGCACCGGTATCTGTGATATCAGAGACCGACAACAGTTTATCGCCTTCGGTGTCTTGACTAAATGCCATCGCCTTCTCCTCTGTGGTTAACAGTGGATTTTGACGGTTAATTTTACCCAATGGACTAAAGGTAACGCTGGCAGCAGACATACCTTTATCATTCACCGTTTCCATGATGCGCTTGGCTTCAACCAATGCCAATTCACTGGCTTTTTGCTTGGTTAAGGTCTCTTTAATCTGTGCAGTCGCTTCTGCCAATGTTAACGGAGCAACCGGGCGATAATTGGTAGGTTGTACCCATAAGGTGCCAGAGTTAACTTTAACACTTGGACTGACTGACTCATCTTGAATGGTGAAGTCATCAAAGGCAGCTTCAATAACCGCAGGCTGACGTAGCTCAGTTTGATTATTAACCTTGGTATAATCTTTTAGCTTATGTACCGTCAGCTCTTCTTGCGCGGCAATTTCTTCGATACCCACCCCATCGGTCGCCATATCATTAATGCGCATGATTTTATCAGCGATCAGCTCTTCTTTTTTCTGACGCTCAGCTTGTGCCGTTAACTCTTCACGCATCTGTTCAAGCGTTGGCATATCATCACCAGACATCTTGGTGACCTTAAATAACTGATAACCAAAGCTGGTTTTTACTGGAGCTGAAACTTGACCCACACTTAACGATTCGATAGCTTTAGCAACTTTTTGACCGTCTTCACCGAATGCATCTGGGTTGAAGGTACCAATATCACCGCCTTTCGGGGCACTGACAGAGTCTGCCGAATATTCCTTGGCCAATGCAGCAAAGTCTTCGCCATCTTTGATACGCTGTTCAAGTTGCTTGATGGTATCTTGGGCCTTATCACCTGTAATCAAAATTTGGCTGATTTGCTGAGTATAGTTACCAACAAAGCGCGCTTTATACGCATCATATTGAGCCTGAATCTCATCTTCTGTCACAGGACTGACCGTCAACGCTTCTGGATCCAGCTTAATGTAAGACAGGTCAACCATAGCTAAGCTATTTAAGTCATTTTTATGTTCATTATAATAGTTTTCAATCTCAGCTTGCGACACAGTCACTTTGTCTTGGAATTGCTCCCATGGCAGGCGGTAGACCCATGCATCACGTGTCTCTAGCTGCAATGCTAACAAATCATTGATATCCGCTTCAGGATACAAGGCAGTCTGAGCAACACTGGCGTATAGCTGCATTAAGTTTAACTGCTGACGATACTCAGCGAATAACTGATCTTTAGTAATGCCCTGCTGTTGTAATGCAAAGGCAAAGCGATCGTTTGAGAACTGACCATCTTGATCTAAGTACTGTGGATCTTGTAGCAAGATATTATTAATAACGCTATCAGATACGTGCATACCCAGTTGTTCAGTTTGATTGCGCAACAAGGCACGGTTAATCAAACTTTTTAATACTTCTTTGTTTAATACATTGGTATTAATGGCACTGGCTTCAACACCACCTTCTAACAACTCTGTTCGACGAGTATTGATGCTGTTTTGATAGTCCATACGGCTAATAGATTGCTCGCCGACTTTCGCCACTTCATTAACACTTGTTCCGCCACTAAAATAACTTTCCAGCCCCAGTATCGCTAATGGCGATAGACACAGCATTAAGAAAATTCTTCCAGGCCAACTTTTGAGAAAATTACGTATCGATTCCATAGTACATATCAGTCATTGGTTAATAAAAAGGTAACGCCCTATCATACGTGAAAATAAGGTCTGACACAAAAAAAACGCACCCTAAGGTGCGTTATTATGTACTAAAGACAGCATTCTCACTTAACTGAGCACGAATATCGGCTTAGTTTAAACGATCTTTAAGACCTTTACCTGCTTTGAAATGTGGTACGCGGCTTGCTGGAATTTGTAACTCAGCACCAGTTTTAGGGTTACGGCCAGTGCGTGCTTTACGCTCTTTTACGCTGAATGTACCAAAACCTACCAATGAAATTGTGTCATTGTTTTCTAGCGCTTCACCAACACTTTCCATCATAGCATTTAAAGCGTCAGCAGCTTGAGTTTTGTTAAGACCGCTTTTTTCAGCAATGCTATCAACCAATTCTGATTTATTCATAAAGAGTTCCTTTAAAAGATTTAAATTCGGGGATAAATTCTATCGCTTAAATGTCAATTAAGCAATAGCCAAGCCCTTAAATACTACACAATAGCGCAAAAAAATGCACCTTTTTATTTCTAGTATTATCAACGAGGCAATTTGTAAATGCAGTTATAACAAGCCGACTTAAAATGTGCAAGTGAATTTACATATTATTGCGCATTATAGGCCGTAAATCACGGTTATTAGTGCCATTTAGCCTTAATTAACCGATTTAAGCAATCATTTGGGTATCATTTATGATCACTCGCATGCTTCTCGCGACAAACGTCTTATGTGCTAAACAACCAGCCTATCTCAAAAAGCCAACCTGTATAAAATATTTGATCGATTCATATTATAACGTTAACTAACTTTATACCTTTAACGCATTGGTTTTTCAAGCATCATTGGGTTAATTTCTGCTATAAGATGTATATTGCCACACCAATAGTTACATAGATAGTTGCATAGACAGTCACACAAATATCAGCTTTCTAGCCTAGCAATGCTTAGTAGGTTTAGTAGATTTAGCAGCTTAAGTAGTTATTCGCCTAACAATACATACCTATAATGACAGCCATGCTAATTAATACAATAACTCTAACGTGTTACAGCGCCCAAAATATTGACCATTTGCATTTAAACCATTTATTTATAACCTAAAATAACATTAGTCACAATGATACCTATGGCGTCAGCGCTGCATTATGCTATTATTTATCCCATTTAATGATAACCCTCCCTTAACAGCATCGCGCTTAATTTTAAAATTCAAATAGGTTTAGTATGAGTCAAAATTCGATATCAAACTCTTTGCTTAATGTCGTACTGGTGCTTGCAGAATCTGCAATTACCTTGGTTTTAAGATTCGACCCGAACCTACGCAAAGCTGTCTATCCTCTAGCGAAGAAAAACACTGTTATTTGTGTTCGTACTTACCTACCGCACACTCAATTTTTTGCTACCTTTACCAATAAAGGGGTGTTACTAGACAGCCAGCTACCCAAACAAGTTACTGAACCTGACGTGGTGATTAACACTTATAGTCACAACCTAATTAATGCGTTAATCAGTAATGAAACCACCCAAATTAATAAGCTGACCATGCGCGGCGCTACCGAAACAGTTCACGAGACGCGTCATTTCCTAGTGCAACTGGGCGTTGCTAGCTTGTTTCAAGGTATCATTAAGACGGTTAAAGGTAAGGGTAAAGACAAAGGCGGTAAAGAATCTGACAGCAGCGACAAGCCAGATTACAAAGCCCGTATTCAAGAGCAACAGCAGCAGCTTAATGCACTAAGCACACGCAATCGTGAGCTTGAAGTGAGCTTAAAAGAGCTACAAAGCAAGCAGAAACTAACGCTTATTGGCTTTGTTATCGCAGCTATCATTGCCATTATTTCAGTCATTGGTTGGGTCAGCTAACCACACACTGCTAGCGTCAAACAAATACCTTTTAGCTTGTGAACAGTTAGCATTTTTAACTAACTTATCAAAATTTAAAAAGCCAGCAGACACTCATTGTGTTGCTGGCTTTTTTTTATCAGCATATTTTTTATGATTTTTCTTATTAATTTCTTATTAAACACGACCACCTTTTTCGTATCATTCTACTTCACTGCTGTTTTGCTATGTTTAACTTAATAATTACCTCAATTAATGAATCACTTCTTATTAGTTATTTATTAATTATTAGCCTCTAAATTTGACCCATTAATTTTGCATTTTTGCGGTTGTAAAATCGTTGCCAACCTCAATATAACAGTCAGGTCATCGTTATTTAACACTGTAGTCAAATCATTGTATCCATTATGGATTTAGCGTATATATCTGCCAAAAGCTATTAATTTTTAACGGCTTAAAACGACACTTAGCATTTGCGTAAGAAGGCCCTTACAAAATAGTTACCAATTAATCTTGACTGTTTTACTCAGGATTAACTATAATAGCGAACATAACAACTTATAGACACTTTGTGGAGGCAATCAATGCGCTTAACAACTAGAGGAAGATACGCCGTTACTGCGTTACTTGATTTGGCCATTCAAGATAGTGAGTCATCAAGTGCTGTCTCCTTATCTGATATTGCCAAACGTCAATCTATCTCTATCTCATATTTAGAACAATTATTTTCTAAATTACGTAAAGCGGGATTGGTCACCAGTACTCGCGGAGCATCTGGCGGTTATCACTTGGCCAAGCCTTTGGCAGACATCGACGTAATGACAATTATTACAGCAGTCGATGAATCTGTGAATGCCATGCAGTGTGGCGGCAAAGGCAACTGTCAAGGCGGCGCTATGTGCTTAACGCATGACTTATGGTGTGCCTTATCAAAGCATATCGAACAGTATCTAACCAATATCTCGTTAGAACAACTACTACAAATGGAAAACGTGAAAGATGTTTCTGATCGACAGCAACTTATTTATGATGTCGCCACAGAGTCGTCTGAATCAAAATCAAATTCGAATATAATATTTTCTGCCAGCGAGGTTAACCCAGCATGAGTAACTCAAATCGTCCAATCTATCTAGACTATGCCGCCACCACTCCAGTCGATCCACAAGTGGCTAAGAAAATGTCAGACTACATGACATTTGATGGCATGTTCGGCAACCCAGCATCACGCTCACACGGTTATGGTTGGCAGGCAGAAGAAGCCGTTGAAAATGCACGTCAACAAATTGCTGATTTAATCAATGCCGACCCACGTGAAATTGTTTTCACATCAGGCGCAACTGAGTCAGACAACCTTGCTATTAAAGGTGCCGCTCATTTCTACCAAAGCCGTGGTAAACATATCATTACCAGTAAAATCGAACACAAAGCAGTGTTAGATACTTGCCGTCAATTAGAGCAAGAAGGCTTTGAAATTACCTATATCGAACCTGAAAAAAGCACAGGTCTTATTTTACCTGAACAAGTAAAAGAAGCGCTTCGTGAAGACACCATCTTAGTATCATTAATGATGGTAAATAACGAGCTAGGTACAGTGACTGATGTTGCTGCTATCGGCGAGATTACTCGTGAAGCTGGCGTTATTTTCCACGTAGATGCGGCGCAAGCTGCTGGCAAGTTACCAATCGACCTTGAACAGATGAAAGTAGACTTAATGAGCTTCTCAGGTCACAAGATCTATGGTCCAAAAGGTATCGGTGCTTTATATGTACGCCGTAAGCCACGTGTTCGTCTACGTGCTGAGCAACATGGCGGTGGTCACGAGCGCGGTATGCGTTCAGGTACACTAGCGACTCACCAAATCGTTGGTATGGGTGAAGCATTTGCTATCGCTGCTGAACGCTTACAACAAGATCATGAACACGCTCAGAAGCTACATGACAAGTTATGGAATGGCATCCAAGATATCGAAGAGATCTACTTAAACGGTGATGCTGAAAACAGTATTCCAAATATCGTCAACATCAGCTTTAACTTTGTTGAAGGTGAATCACTGATGATGTCATTAAAAGACATGGCGGTATCTTCAGGATCTGCATGTACGTCAGCAACACTTGAGCCATCATATGTACTACGTGCTATCGGTCGCTCAGACGAATTGGCACACAGCTCGATTCGCTTTAGCTTCGGCCGTTACACTACTGAAGAAGATATCGATGTTATCTTAGCTCAAATTCATGAAGCGGTAGATAAACTAAGAGATTTGTCTCCACTATGGGACATGTATAAAGACGGTGTCGATTTAGATTCTGTTGAGTGGACTGAACACTAAGATTAAGCTTTATACACAAGTTAAAATAGATAATTACAAAATATAGAACAGCAGTCGTTAGATATTAGTTAAATTGAATTAGTTCAAAATAATGAGCTGCTGTTCAAACAAAATCATTTTCAAGGTTAAACCCCAGGAGTTCTACCATGGCTTATAGTAATAAAGTAATTGATCATTATGAGAATCCACGCAACGTTGGTAACTTAGACAAAGACGCCAAAAACGTTGGTACCGGTATGGTCGGTGCACCAGCTTGTGGTGATGTGATGCGCCTGCAGATCCAAGTTGATGACAATGGCATCATCGAAGACGCGCGTTTTAAAACTTATGGTTGTGGTTCAGCCATTGCTTCAAGCTCTCTAGTGACCGAGTGGCTAAAAGGCAAAACACTTGACCAAGCTGAAGAAATTAAAAACAAACACATTGCTGAAGAATTGGCTCTACCTCCAGTGAAAGTTCACTGCTCAGTATTAGCTGAAGACGCTATTAAAGCAGCCATCACTGACTACCGTACTAAGAGCGGCCAAGTAACTGACGCTGACGCCTAAGCTAACAACGGTTAAGCTTACGTTTGAAAATAGCTATAATATCAGTCACTGATGTTAGGCTAATTTAATAAAGGATTAGCAATCAAAACTGCTTAATAAATACTTAGCTTTAGGTAGTGTTTATAGCTTTATAGCTGATTGTTTATAGCGATTTGTTAAAAAAGGGAGAACAACAATGACTCTCCCTTTATTTATCTATATCGTTATAACATCCTTAACTTTTATAATATATACCTTATGCTGTATATACCTTATGATATATATAGCTAAAGTCACTGTTTTAACAATGGGAAAGTCTCAATGATTGAATTGACCGAACGTGCCGCAAAACACGTTACAGACTATCTAGAAAACCGTGGTCATGGTGAAGGCATTCGTGTGGGTATTCGCACCTCTGGATGTTCAGGGCTGGCCTATGTGTTAGAGTTTGTAGATGAGCCAAACGATGTCGACGTTAAATACCATAGCCATGGTGTTAATATCTTTGTTGACCCAAAAAGTAAAGTTTACTTAGATGGTCTGCACATGGATTATGTCACAGAAGGCTTAAACGAAGGCTTTAAGTTCACTAACCCTAACCAAAAGGGTGAATGTGGCTGTGGTGAGTCTTTCACTGTATAGTCTCGTACCATCCCCTTTTTATTTTTTTATATCAATAAATAGCATCTAAGCCTATGTCTGATAACACGCCTACCTTCGCTAATTTTTTTGCTCTTTTTGAGCAGCCTATTGCGTTTGATATCGATACGTCTCAATTAAGCAAACGCTTAAGACAGCTACAACAGCAGTTTCACCCTGATAATCTAAGCAGCGATGAGTCGGCGTCTTCTCAGCAGAATTCGGCGATTATTAACCATGCTTACGCCACTTTGCTCCATCCTGACAGCCGTGCAAATTACTTATTAGAGTTATCTGGTCAAGAGCTTAATACCGATCACTCTATTGCTGATTTAGATTTCTTAGATGATGCGATGGATATGCGTATGGCATTAGATGATGCGGAAGGGTCAGCCGACCTAGCCACTATCAAATCTTTAAAGTCCAAAGCTGAGCAGCGTATTGAAACGCATTCTAATCGCTTTGAAACTGCTTATAATCAGCAAGATTGGTCAACGGCGATGGATGCAACCCAAAAACTGAAGTTTTTAGTCAAACTAAAAAAAGATATGGATACAGCAATCGATAACAGCCATCAGCAACCTGATGACGATGACGAGCTGTATCTATAAGCGATTATGGTGCTTATAAGCTATATCGTATTACAGATAAAACGTTTTCAAGACAACCTATTTAAAGACTAAATAAAAGACTAAGCTGGTAAAAGATTGAACTGGCTGACTGTTTTGACAATATAATTATAAAAGACCTATGCGCCGATGGTTATAAGAGCGCTGTTTTAGTTTTATCTGTTTGCTACTGGCTGTTAATTACACTAGCCTGCAAGCACCCTGATTATATTTTTAAATTTTAAATTCATTATATTTTTCACTATTAGCCATAAATTGAGTGTGTTATGTCCTTATTACAAATTGCCGAACCCAACCAAAGTGCAAAACCGCATGAACATCAATATGCTCTAGGTATCGACTTAGGCACAACACGCTCCATGGTAGCGGTTGTTCGCTCAGGCAAAGCAGCCCTATTAAAAGACCCAGCAGCTGCATCAGATCAAAATGACGGCGCAGAGAAACAGACAGACACCCTGCTTCCTTCGGTAGTTTATTATGGTAATCAAGATCAGATTAGCGCACCGGTTATCGGTAGTACTGCCCTAGCCTATTTTGAAACCGATCCTGCAAATACCATTATTTCAGCCAAGCGCTTTATGGGCCGTAGCATCAATGACATTAAGTTCTCACACCCGTATCAGCTAAAATCTAGTGAGACAACCAAAGAGGCGATGCCTTCTTTTGTCACTGCACAAGGTGAGGTATCTCCTGTTGAAGTATCTGCTGAAATCTTACGCAGTCTGCAGCATCGTGCTCAACTAGCATTACCAGATGACAGTATCAAAGGGGCTGTGATTACGGTTCCGGCTTATTTTGATGAAGCGCAGCGTCAAGCGACTAAAGATGCCGCAAAACTTGCTGGTTTGAATGTTTTACGCTTACTGAATGAGCCAACAGCAGCGGCTGTCGCTTATGGCTTGGATCGCACTGCGGATGATTCTGATGAAAAAATCTACCTTATTTATGACTTAGGCGGCGGCACCTTTGATGTGTCATTGCTAAAAATGAATGAAGGTGTGTTCGAAGTATTGGCGACCGGTGGTAACAGTGCCTTAGGTGGTGATGACATGGACCGCTTAATTATGGGCTGGTTATTAAAACAAGCCGGCTTGAGTCCAGCTGATCTTAGCGCACAACAGCGCACTCATATTGCACGCAAAGCAGAAAGCTATAAGCAAGCACTAACTCATAATGACAGCGTTGATGTCGCAATTGATGTCGACGGCCATCAGTGGCAAGGTCAATTAAGCTCAGCTGATTTGTTAAATATCGTTGATCCTGTAACACGCCGTACTATCTCTACCTGTGAACAGGTCATGCGTGATGCTGATATTGAGCCTGAACAGCTAGACGAAATTATTATGGTTGGCGGCTCTACACGTATGCCTGTGGTGCAACAAGCTGTGCAGAAGTTCTTCAACAAAGAGCCTTTGGCGCATCTAAATCCAGATGAAGTGGTTGCTCTAGGCGCTGCGCAAGTTGCCGAACAACTGATTAAAAAAGACAAATCTAATAATGTATTATTGCTAGATGTCACCCCGCTATCACTAGGGCTTGAGACCATGGGCGGCTTAGTGGAAGTCCTAATCCCACGTAATACGCCGATTCCAGTTGCCAAAAAGCAGACCTTTACTACCTATCAAGATGGCCAAACTGGTATGGTTATCCATGTGGTCCAAGGCGAGCGTGATACCGTTGAGCACAACCGATCTCTTGGCCGCTTTGAGCTGTATGGCATCCCTCCAATGAAGGCAGGCTTGGCCCGCATTGAAGTTACCTTTGATATTGATGCCAATGGTCAATTATCTGTAAGTGCTTTTGAAGCCACTTCTGGCGTGAAAAGTGATATTAAAATCACACCATCATATGGTTTAAGTGATGAGCAACAAGAACAGCTACTGAGTGCTGGTTTTGAAAATGCAGAGCATGACAAAATAGCCCGCAGCTTAATTGAAGCGAAAGTAGAGTCAGAGCGTGAGATATTAGCGCTACAATCTGCACTACAAGAGTTCCAAAGCCTACTAAGCTCAGATGAAGTTAGCGCACTGCAGCAAGCCATGCAGCATTTAGGCAGTGCGTTAAACAAGGTTTCGACCTCATCAGATAACGACACTGATTTGGAAGCATTAAAAGCAGAAATCGAAGCCAAGCAAGCTCAACTAAAACCGCTCAGTGATTTATTCGCATCACGTATTATGGATCAAAGCGTGAAGCAATCACTTTCAGGTACCAGCACTGAAGACTGGGCACAATAATCTAGCTTTTTAGGTTTATCCAACGAATTAGCTTAAAAGCTAAATATCTTAGCTCATGCAGTGCTTGCTCAAATAGATTGATAGTTAACAAAACGATTTAAATAGAAAATTTTAAACATTTAATACTGGAAAATTTTATGCCAAAAATTACGATACTACCGCATCATGAAATCTGCCCAGAAGGCACAGAAGTTGAATTAGAAACTGGCGAAAACCTATGTAAAGGTCTATTAGATAAGGGCATTAAAATTGAACATGCCTGTGAGATGTCTAAAGCCTGCACTACTTGTCACGTTATCGTGCGTAAAGGCTTCAATAGCCTAGACGAAATGGACGATATTGAGGCGGATCTACTAGACAGAGCCTGGGGGCTTGAGCCTGATTCACGCCTGTCTTGTCAGGTGATGATTGAAGATACCGATCTGGTGGTTGAGATACCTAAATATACCATTAACCATGCTAGCGAAAACCATTAATAACTGGCTGTAACAGCTGATATGGTTAATTGATAGACATTTAAAAAAACAGTCATTCAACAAAAAAAGACACCCAATTGAACATTGGGTGTCTTTTTTTATAACTCAAATCTGATGATAATACTTTAATTCAATAGATTGGCAAGCTATTATCACTGCATTCGCACTGTATTCGATGATGACTTCATTCGATTCGTACGCAACAACTCACTGCTTATTTATCTATTTAGACACTTTTATATTTAGAAGTAGGTATGATGCGATTTATTTACTGAGCGATTTATTTACTGAGCAACTTATTTACTGAGCACCTACAAACAACCTACTGCATTTGCCAGTCAAATGGCATTTGATTATGACCTCTTAACGCCATCATCAAGGTTTGCTGCATTGCCAAGTATACTTCTTGAGTGTAAGCAACAGCTGGCGTGCCCCACACTGGATTTGGCCATGCTAAATCGTTTTGGTAACGCACAATATGATGGAAGTGTAATTGAGGCACTTGGTTACCGAGTGCAGCCACATTCATCTTATCTGCATTGAAGGTTTTAGCCATCTGGCTAGATAACCAGCTTGACTCACGCAAAAATTGAGCTTGATCCGCCGCGGATAACTCATAAATCTCTTGTACACCAGCCACTCTAGGGACCAATATCAACCAAGGAAACTGACAATCATTAATTAGACGACACGTTGATAATGGAAAATCCCCAACTAAAAACGAATCTTTAGCAAGTGTTGGATGAAGTTGAAACATATTGGCTCTCTTAGTTATTGTAATGATTCTGCAAACCAATATTTTATCAGGTATTGACAAGATATTATAGATGCACTCGCATCTTTAATCTTGACGCTAATATATTATTAGCAATTACATCTCCATCGCATCTTCGGCATCATCATCGTGCCAGTCTGGCACCTGTAAATCCTCTAAATCAACGGCAAGATCTATATTCTGCACTAACGTTTTCATTGTTTATTGCTCCTTATATGTCAATTATTATCGGTATTATATAGAGTTAAGCTCTATTAATTTCTACTTGAAGTAGTGCTTGGACTACGACTATATAATATACGCATATTAAATGACAGTTATATTAAGCAATAAAGACAGTTTGCAGACAGGGTGACCGTTATGGATTACAGTTTTTAGACTACAGTTATAGATAAAAGCTACAGAATATGGTCACCCTTTAAAACGCGAATTGATTTAGCCCTCTTGGTTTACATGTTTAGAAAAATGGGTTAACAAGTCACGCACCACTGTTACCCTCTGCTGCGGTGTTTCAAGCTTATCGGGGTTGGTATATCGTATTCCTGATGCCCCATGCATTCGATAACGATTGCCATCTGATTGGATTAACTGAATGATAGCTAACGCATCGACTGGTGTATCTGGTGCAAACTCTAACACCACACTATTAGATGTCGCATCAATCTTATAAATGGCCAGTGGCTCAGCTTGTACACGCAGCTGATGAATCGCAAACAGCTGCTTGGTCTGATCTGGTAAGGCACCAAAACGGTCTATCATCTCAGTGCGAATATCAGTCAGCACGTCTTTGTCTTGCGCATTACTAATACGCTTATAGAACAATAAACGCTGTGGCACGTCATTGACATAGTCTTCTGGAATCAAAGCCGAACAATGCAAATTAATATCACTGGTTAACGACAGTGGCGTATTTAAATCAGGCTCTTTTCCTGCCTTAATGGCCTTAGTTGCGCGCTCCAGCATATCCATATACAGACTAAAGCCGATAGCTTGCATATTACCGCTTTGCTGTTTGCCCAATATCTCGCCTGCACCACGAATCTCTAGGTCTTCGCTCGCCAGCATAAAACCTGCCCCTAGCGTATTGGCACGCTCAATCGCAGTCAGACGCTTTTTGGCATCGCCTTTAAGCCCTTTAATAGAAGGCACAAGTAGATAACAGTATGCTTGATGGTGACTACGACCCACACGGCCACGCAGCTGGTGCAACTGCGCCAAACCAAACTTATCAGCACGTTCAATGATAATGGTATTGGCGTTTGGCACATCGATACCGGTCTCAATGATAGTGGTACAGACTAACACGTTAAACTTTTTATGATAAAACTGCTGCATCACCTGCTCAAGACCACGCTCATTCATCTGACCGTGTGCCACACCAACACGAGCTTCAGGCACCAATTCACGGATATTTTCTGCCATTCGCTCAATACTGGCCACATCATTGTGCAGCAGATACACCTGACCACCACGTAATAGCTCACGCAAGATAGCCTCTTTCATCAGCTGATCTGTTTTTTGCATCACAAAAGTTTTAATCGCTAAGCGGCGTGCTGGCGGTGTGGCAATAATCGACATGTCACGCATGCCAGTGAGTGCCATATTCAAGGTTCGTGGAATTGGAGTTGCTGTCATAGACAAGCTATCAACATCGCTTTGTAAGGCTTTAATACGCTCTTTATGACGCACCCCGAAGCGGTGCTCTTCATCAACAATCATCAAGCCAAGATTGGCAAACTTAACGTCTTTTTGCAGTATTTTATGAGTACCGATAACGATATCGACTTTGCCATCAGCTAAGTCTGCCAGCACCTGATCTTGATATTTTTTGCCGCCAAAACGTGACAAGGTTTCAACCCGAATCGGCCAATCAGCAAAGCGGTCCTTAAAGTTGTCTTCGTGCTGACCAGCCAGCAAGGTCGTCGGCACCAATACAGCTACTTGATAGCCACTGTTAACCGCAATAAATGCAGCGCGCATGGCAACTTCTGTCTTACCAAAGCCGACATCACCACAGATCAGACGATCCATCGGTTTATTCTGCTTCATATCATGCATGACAGCATCAATTGCATTGGCCTGATCTGGGGTCTCTTCAAAGGCAAATTGACTGGCAAATAGCTCGTACTGCGCAGTATCTACTTTAAAGTGAATGCCCTCTTTGGCCTGTCGACGTGCCTGCATATTAAGCAGCTCAGCTGCGACATCATGGATTTGCTCTAACGCTTTTTGCTTGGCCTTATCCCATTTACCACTACCAATTTTATGCAGTGGTGCCAACGCAGGGTCTCCGCCACTATAGCGACTGATAAGCTGTAGATTGGCAACTGGCACATAGATACTGGCATCATCAGCATACTTTAAATGAATAAACTCTTGCTCGCCCTCACCGACATCAATGGTGACCAGTCCATGATAGCGACCGATGCCTTGATCGATATGCACCACAGGGCTACCCTCGGTAAGCTCGGTGACACTCTTAATCAAGAATTCTTCTGACACATCACTCTGACGACGTCGACGCGTTTGCAACACTTGTCTACCAAACAGCTGAGTCTCACTAATGATAGACAACTGCTGATAGATGACAGCACCACGTTCAATCGGCGCAATGGTCAGGCCAACCGTTGGCTTAGCACCCTCTGCTGTTGACTGTTGTTGATATAAGGGGCTGTGAAGAAAGTCATGAAAGCTATCAAAAGTTTTTACATTCAGCTTATCCTTAAACAGCTCGAGTAAGATTTCACGGCGACCAGCCGTTTCTGCTACTACCAATATCGGACGCTGTGTTTGGCTTTGATTTTCGGTATCTATCTGATTCGCAGCATCTGTCTGCTTAACGGCTTCGATTAGTGCCTGCTCGGCCTCCGCTTCGCCCCAGTGACCACTGGCATAGGTAAGCAGCTCTGCTAACGGCTCAGCTTTTTGATGACTCACTGGCAGCTCTGGTGTGTTCAGTGCAGGCAAACGCACCTTACCAGTTTGCGAAATATCCGCACTGGCTAAGTCTTTCTGGCTTAAAAGGATTCGAGGATAGTCATTTAGCTTTTGATTGACCTCATTACTGGGCAAATACAGCAGCGTTGGATCCAAGATAGGCTTATCAATATCGTGACGGCGCTCTTCATAGCGACGTTGTATTTGAGACCAATAATCGGCTTGGGTTTCTGCACTATTTTCATCAATGATAAACAGCGCATCTTTAGGTAAATAGGAGAATAAATGACCAGTTTGATTCCAATCCTCTAACTCAAAAAACAGCGGCTGATAATACTCAAGACCACTGCTGGCAATACCGGCCATGACATCTTTGTGCAGCTCAAATTTTCGACTGCTCACTTTCGGGAACATGGCAGCAAAGTTGGTACGGAAAGTCTCTTTACCGTCTTCAAGCGGAAACTCTTTGGCCGGCAAGATTTGAAACTGAGTAATCGGCTTAGACACATCTGGCAGCTTATGCAGCAGCGATAAAGATTCTACGGTCAGATCGTGGCGACTGGCAGTATCTGCATCAGATTGACCAGCTACCAAGTCAACCAGCGTTTGAGTCGATAAGGTGCGCTGGGTCTGAGGATTAAAGAAGCGGATGGTTTCAATTTCATCATCGAATAAATCCAAACGCAGTGGAAATGGCTGACCCATCGCAAAGATATCAATCACACTACCACGAACCGCAAACTCACCTGGCTCAAACACATTATCAACCGCACGATAGCCTGCCGCGGTTAACATTTCACGCTGCGCTTCAATATCGAAGATATCACCGACACTCAAGTCAAAGTGCTGGCCAATCAACCAGCTTGGCGGTGCCATGCGCTGCATTAGGGTTTGAATGCTAATGAGTAAAATGCCACTTTTAGGCATATCAGTCAGAAGATTGATACGCTCACTGACAATGTCTTGATGCGGTGACAGCTCGTCATAGGTCAAAGTTTCCCAGTCTGGGAATACATAGGCATCAACACCGCAAAACGCCAATTCAGTTTCAATTTGATTGAGCTGATTTTGGTCCTTGGTGACCACCACTTTTAAGCGATTGGCAACATCAGCGACCGGGCAGTTGGATAAGCTTGCTAACCACAGGCTACCTGCTGCACTATGCGCAGGATATAGCCAGCGCCGCTGCGCATTGTCTATTGGAAATAATTGCTCATTAACAGCAGTAAACATCTTGGTAAGCGGATGCGCAGGTTGGTTAGGCGTTAGTTTCGGCATGATATTGTGACTTTTATCCTTTTTTATAAAAAATAAGACGCTAATCTATTAAAATCAATAAGGTATTAATAATGATAAAAATAACATTGTATAAAACAACGAAAGCAAACTTAACTATTTCAGTTAATACGAACTAGCACTTCAGGTATAACAAACGAAAACCATCTAAAATAAACAGGCAGGTCATTCATTTGAATAAATAGCAAAACTGACAGCAAAAACATGTCATAAAAAAAGAAAACCACAATTTAGGGACATACCCTTTGGCATACCCCTAACCGTATTAATTTTCTGTATTAACTATTTCAATGGTTATTTAATAGTCACTTTTAGTAGTGAGTTTTATATAGTCACTCTTTTATGTGACAAGTACTCTAATCCACTGGCTGTTTTCAAAAAACCTTTATAGCAGTGGCTTATCGCTGGCAATGATACCGTTGTTATCCGCATACACATGCATGCCTGAATTTAAAGTCAAATCACCAAAGCTAATTTCTAGATCTGTCTGACCTTCACCGCGGCGGGTTGATTTGCGAGGGATACAGCCCAATGCCATCACACCGATATCCATCTGTGCCATATCATCGACATCGCGCACACAGCCATAAACAATGACACCGGCCCAACCATTATCAATGGCTGATTGAGCAATCATATCTCCAAGCAGTGCACAGCGCATTGAGCCACCGCCATCAACAACCAGCACTTTGCCGTCACCATTGGCATCACGTCCGTCACTATTTAACAGCTCTTTAACACGGCTATTGTCTTCAAAACATTTAACAGTGACAATCTCACCGCAAAACTTATCTTTACCGCCAAAGCTATAAAAAGACTTGCCTTCGATGTTAGGCAGGCATACTTGGCTTTCAGGGTTGGCATCTAATAGATCACAAGTTACAAAGTCAGTTTTGGTCATGTTAGTCATGGCTATTTATTCCCTTATATAGTTGTTCGTTATTGACTGTCGTTAGTTATAAAACTAGATATAAAGTTGGATATGATGTTGGTTAACTTGAGCTAAAACATCATTGATAAAACGATACGTATCACTACCGTTTATAACAATGATAGTTTAAAGCTGCGTCATTGTCAGCAGCTGTTTATTGTCAATCACAGTGACCTGGTTCGGCTGCTCAGCATACCTATCTTGTTTGATAAACTTGTGACGCTCGTGCAAATCTTGCGCACACAACACCATTGCTGCTGCCACACGCTGTGCTTCAATAGGTCGATATTTCATTGTTTTTGGTACCAAAGGCGAGAACAATTTGTACGCCGCCTGAGCACCATTTTCTAATAGACGACCTTTGTGCTTACCTAACAATAAAGAAGGACGGAAAATCAATAACTGCTTAAATCCAAGCGCGCGCACATCGGTCTCAAGCTCTGCTTTGACTCTATTGTAAAAAAACCGGCTGTCACTGTCCGCGCCTAATGCTGACAATAAAAAGAAGCGCTGCACCCCTTTTTCACGGCAACTGTTAGCAAAGCTTAAATTGTAATCGTAATCAATACGTCTGAAATCTTCTTCACTACCGGCCTGCTTCATGGTAGTACCCAAACAAGTGAAGGCATCAGTATCGGCACCAATAGCGATACCCGACATGACCTCTTCTAAGTTGCTAAAATCACCCAGTTGATAAAACTGCATACTGGCTGAAATGTGCTCAGGCGGCTTTCTTGCGATAATAATCAAACTGTCGTACATCAAACTAAGCTGGCGAACCAAATGTCGCCCTACCAGCCCTGTTGCGCCTATTACTATGGCTTTACGCTTCATAAATGATACCTATTTGATAACGTGATATCGTCATACTTACAGCACGAATACCTTGGATGTGGCCTGATAACCACAACTGACTTTTAAATTTATATAACCACATAGCGCAGGATAATTAAACAAGCAGCTTGTATTTTTTTATTACAAAGCCTGTTTAAACCCTTAACAACCCTACGCTTAAATACTTTTCAAACTGTTCTTATTGAGTTTTAACTTGGGTCATCATTAAATATTATGTTGTGTCACGAAAGCTCTATAACTGGTCTTAAATGATTTTAACCTACGCCAAAACTGTCGAAATATTATAATTTTTAAACGGGCAAAATTGTCAAACTATCACCCCTGTCACTGTGATGTTCTCAAGAGCTTAACGAATAGCAGCAGATTACTGTAAACATTTTTCACTAATGGCTCAATCAGTTATTGGCTCCTGAAATCATTTGATACAAAGCTTGTCAAAAGCTGGTATAACTGGTATAATCCCGCGCTTTATAGCAATAAGTAAATTATTTTGTTATTGTTCTAATTCTAAAACAATAACAGCTATTTATTTCACCGTAGATGCACCTTATTCTGCATCTGCTATAAATCTCCTTGCTGTTGACATGGGGTCAATGGCTACTAATCCGTAAGGAGTCTTAAATGCGACATTACGAAGTGGTGCTTATCGTACACCCTGACCAAAGCGACCAAGTAGTCGGAATGGTTGAGCGATATATCAAATTAGTTCAAGACAACAATGGCATGGTTCATCGTCTTGAAGACTGGGGCCGTCGTCAGTTGGCGTATCCAATTAACAAAATCCATAAAGCACACTATGTTCTATTTAACATAGAGTGTGATGGTGACACTCTAGCAGAGCTTGAAGAGCTATTCCGTTATAACGACGCTATTATCCGTAGCCTAGTTGTTCGTCGTGAAGACGCTATCACTGAGCCATCTCAACTAGCGAAAAGTGCTGATGAGAAGCGTGCTCGTAAAGCGCCTCAAACCGACAACGATCAGGATAATGAGTCTAACGACGATTCTGACGACTAATTTAAGCTCATTTAAGGAGAAGATCCATGGCACGTTTTTATCGCCGTCGCAAATTTTGCCGTTTTACCGCTGAAGGTATTACTCACATCGACTATAAAGATGTTGAACTATTAAAACAATACATCAGTGACAATGGTAAAATTGTTCCTAGCCGTATCACTGGTACGTCTAACAAATATCAGCGTCAATTAGCAACTGCTATCAAACAAGCTCGTTACTTAGCATTGCTTCCATACACTGACAACCATAAGTAAGCCAACTTAGGAGTGACTCATGCAAGTTATTTTATTACAGCGTATCGTCAACCTTGGTAAACTTGGCGAAACTGTGGATGTAAAAGCAGGATACGGTCGTAACTACCTTATCCCACAAGGTAAAGCATTACCAGCAACACCAGCAAACGTTGAAAGATTTGAAGCACGTCGTGCTGAACTTGAAGCTATCGAAGCTGAAGAGTTAGCCGCTGCTCAAAAACGTGCTGAAGCATTAACTGACGTTAACGTTATCATGCGCGCTAAATCTGGTGAAGACGGTAAACTATTTGGTTCTATCGGTACTCGCGACATCGCTGATGCCCTAACCAAATCAGGTCTTGAAGTTGACCGTTCTGAAGTTAAACTACCAGAAGGTACTTTACGTCAAGTTGGCGAATACAATGTTGATATCCAGCTACACCACGATATCTTCGCTAACATCCTAGTAACCATTCTTTCTGAAGATGGTAACGTACAAGCAGCGACTCAGCAGCAAGAAGAGCAACAAGAAGCCGCTGAAGAAGAAGAGTAATTCCTTCTTTTTAAGTACGTACTAAGATATAAAGTACAAATAGACTGGTTGTAATTAAACCAGTTGAATAAAAAAGTCAGCTTCGGCTGGCTTTTTTAATGTCCAAATAAACCTATTATGTCTATAAGAGTATGCATATGAGTGCTGGCATAGCACAGTTATCCGCTCTATCTTGCATAGTAGGCAATATTTATGTATAATGTCTCGTTCCATTGGGGATGTTCTGGCTTCGACGCTGGTGATGAAACTCAATGATGCATGTCGAGAGTATATGTCCTCTCGTAAATCAAACATATATTGTTATAGTCGCAAACGACGAAACTTACGCTCTAGCAGCTTAAACCCTGCTTACTCCTCTGCCCTTTACCCATAGTGGGTTAGACGAGTTGAAGCGCACGCATATGGGTTCGCTCAAATATCTGCCTTAGGTATTTGGGTTCAAACTTAAAGGATCGCCCTATCCAACCTGACTGTCGGTTCGGTGCGGGTTAAAACCAAAGACAGACCCTAAACATGTAGAGTCATGAGCGTAGTGCTGGCGGACGCGGGTTCAACTCCCGCCATCTCCACCAAATATTGTAAGTGATATAAGTATATAAAATTCAGCCCCTCGATTGAGGGGCTTTTTTTTGCCATCAATTCGGCTAAGAATTTTGTTAACTCATTGTTTTAACTGGTTTTAATATAACAACGCAACACCCTTCCAATATAATCAAACCTTTAATACTGGTGACCATCTATAGTTAACTCATATTTTAAAATACCGGTTATTTAACCAACTATTCTAGTTCTGAGCAATAATTGTTGGTATTTTTGTTGGTAGTGGCCGTTAAAAGCTATGACACTCTGTTATTATCGATAGTTAAAAGTCAAAATACCAAATTCTAAGGACAGATATGCTATCGCTTTCAAGAATGATATTAACCCCCTTATTGTGTACCAGCATGCTATGCAGCATCAGCAGCCATGCAAATACAGACAATACCCGTGCGTTGCATATAACACCAGAGCCTGCGGTTGTCGCTCAATGTCATGCACAGCATCAAGCACCTACCCTACCTATCATAAAACGTAGTCAGCCGCTAGTTGTGAATAAAGAACACGCTGAAGGCTTAGAGAAAGGGCACCGATTTGCGCAGAAGTATATCTTATCGACGGATCCCACTGACCCGCCACATCGCTTTTATTTTGGTTCTGATGATGAGTTTGTTGCTTTGCTTGGGACGGATAGTTTTTCATTAGAAGAGGCGACACACTTTTTGTCAGGCTTATATCGAGCCTATATAACAGGGGAATATATACCTAGAGATGATGATGAAGCGATCATTTATTTGTCCAGAGTTATCGATTATTGGGAACTAGAAAATCCTGGCAACATATCAGGTTTAGCCTATCTTGTCGCTGTGTACTCCTTAACAGACAGTGATGATTTTGCCTTATTGGAGGGTAATGATGCTGTATTATCCGATACTGATGCCTCATTTGATGATGAGCTTGAAAAGAGTTTGTTCGCTATACTTGCAAAAGCCGGCTCTAAAGATGCTCAGGCGGTACTCATAAAAGAGATGTTAAAAGACAGTGATCCTACTTGTCGTGAGGTTTTAATATCTGATTTGATCGCCTTGGCTGATAAAGGCAGCCCTAAGGCCATCGATATTCTTGCCGACACCTATGAGGCGCTAAATAATGAATATCCAAATCAATATGAGAAGCAGATGGATTATTGGCAACAGCAAGCTAAAAAGTTCCCTGTTGTTAACAATACAACTCGGATCTAGCCCAACGTCATTCACACTCATATTTGCATTAATCTGATGCTTTGTTTTAAACAAACCAATCTTAATAACCTGTTTAAATTTTGCTAAATACTCACTTTATTTTATAATATGTTTCTTTATTTTACTAAAAATTAATATTTAGGGGATAAGTGTGAAGAAACCTTTTATATGGATTGCTGCTATTGTTGTCATTATTGCCGCCTATTTATATGCCTCACCTTATTTGGCGTTAAGAAGCATTAAAAATGCAGCCTTAGAAGGCAATGCTGACGTGTTGTCAGAACATATTGACTTTCCAAGCGTCAAACAAAGTCTAAAAGATCAAATCAATGCTCAGCTGATGAAAGAAGTGGCTAAAGAGGACGCAGATGGTTTTGAAGCATTAGGTGCTATGCTAGCGACTGCGATGATAGACCCTATTGTTGATAGCATCGTTACTCCTGAAGGTATCGCTATGATGGTGCAAGGCAAAGAACCTTTGCAGCAAGATGACGCTGAAGACGAGTCAAAAGACGCTACAGAAGCAATGGAGGCTGAGCTTAACCCCAATATAGACTACAAAACAGGCTATGTTAGCTACAAGACCTTCAAAGTCACTTTATCTAATAAAGACCATGATGGTGAACCTATGGACATCATCATGCGCCGTGATGGTTTAGGTTGGAAGGTAACACGTATCGCTCTACCAGCCGATACTTTTGATAATAATGGATCAGAAATTGACGATGCTGCAGATTTAGCATTAGAGGAAATGTTTGATTTTGGCGAAGATGAATCGCTAAGTTTGAATTAAAAACCAGTGACTAATCATCACAATACATAAATTATCTAAATGAATAAAGGAGCGTGTTCTAGCAACACGCTCCTTTTTTTGGTACTAACTATTAAACATTTAAAGTTATAAGTTTTATGATAACTCTATTGCGTTAACACTCTTATAGGTTTAAGACTTATAAGCCTGCAAAAACAGATATATCGCTGTCTTAGCAGCTCGGATATGTACTGCCTGTCGATCACCAATAAAGGCGCGCTCAATCACTGAGGTTTTACCATTCACGCACAAACCAATAAAGAAGGTTTTGGTCGTCTTACCGGAAGCCGTACTGGCTGAAGGTAAGTCATGACAATGGAACAGGCCAATCGCATTGCTTAACTGTCCATCATTTACAAATTGCGCAAAGCTGTCTTCGACCATCTGCTGATTGAGTGGCGGCTGCATACGCTTGATGGCACTGAGTTGGACATTATCGTTGGCATCGTCCCAGTGTAATACTTTATGAGTCAAATAAGCAGTTGTATTGACTTCTAGCACACCAAAGTCGGCAATCTGTTGCTGTCCGAGCACTTGCTCTAGACTTTCATTATCTTCACTATATAAGTGATCGGCCAAATGCTGCTTAATGTCATCAATAACCGGGATAAACTGAGCCTCGGCCTGCTGCTCACTATTTGCTTTAACCGATAAGCGTACAGTGACCTCACCAATATTGGCATAAGGCGCAACTGACACTGCGCCTTGATTGCTAATCAAGTCTTTTAAACTATCGGCTACAGTCGACTCACCAATACCGCCGAACTTAAGATATTTAGAGTACAGCTTGGTACGGTCGCCTAGCAGCTCATCTAATACTGGCTTAAGCTCATGCTCAAACATGTATTTCATTTCTCTTGGCGGCCCAGGCAACACCGCATAATAGGTCTGTTGATGCTGATATAAAAAGCCAACCGCTAGTCCGACGTCATTTTTTAATAATTGACTGCCCTCAATGGTATTGGCCTGTCTTTTGTTAGCAGCTACTAAAGACTCATGTCTGTCTTTAAATAACTCTAGTATCTTTGCCTCTGCATCAGGATCTAATACCAACTTAGCGCCTGTAAATTCAGCAATGGCATCTTTGGTTAAGTCATCATCAGTAGGCCCTAACCCACCACAGCAGACGATTAAGTCTGAACGTGCGCTGGCGATGCTTAACGCATCTTTGACTCGCTCCATGTTGTCACCGACCACGCCCTGAAAATAGACATCAACACCTAAGTCTGCCAGCTCTTGCGCCATATACTGAGCATTGGTATTGAGAATTTGCCCTAATAATAATTCTGTACCAACGGCAATAATTTCCGCTTTCATATTGCGCTCCTGTTTATTTTATTGTTATTCACTATTATGATTTGATTCTTATTATCTACTTACTTTACAACAGGTCTGCCTTTGTAGTGTATCGTTTTTTTATTTAAATGGTATTGCAAACAAAAAAAAGACTTACCACATCATCAGCGGCAAGCCTTTTTATTTAATCAATTGGGTGTCTACGATTAATCATTATTTGAGTTTAAGCGATATAAACTAGGCTTCATTGAGGCCAAATTTTAAGCAAAAAAAGATGGCCCCACTAGCACATCCTCGGCACACAGTGTATCTACTACCGTTGCTACCTTCCGGTCCTGGCGGGGTTCATAGTACATTGTTGCGAGGCTACCAATGGAGCCACCAAGCACGTATTATAACCAAAAAATGATTATTATCAAGTGCAAAATTAAAATTAATGCGCCATAGCTACTTTAAACTAATCATACTGCTAGTAGCTCAGTATTTTTTAACAGCCTGTATTAACCTCAATAAGCTAATAAAAAACTCTCTAACGCTGATAGTTCTGTGGCGTCACGAGTTAGCGTAACATTATTCACAAGCGCTGAACTTACAAGACAGCTAATGCTTGCTACACTCAACTTATGTTGAAATAGCCATATGCTCAAATAGCTATACTTAAATAACCCAAGACTCCAATTATCCAAATATTTTGATTAAATAAAACCATAAGACCTATTAATAATAATACTCGATTAACAATAATCATTGATTAACAAAGGAATCCATTATGAAAACATTAACCTCAAAAAGCTCTAAGTTAACAAAGCTTTTGACCACCGGCACCATGACTGCATTGGCAGCGCTGGCATTAACCTCTCAAACAGCACAAGCAGAGCCCACTGGTTATAATCAAATTAGCTTTAGCGTTGACGCCTCTCAAGAAGTACAAAATGATGAGGTCACTGCTACTTTATACAAAAAAGCACAGGCCAGCTCACCAAAGTTACTGGCAACTGAGTTAAACAAAGCCATGAATCAGGCAATGAACACTGCCAAGCGTTATCCGAAAGTCATTGCAACCACAGGCTCACAAAATACCTATCCTCGTTACGATGATAACGGCAAAATTACAGGTTGGACTGGAACGGTTAGCATTGACCTAAAAAGTAATGACTTCGCCAGTGCCAGTGAACTGGTAGCGCAACTACAACAAAACTTAGTGGTGCAAAACATTCAGTTTGGTATTTCTGAGGAAAAGCAAAAGCAGGTTAAAAAAGAGTTGATTAAAAAAGCATCGCTTGAGTTTAAAGATCAGGCAAAATCATTGACAGAAACTTGGGATATGAGCGGTTACCAAGTGGTTAATGTATCCATTAATAGCAATGGCGGCTACTACCCTCGCCCAGTGATGATGATGCGTGACTCGGCAGCGACAAAAAGCAGCGCACCACCGGCTCAAAGCTTTGAAGGCGGCAACAGCCGTTTGAGCGTTACTGCTAATGGCACCATTGAGCTTATTCCTTGGATGCAGTAGTCCAGGCATTGATTTAAACCCTGCTAGTATTTTTTATAACAAATAGTATCTATAGCAAATACTCATCTCTAACAGAAAATCTCATTCAACAAAAAGCCCCAGTATCAATGGATACCGGGGCTTTTTTTTATCTATGTTATAACTAACACTAGCGGTTTAAAACTAAGTAGGTCTAAACCAAAAGCTGATTAGCAGCTGTAGTACATATCAAATTCAACAGGATGTACAGTGGTGTTTAGACGGCGTACTTCTTCTGTTTTCAGCTCGATGAAAGCATCTAACATATCTTTAGTGAATACATCGCCTTTTAACAAGAAGTCGTGATCGTCTTTAAGTGCTTGTAGAGCCACCTCTAAGTTCTCAGCAACGGTTGGGATAGAACCTTCTTCTTCTGGCGGTAAGTCATATAAGTTCTTATCTGCAGCATCACCTGGGTGCAGTTTGTTCTGGATACCGTCAAGGCCGGCCATTAGTAGCGCAGCAAAGGCTAAGTATGGGTTAGCAGTTGGATCAGGGAAGCGGGCTTCAACACGCACACCTTTTGGTGAGGTAACGTATGGGATTCGGATAGAAGCCGAGCGGTTACGCGCTGAGTAAGCCAACATGATAGGCGCTTCATAATGAGGTACTAGACGCTTATAGCTGTTGGTTGATGGGTTTACAATAGCGTTCAAAGCGCGGGCATGCTTGATGATACCGCCAATGAAGTATAACGCCGACTCTGATAGACCTGCGTATTCGTCACCCGCAAAGGTGTTAACGCCGTCTTTAGAGATTGACATATGCACGTGCATACCTGAACCATTATCACCAACCATAGGTTTTGGCATAAAGGTCGCAGTTTTACCAAACTGATGCGCAACGTTATGTACCACATATTTAAATTGTTGTACTTCGTCCGCTTTACGAACCATCGTGTTAAATGACACACCAATTTCTGACTGACATGAGGCAACTTCGTGGTGATGTACTTCAACACGGTCTGGACCCATAATGTCTTCTAAGCGCTCACACATAACTGCACGAAGATCCTGTGCGCTGTCCACTGGAGGTACTGGGAAATAGCCGCCTTTTACGCGTGGACGGTGACCCATGTTGCCCCACTCATAGTCATTATTGGTTGACCATGCTGCTTCTTCAGCAGTGATTTTTGAGGTTGAGCCAGACATATCAACTGACCATTTCACATCGTCAAATACGAAGAATTCTGGCTCTGGACCAAAGTATGCAGTATCACCGATACCCGTTGATTTTAAATACTCTTCAGCACGACGCGCGATTGAACGTGGGTCACGGTCATAGCCTTGCATTGTGGTTGGCTCAATGATGTCACAAGTCACAACCACTGTGGTTGCATCAAAGAACGGGTCGATAAATGCGGTTTCTGGATCTGGGCGTAAGATCATGTCTGAGGCTTCAATGCCTTTCCAGCCAGCGACAGATGATCCATCAAACATTTTGCCGTCTTCTAGGACATCTTCATCAATGGTTGAGGCAGGATAACTGATATGCTGCTCTTTACCGATGGTGTCGGTAAAACGAAAGTCAACCCATTTGGCGTTAGACTCTTTGATTAGATCGAATAATTTGTTTGACATTGTATGCCTCTCCATTAATTGTTCACAAAACGACTTTGTGACGGGTGTATAAGCGAAACTGGTTTTAAAAATGAATATGCTGTACTTTGGCTTAGCGCTTTATTGTTATCAATACTATGGTGTTATAAACGTTATCACATATAAAAGTATTTCGTTTTATGGCTTATGGCGTTATAAGAAGTATAGCGTTGAACAAATTGGTACATCATTTATATTTTATCAAAAATCAGTATAGGTGACAGTGGTTTAAAATCCTAGTATTAATTTAAAATCATACTGGCTTCAATGGCTGTCATTTAACTCACATTTAACTAACTGGCATCTGATACGGATTGATTTAATAACGGTACAGTGAATATACATTAATAACCAAGTTATAAATGATATTGCAAATGGCGTGCCAATTTAAAAAAATAAGGACCAAAAGTAAAAATAAGCGTCAAAATTAATTTAAAAAACAATCTAAAACAATCAATAAAAGACTTAGCCACTGTTTTGTATTAAATTATTGCACCACAGACAGCCTTCATTTGCAAAACCATGGCTGAAACTAAGTTTTTGCATGAAATAAGCAGCTGACCGAGTTGGTTAAACCCTCTGGATATCTATCAATTTGGTTGAACCATTATGGTCTATATATAGTATAGTTCAAAATAGGGCAAAATCAGGCGCTAGATTAACTAATTTGCACTATTATTGTGCACTGTATGTAACAAGTTTTCTATTTTAGTGCATACGCTTTTTTTAAATTACGGAAAACCGGCCTAAATCAACAGCATCAATATCACAAAACAATGATTTTATGCTGACAATTATTGCCCACTGACAATGACATATTAGTGACAACCCGCTATGATCTTATTATTAGATAACTATGACAGCTTTACTTACAATATCGTACAATATCTGCAGCAGCTTGGCGGAACGGTTAAGGTATGCACCAATGACAGTGTTGGGCTAGATGATATTGCTGCACTACAGCCACAGGCGATTGTATTGGGCCCAGGACCGGGTACGCCTGATGAAGCGGGTATTACCCTAGCCTGTATCGAGCACTTTGCCGACAAGCTACCATTACTGGGCATTTGCCTCGGTCATCAAGCCATCGCCCAAGTATTTGGCGCACGCGTTATATCGGCAGCACAGATTATGCACGGCCGCATCTCACAGGTACATCACGATCAGCAAGGGGTGTTTAAGGATTTACCCAATCCAACCCATTTTACCCGCTACCACTCATTGATTGTCGATCCTCACAGCTTGCCTGATACATTTCATATTAGTGGCTGGACGGATCAAGATGAGATTATGGCCATCCGTCATAAACACTTGCCTATAGAGGGCGTGCAATTTCATCCTGAATCGATTTTAAGCGATGCTGGATTACAATTATTGAATAACTTTTTGCAAGCACATAACCTAGTGTAAGGTGTGCGATGACTTGCAATAAACGCCAATCAGTATTAGATTGACTGACCTAACCCATCAACCGACAACGATAAGTTTATAACACTATGACAAATGACGCTGCTCTAAGAACATCTGATTTAAGTGATGAACAAATCCACGACATCTTGACCACTGCTTTAGGGCGTATCCTGCGCCGTATTGACTTAACACAGCAAGAGATGCGACAAATCATGACCATTATTATGGATGGTCGCTGTCCTGATGCCATGATGGGTGCCCTACTGACCGGGCTAAATATGAAAAGTGAGTCTATTGATGAGATTACCGCATCCGCCAGTGTGATGCTTGATTTTGCCAATACCATTGAGCCCAAAGGTCGTCAAAACTTGGTTGATATTGTCGGTACGGGCGGTGATGGCAGCAACTTATTTAACGTCTCAACCGCTTCTGCATTTGTAGCAGCAGCTGCCGGTGCCACAGTCGCCAAACATGGTAACCGAGGCGTCTCTTCTAAATCAGGTAGCTCAGACTTATTAGAGCAAGCTGGCCTCGATCTGAGTATTACCCCTGACCAAGCACGTCAATGTATTGAGCAGATGGGTATCGGCTTTTTGTTTGCCCCCAATCACCACACTGCGATGAAGCATGCCATCCCTGTTCGCCGTGCTTTAAAAGTACGCACTATTTTTAACATCCTAGGTCCATTGACCAACCCTGCCGGTGTTAAAAATCTAGTGGTTGGTGTATTCACTGATAATATGTGTGAACCGCTTGCCCACGTATTCAAAAATCTTGGCGCTGAGCATGTGATGGTTGTCGGCTCAAAAGATCGCCTTGATGAAATCAGTCTGGCGACTAGCACCAAAGTGGCTGAGCTAAAAGATGGCGAAGTGAGCGTCTATGATATCTACCCTGAAGATGCGGGTATTGAGTCGCAAACTTTGGTTGGCTTAGAAGTTAGTTCATCAGAAAAAAGCTTACAATTGATTCAGTCAGCCTTATCTGGAGCTGATAGCAATGACTTTGGCATTCCTCAAAATGTAGTAAACAAAGCGCGTGACATGATTGCGTTAAATGCGGGTGCCGCCATCTATGTGTCAGGACTTGCCAGCAATCTGCCGAATGGGGTTAATCAGGCACAAACCATTCTGCAAAGAGGTGATGCGCTACAAAAAATGCAGCAATTGGCTGAATTTACCCAAACCTTTAATCGCAATTAGTGGTTGGTAAAAGTTACTTACCCAAATATGAACCAAATTAATAATTAATAACGACTGAAATAACCAAACTATCTGATTAACGAGCCAATTATGACGCAGGATGCCATCCCCTCAATTTTACAAAAGATTGTTAATACCAAGCAGCAAGAAGTTGCACAGGCCAAAGCGGTTAAAGACATAGCGACTATTAAGGCTGAAGCCGAACAACTACTGGCTTCTGGCTCAGCACCGAGACGTGGTTTTGCCAATGCCTTAATTGCCAAGCAACAGGTTTCAAAGCCAGCTATTATTGCTGAGGTAAAAAAGGCCTCTCCTTCAAAAGGGATTATCTCGCCCAACTTTCAGCCAGCGTTAACCGCTGAACAGTATCAAGATGCTGGCGCTGCCTGTTTGTCAGTATTAACCGATGAGCAGTACTTCCAAGGTCATTCGCAGTATCTTGAGCAGGCCAAAGCCGCTTGCCAGCTGCCGGTTTTACGCAAAGACTTCATGATTGATCCGTATCAGATTTATGAGTCTTACTTGATGGGTGCAGACTGTATCTTATTGATTGTCGCCTGCTTAGATCAGCCTACATTACAGCAGCTGCATCAAGTGGCTTGTGATTTAGGGCTTGATGTACTGATCGAAGTACATACTCAGCAAGAGCTTGAGCGCGCGCTGCAATTGCCTGATTCAGTGCACAACATCTATGGTATTAATAACCGAGATCTCAACACCTTTAATACCGACCTGCAAACCTCCATTAAATTAAAAGCAGTGCTCGACAGTAATGCTTCTGAAGCTGCCACCCAGCCAAGACTGCTGGTGACCGAAAGCGGTATTCATAGCACTGAAGATATGCAACTGATGTTAGACAATGACATTGATTGCTTCTTAATTGGTGAGCAGTTTATGAAGACCGATAATCCGGGTGCGACGTTGGCCAACTTACTCAACAGCTTAACCAAATAGCTGACCATATAACTTAACCAAACAACTCAGAACTCGTTATTAATACAAACTATTTAACCCATTCAATACACATTAAAATAAGGTAATCATTATGGCAAACTCTCTGTTTTCCAAAGAAATGCAAGACCAACTCAAAGAGCTTAAAAGCGAATTGAGCAAAGGTCGCCCTACTTCACCTAATGATCCTGAGAATGAAAAACCAACGGATCCGGTAGCCCTACCAACCAAAAAACAAGTAGAAAAAACTGTTAAGCAGCTAGACAGTGAACATATCGATGATGATAAAGTCTTGTTTATGCAAGCGATGGCTGGTGTGCAACCCATCAAAGACAACAACACCGTATCAGAGATTGCTAAGCCTAAAGTCACCAAACCAGATGCAGCTACCCTATCTAAACGTGCTGCTGCCCAAGGTGAAGACTCTGACTCATTAGAGGCTGGCTTGTCTGATATGCAGGCACTATTAAACCCAGTAAGCGGTGATGCTTATCTGGTTTATAAAAACCCAACTCTACAGAACAAAGTGTTTAATCAGCTAAAACAAGGCAAATTACGCTGGTATGATGCGGTAGATATTCATGGCTGCACTATTGATGAAGCCCGTGAAGCGATGACAACGTTAATTGCTCAGGCCAAAACCAACAACGAATCAGTGGTAAAAATCGTACATGGTAAAGGCTCTGATGCAGTATTAAAGACTTGCGTAAACGGCTGGCTACGTCAATTACCTGAAGTGCTTGGCTTTTGCTCAGCGCCCCCAAAAGATGGCGGTAACGGCGCAGTATTGGTATTGTTAAAAAAGAATAAAAACCTAGATGCTTAATTAACGAGTCACTTTGAAAACTTGATAATTTAAGTCAGATAACTGTCTATAAAATAAGTGCTTATCAAAAAAAATAAAAAAGAACACGATCTAAGATCGTGTTCTTTTTTTATGCTCTTTTTCTTATGTTAAGCAGCTTATGACTAAGGTGATTCCGTAAACGGGTTACTGCCGGAGTTTGAGCTACTTGGACCCTCAGATTCGATAATCATGCGCTGTGTTTCAAGAGCATGTTCAACTGGATAGGTCTCAATTTGTTTTAGAATATCGATTAACAGCTGCGTTTGCTTGTCATAAAACTCATCAGCACCACTGGCATATAGATACGCTCTAAATTCAATCACCATAGAATCCTGGCGCAGCTCTGCAATTCTCACCTGTGTCCACTCAGAGTTGGTCAGTTCATGATCAACCACAAACTCTTCCATCTCAACCAAGAACTTCTCAAGTACTGCTGCTTCAACATTACGCTTAATATAGATATTATGTAAGAAGTGGAACATATCACGTGAAGCAAAGTTCTCAATCGACATCGATGAAAAGTCACCATTGGGTACGGTCACTATGGTTCTATTTAACGTACGTAAACGAGTCGAGCGAATACCAATGTCAATGACCGTCCCTTCTAGATCACCAAACTTACAATAGTCACCAACGCGTACCGGCTGATCGGCAACAACAACCACACTACCGACCAAGTTTTCGATCATCTTTTGCGCACCAAGGGCTAATGCCAAACCACCCACACCCAGTGCAGCAATACCAGTGGTCAAATCAAAGCCTAAATTACCGAATATAAAAATACTCGCCAATATCAGTAGTAAGGTTTTGATAATCTTATGCAGTAGGCTTAAGATTGATACTCTTTCTGTCTGATTGCGCTTATAGCTTTGACGCTCAGCACGATGGAAAACGGCATCCACAATGCGTAGCAATAACCAAGTCGAAGCAAACCAACCGACAATATCTTTGATACGGTTAACGGGCTCACGTACTGTCACCGAAACGCCGGCATAGACCATGACTTCATACAAAATTATAGAGGTAATCACCAATGCCAATGGCAAGATAACCTTAGTATCGACTGGTAATGGCTTTTTGCGAACTTTTGGATAGTAGTTTTTCAAAAACAAGTACAGTAGGCCCACAAAGATATATGACGCGGCGACACAAAATAACGCCAAAATAAATACCGCAAAGATATCGGCTACCCCATAACCACCTATGGTTTTATTTTGTAGCGGTTTTAATGAGTATTTATCAATAATTGTGGTCTTAGCTGCGATATTGGAGCTTTTAATAGACTGCAGTGTCTTACGCGAGATCTGCCAATATTTATTACCATCTGCAGAAGTCCGACGCACTAGCAAGATATCAATGACTTGATCTTGAGCGGTAATGGTACCCACTTTTTCTAAAATCGGCGGTAACTGATCTGCTAAATTACCGGTTGCAGTATTGTCAATTTGCAGCTCTGCATTTAAACGCCCGCCCGTATCTAAAGCCAACTTAACCTGGCGAACCACTTCAATTGGGTTTTCTCCTGTAGTCAGGTTAAGGTAATTAGCAGCCAAGGATGCATTATTCTCACCTAAGGCTTTAATAAAGCCTTGCACCGTACTCCTAGGTGTCTGTCTACCAAAGGGATCTACCACATCCTCTTCTGTCACTACCTTTTGAGATGCAGCATCTGGATCTTCAGCATGAGCGCTAACAGATAACATCAATGCTAACAATAGCCCCATTATCAGCACTAAAAACTTAGCCTGCTGTGACCCTTGTTGCGTTTGGCCGCGCTGCCCCTGATTAGATTGTTGAGCAGGTATTTTCTTAGCGACTTGCTGCCCGCTTTCAGGGACAGACGAAGCGTTAGTGTTGTGTTTTGAAATAAGCATCTTTGACAGCCTAGAAGGTTGCAAGTTGAAAGGTTTGCTAATTTTAGCATGAGTTTGAAAGGTAACAAGGCAGTAAAAGTTTTCGTGTGCGCAAAAAGCATGATTTTGTTGCTGAGGTTGTATTTATAAGCGCCATTAGCTCTATTTTAAGATATCAATCTAAACTTTAGCATCACAGTATTAGGGTAATGTTGAATGTAACTAATGAAAGCATGAGCAAATATCGCTCTAATTTTTTTATTTTTTAACATTAATAAGTGATAATACTCTAGTATGTCTTGATTGTTAATTTTATTATTTTTAGGTAAGTATATGAACACCTGTTTTAGCCCTTTGTACAAAAGCTTGTTTTTAGTCAACCATAACTATCGCCAGCTTAGTTTAGCCACAAGTACGGCATTTATCGCCTCTTTAGCTTGCGCCCCTGCCCTAGCTGCTAACGGTGATGCTATAAATCTTGACGCTAATAGTCCACATATTACATTACCGACAACCACCATCACTGCTACCCGAAGCCCGACTGCGATTAACAATACCATCGCTCAAACGCGTGTGATTAAAAGTGAAGACTTAAAACATTTTCAGGGTCAAACCGCATTAGATGTTATCAAACGTCAGCCAGGTTTTAACTTCAAGCAAACTGGTGGCATGGGAACATCTAGCAACTTTTATGTGCGTGGCTATGATAATAAGCAAATTTTAGTACTAATTGACGGTGTACCTTTCAGGTCATTATCTACCGGTGAGCCTGCTTTAAACCTTATCTCTTCTGACCAGATTGATCGTATTGAAATATTATATGGTGCATCAGGCACTAGTATCTATGGCGCAGATGCCATGGGCGGTGTGATTCAAGTATTTACCAAAGGTTATAATGGTGACCACAGTCAGTTTTCTGTCACTGCCGGTGCTGGTAGTCATGATCATTATCAATATGGAGCGTCAGCTCAATTTAATAGCGACAGTGGTACTCGTCTAAGCTTGTCAGCGAACCGTAATGAAACCAAAGGCTATAATGCCACTTTCATTGATCATCCTTGGGGCATCTACAACCCAGACGACGATGGTTTTGAAAGTAACAACTATAGCTTACGCTTAGATCAAAAAATCAACGATGACATCAATGTTGGTATCAGTGGTTTGTATAGTGATTCAGAGACTGAATTTGATAATGGCTTAACCAACGGTAAAGATAACACCTTAGCTAAGCAAAAAAATGGGGCTGCTCAAGCCTATGCTAACTGGCGCTATATGCCTGGTTCAAACCTAAAACTAGCCTATGGTCACTCTATCGATAAGTCTGACAACCCAACTTACTCTAGTTATTACAATACTAAGCAAGATCAAATCAGCTTAGTTGGTCAACATGCTTTACCCGTAGGTACAGCCATTTATGGTGCTGAACATTTAAAACAAAAACTAGACTCAAACCAATACCAAACTGATGATCGTAAGGTTACCAGTGGTTTTTTAGGCTATCTTGTTTCATATGACAACATCGATGCACAGGCCAATGTGCGATATGATGACTACTCAGACTTTGATGATAAGACGACTTATAACTTAGGTGCTGCGTATCGCTTTACTCCTGATTTTCGTATCGGTGCAAACTATGCCAAAGGCTACCGCGTACCGACATTCGGCGACTTGTATGCATGGGGTGGAGATCCAAACTTAAAGCCTGAAACCAGTGATAACTACGAAGCTTTTGTAGACTATACTACAGTCAACCAAACCACACGGCTGACAGGCTACATCAACAAGTTAGATGATATGATTGCAGGTGATGAAAACTATCAACGCAAAAACTATACTAAAGCCAAGATTGAGGGTGTCACTTTTACCACGGATTGGAATATAGATGACTACTTATTTGGTCTAAGCTATGATTACCAAGAAGCCAAAGATGATGGCGACAAGCAGGATAAAGGTAATTATTTACCAAATCGACCCAAGCATAAAGGTTTAATCTACGCTGGCTATCAACTTGCTGATTTAGATCTACGTGCAGAATATGAGTATGTTGGGCACTATTATTATGATGGTACAAATAATGATAAAGCAGACAACTATGGTCTCTTTAATATCAGCGGTAACTATCAATTGTCACCCAATCTATCACTGTCAGCGCGCTTAAATAACGTATTTAATAAAAAATACGTAACCTCGCCTGGCTATAGCACAGACGATGGCACCAACTTCTTTACTTCTTTAACCTATACTTGGAAGTAATTGGCTAACAGTTATTGCGTATCAATAAAAAAGCCACTCAATCGAGTGGCTTTTTTATTTCTATATTTTTAGTTTTACCTTTCAAAATCCAATATTATTACTAACCTGCCTAACCGATAGCCCTTATTTATTTTTAGGCAGCTTTTGTGGCAGATAAGTGCGCAAGTAGCTAATACAGGCTGTGACTGCCTCATCAATCATCTCAGAGGTAATGACACCATGTTGACGATATGATAATGAAAACACACTATGCGCCAGACTATAAGCGATAAACACCTTTGAATGTAACTCTGGGTAATTTGAGGCATCATAATGAGAGGTCAACCTGTCAGTGATCATGTTGACCATACTCACATCAACTTTCTGTTCATAATCAACGCTATCAAAATCTGGTGTATTACAGCCATACATCAGCTTGTTTTTGGTCAAGTCTTTATTAAAAGTAACCGCTGATTCACGTATGATTTTTTCAATATAACCGTCCCACTGATTAAAATCGGACACTGAAATTTTCTCTAAAATATGCAGCGTTTCGATAAAGTTTAAAAATCGAAGAGCTAAGAAAATGGACTCTACATTTGGGAAAAAATGATACGCAGATGCACGAGGAATACCTGCATCTTCACAGACATCTGCCAAGCTAATATCGCCAATATCACGAAACTCACTAAGTTTTTGAGCACTCATCAACAATTTTTGCCGACGTACTCGACCTTGCTTACTGGTATGCTTAAATTTATTAGGTACGAGTATTTTAGCAAGCTCTGAATCAACTAAAATATCTTGAATCAAGTCATCTTTCTTATGTGGCATTTTACTGATCTCTTTCAGTTAATACATAATACAGTCAATTAAGTTATCACTAATCAACCTGCTCTATAAAATGAATAGCAGCTCATCATAATATATTGGCGTTACTGGTAGAGCTCTCTACTCACTCATAGTGCTTATTAATTGTAAATAACAATAATGTATATTATTAATATGACAGTATTCCTGCCTAAAATCAAAAATAAAGTTATACTTAAAGGTCTATTATAAATGCTAAATTGGACTAGCTTTTATTAAGCTTTTGTGCCATCTTAAAATTATAATGCCTCTAGAAAATCGTACCACATTAAACCATATAAAGTCATATAGTATAAGAGATATTTATAATAATACTTATGCCAACTATATACTAATTCTAATCAATATATCACAATATACTTAACTTAGTTCAATTTTAGCCCTGACAATGCCATGATCGGAGAAGCGATTGTCATATTCTTTTTTTAGATGGTCGTTAAAGTAATCGACCTGCTTCACTTCACCAAGCGAAAACTTACCATCGACCAAGAACTCTTCAGAGACGAACAGCTGGTCAATAACCTCTGGCATACCCTGATACAAGTGGGTGTAGGCCACATCTCGCATCCAACCATAACTGGTCTGAATACGCGCTGCATCAAATAGCGCCACATCGCGCATGGTCTTGTCATAGATAACCTCGCTAGTTTCTGCCAGCAGCTGAGTGGTCACACTGTCCGTCACATCATTCATATCACCCAATAAGATTAACGGATGGTTAGTATTGCGCAATATGTCTATCATAAAGATTCGTAACGCCGCCGCTTCTGCCGCTCGCATGCATAAGCTTCTAAGCTTAGCGCGCACCCGCACTCTTGGGTCGTCATAGTCTTCTAAACGGTTGCCTTGCTCATCACGTAAGTAGTGAGGTCGCTTGCTTTTAAGATGGGCGGTTACCACGGTGATAGGCTGCCCGTAGACATCCAAAGTGACCGATAAAGGCGGGCGATTAAATGCGCGATATAACCCTTGATCAGGCACATCGACTACTGCCAGTGGATCAAAATCAGTCAGCTGCTGCCACTCAATCACTTCAAACTTTGAAATAATACCCAAAGCCGGTGTCCCTTGAGCACCTTTACCTTGCGTTAGCTGGCTTGAAGGGTCATTACTGGCCATAGGCGCCAGTACTTGAGAGCGCTCAAAACCTAGTTTTACTGCCAAATCTTGTAATGCCTGCTCATCCCACACTTCTTGCAATGCGTAGATATCCGATCCTGCATTGCGCAGTAGCTCAGATAGTCCATTTAATTTACGCTGATACTGATCGTCAGTATAAGCGTCCATATTGTCGTAAAAGGTGCGGTGTGGTAGCGCAAAATTTAGCAGGTTGCTGGTTGCTATCTTAAACTCTTTGTCTTGATTGGAATGATGTCTTTGGCTCATTTTCTTCTCTTTATGGTTATGCTTATATATGGTTTTACTTGTCTGATCGACTGTGCTTAACTCAGCGTCCTGATATCGTTCTTATACAGACTAGCTGATTTATTGCAGTGTCTTACTAATGGCCTGATGCCACTTATGTAAATGCTGCTCCCGCTCATCTGCTGACATCTGTGGCTCAAAGCATCGGTCTAAATGCCATGAATCATCAATGGTGGTTTCATCATATAGCCCAGCATTGATACCTGCCAGCAGCGCGACTCCTTTAGCGGTAATCTCGGTATCTTTGGGTCTGAGTACAGGAACGCCAAGCATATCTGCCTGAAACTGCATCAATAAATTATTATTCGAAGCGCCGCCATCTACCCTAAGCTCTGTAAGTGGACTGGGGCTGTCTTTTTGCATGGCGGTTAATACATCGTAAGTTTGGAAGGCAATTGATTCTAAAGCTGCGCGTGCAATATGTGCTTTGCTACTACCACGGGTCATACCGAAAATACTGGCAGTAATATCTGAGCGCCAATAAGGGGCACCGAGTCCGGTAAAGGCAGGGACTAAAACCACTTCTTCACTGCTCTCTACTTCATTGGCTAAACGCTCAACGTCTTGGGACTTATAAAACAAACCTAAGTTATCGCGTAACCACTGCACGATGGCTCCTGCCATAAACACACTGCCTTCAAGCGCATAGGTCACTTCTCGCCGAGCTGGGTTTAGTATTCTTTGACCAGACTTGACCAGTTTTGATAAAGAAGGGTGTTCAATTTGATTGCCAATGAACTGCTGGTGTTTTAATCGGCGCTGCCAGCCGACTGTGGTCAATAACTGATGCTGACTTAACTGCACCTCATGACCGATGTTCATCAGCATAAAGCAGCCAGTGCCATAGGTATTTTTTGCCATGCCTTCTGACACACAGCCTTGTCCAAATAAAGCCGCTTGCTGATCACCTAACACCGCTTGAATTGGAATTTGCTTGGCAAACAGCCCTTTTTTAGTTTTGCCAAAGTCACCATCGGAAGCAATCACCTTAGGCAGCATTTGCTTACTGACATCAAACTTACTCAACAGCTCATCTGACCATTGCAGCTTATTGATATCGTACATTAAGGTGCGAGAGGCATTACTGATATCAATCACATGCTCACCGCCAGTCAGCTTAAACATCAACCAACTGTCTATGGTGCCAACCGCGACCTCACCACGTTGGGCTCGGTCTTTTAAATTTGGATGGTTGTCTAACATCCAAACTATTTTACTGGCACTAAAGTAAGGGTCTAAACGCAGCCCTGTCACTTGCTGCACGTGTTGCTGCATAGTGACATCTGAATCTTTTAATTGTTGCTTTTGCAGCTGCTGGCACCAACTGTCTGAACGTCTGTCTTGCCAAATAATCGCAGGTGCCAAAGGTTTGCCGGTACGCTTATCCCAAAATACGATGGTTTCGCGCTGATTGGTAATAGCTAAGCTTGAAATATCTGTTGCCAATAAGCCGGCTTGGTTAATGGCATCATGGGCACAGCTGATTTGAGTGTGCCAAATCTGCATCGCATCTTGCTCAACATACCCTGCCTTGGGCGTTATCAAAGTTGTCTCTTGCTGAGAGACCTGAATGGGCCTGGCCCTGTCATCATAGATGATGGCTCGACTTGATGTCGTTCCTTGATCTAACGCTAAAATATAACCGGCCATAATGCCCTCTCTAAAAACGATTTATTGATTCATTATTAATATACTTTAGTACTTAGTATTTTATTACGAAAATTATTAGTAGGTAATAAATTAGTGTGACAGCAAATAGTGAGTGCTATAAGAATAACTCAGTAAGACAACAATAACTCAATAGCGCTTAAGGTTTCAAATAACACTTAATATTTCAAATCTAGTTATCAATAAGCGCTGATAGCTGACTGTCGCTGATGTTAATGGGCATAAAAGCAGCTATAAAAATGCGTGTAATACTTGATTTAAATAGCGACGTCCTAAAGCAGTCGGCTGAATCCAATCAGCTTGATTTTCTAAAAGCCCTTGCTGCTGTAACTGGTTTATAATTGGCAAAATTGGCGCCACTTGCAGCCCTGTTCTTGCAGCATACACACTCAAATCAACCCCTTGGGTTAGCCTTAACACATTAAGCATAAACTCACCGCAGATTTCATCGGTTGCAATCGGTACCAATCCAACCATTTTGGGATAGTGCTTATAGCTCATATAATCTTTTGGCAAACGGCTTTTACTAAAACGGTATATGCCCTGCTCTAATGCATCCGTCTCATTGCTATCACTCACATCTGCTATGGTGATTTTGCCATGTGCTCCTGCCCCAATCGCCAAATAATCACCAAACTGCCAATAGTTAATATTATGACGGCTACCGGTATCGTTAGCGCTTACCCAGGCCGAAACCTCATAATTACGATAGCCTAATTGAGATAATAGAGCACTGCCCTGCTCCTCAATTTGCGCCAAGTTATCATCGTCTGGTAATACAGGCGTATTGCGATAAAACACAGTGTTGGGCTCGATAGTCAGCTGATACCATGAGATATGAGTTGCGCCTGCGGCATGTGCCAATCGAATGTCCTCTAGCGCCTCAGTGACACTTTGCTGCGGTAGTCCATGCATCAGATCGACATTGATACGCTCAAAACCCGCTTGTTTCGCCGCTTTAATCGCCTGCTGTGCTTGGTTGGCATTGTGAATGCGGCCCAATGCTTGAAGCTTGCTATCTGAAAAGCTTTGCACGCCAATCGACAAACGATTAATACCGACCGCTAAATACTCAGCGAACGGCGCATGTTCTAACGTTCCTGGATTAGCTTCCATAGTTACTTCGATATCTGCAGCCAGTGGCAACACTTTATTAAGATGCGCAAACAATCGCTGATATTGGTCAATCGGTAATAATGAAGGTGTACCACCGCCAATAAATATGGAGCTGATTTCACGCCCTTGGATATATGGCAACTGTGAGTCTATATCTGCTATTAATGCAGTCACGTATTCTGCAAAAAATTCAGGCGACTGCTGCTGTGTTGAATTTGGCTTTTGTTCATTGACCGGCAAGGTATGCGAGTTAAAATCGCAGTACGGGCATTTTTTGACACACCAAGGTATATGGATATACAAGGCGAGCGGAATATCAGCCACCGCTTGCTGTGAAAAAGTAGGATGCTCAATTGTCTGATGTGAAGGCATAGGGTTTTGCAACATAGATTCGATGACTTATATTTATGATGAAGTAACTTTTTAAACGGTAATTTCTTAAACAGTGATTTTTTTAAACGGTAATTTTTAAACGCTCATATTTTTGATAATTAAAGTGGCTTTTGATAACAAAGGCTATAATAATAGCTTAGCGATAAGCTCTTATACTTAAAGTCTTATGCTCAAAGACCTTATACTTACTGGCAGATAGTGGTATAGTTCTTGCCTTTTGACCCAGTGCTACCTTACTTACTAGCCCAATCTGCTACTAAAAACCAAACTAATTGCGCATTATAGACACTAATGGTTTTAGGTTTAAAACATTTAGCGTTAAAATAAGCGCTTTGGGTGCTAAAAACCGCTCATGAACGAGCTTAATATTTAACGAAATATTTAATCAAACCAGTTATTGTAACGACCCTCATTTTACACTTATTCAAACCTGCCATATTGGCAGGTTGTTTCATTTTTGTCTTATCTCTGAGATAGAAGTTTGCATATGTTGCCTAATTTATCATTTCAAGACTTTAAACAATACAGTTTGCGCCTAGGCACACTCGTTTTTCCTATTTTAATTACTCAGTTTTGCCAAGCGGCATTAGGTGTTGTCGATGCCATCATGGCCGGAGCCGTATCTGCGTTAGACTTAGCTGCTGTATCGATTGGCTCTGGTGTGTGGCTACCATTATTCTTATTAGCCACTGGCACCTTGATTGCCACTACGCCGCTTATCGGTGAGAAGATGGGACAAAAAAGGCCCGAAGATGTACCGCACATTACTCAGCAATCTTTATGGGCCGCGCTTTTAATTGGTATTATCGGGCTCATTGTGGTGTCTTTAACGCCTAATATTTTAGGCGCCATGGGTGTGCCTGCAGACATTCAACCCAAAGCCTCTTTATATCTTCGCTTTGTGGCGTTAGGCTTCCCTGCTATTGCCTGTTACGCAGTACTTCGCAGCTATTGTGAAGCGCTTAGCCGCCCTGAGCCGGTGACCGTCATTAGTATTATTGGCTTACTGATTAATATTCCGATTAACTATATTTTCATTCATGGTTTATATGGCATGCCTGCACTCGGCGGCGCTGGCTGTGGTCTGGCAACGGCTTGTGTGCTTTGGATTAACGTTATTTTATTGGGCACTTATTTATATTTTTCCAAAAACAAAGCCTTTGTTGTCACTCGATTTTTCCATAATTTTGGTGCGCCTGATAAGCAACAAATTACCAAACTGTTTAAATTAGGTGTGCCCATTGGTATTTCTATCTTTTTCGAAGCCAGTTTATTTAGCTTGGCTTCTATTGTTATCAGCCCATTGGGAGCCATTGCAGTCGCCTCGCATCAAGTGGCATTGGCGGTGACTTCACAGCTGTTTATGATTCCTATGTCCGTTGCGATGGGACTGACCATTATGGTATCCAACCGCTTTGGTGAGCAAAACTGGATTGCGCTGCGTCAGGTTCAAAGCACCGGCCTTATCTGGGCAGTACTGATTGCCTTATGCAGTATGCTGGGCGTTTGGTTATTTAGAGAAGATCTAGCTAATGCGTTCACTGACAACCCTGCAGTAAAAGCGCAAGCCATGTTCTTATTACTATTTGCCATTGCTTATCAATTGGTTGATAGCTGGCAGGTTAACATTGCTGGTATTTTACGCGGCATGCAAGACACCAAGGTACCGATGTGGATTACCCTATTTTGTTACTGGCTAGTGGCGCTGCCGTTAGGGACTTATCTGGTGCGATTTACCGATACAGGCGCAAAAGGCTTTTGGATTGCCCTGGTTACTGGGTTAACTTTATCATCTGTTTTACTCAGTTTAAGATTGATTTATCGTCAACGCCAAGTGCTAAATTTTAAATCAGTTTAAATAAAAAGCTGTTTGGAATTGTTCATAAACAATTGTCTAAACTTGATACAAAGGGTTAATCAGCCTATTATTTAGCACTTTATAGCTAAAATTTAGAAAAATATCTGATTTTTCAAACTTTTATTGATTTATTTTTATCACATTTACAGGGTGAGTGGTTACGCTTTATCTCAACATTTAAGCGTATAATAACAACATCTTAGGAAACAGTTGTACACTAAGTTTAATAATGTGCCATAATATCCATGCTGATATTGGGCTAAAATTAGCCAACTGAAACCTAATTACATCAATTGAAGCTCATCAAATGTGAAAAAATTTGTTACAATATAAGTTATTAATTATAGAATAACCGGTAGGCAACCGTATGGACATAAAAAAAATTCGTACGCTCATTGAGCTGATGGAAGAAAAAGACCTTGTAAATCTTGAGATTAAAAATGGAGAGGACAGTGTCAGTTTAACCAGACACTATAACACCCCAATCCCCTCAATGATGGCAGCTGGACCTGCATTTATGCCAGAAACACCTGCTGAAGCAGTCAATCCTGGCAGTTTAGAAACCTCACCTATGGTTGGGGTCTTCTATGCCGCTCCTAGCCCAAGTGATCCACCATTTGTTACTCCAGGCCAGAAAGTACAGGCTGGAGACACACTCGGTATCATTGAGGCCATGAAAATCATGAACCCACTTGAAGCGACTCAAAGCGGCATTGTTGATGCTATTTTGGTTGAAAATGGTGACGTGGTTCAATTTGGTCAACCCGTCATTCGTTACAAAAGCTAAGATATAGGCACCTTGATGATAAAAAAACTGCTGATTGCCAATCGTGGCGAAATTGCTCTTCGTATTGTGCGTGCCTGTAAACAGCTGGGCATCAAAACCGTTGGTGTCTACTCGACTGCTGACGAAGACCTGATGCACCTGCGTTTTGTTGACGAAGCGGTATGTATTGGGAAACCCAATGCCAATCAAAGTTATTTGAATATTTCCGCCATCATCACTGCTGCTGAAATCACTGGCAGTGATGCCATTCACCCTGGTTATGGCTTTTTAGCAGAAAATGCAGAATTTGCTGAAACCATTGAAGATGCGGGCATCACCTTTATCGGTCCACATCCAGACCATATCCGCTTAATGGGTAACAAGGTATCTGCGATTAATGCCATGAAGCAAGCTGGCGTCCCTACTGTGCCAGGATCTGTTGGTACAGTGACCTTGAACAATGCTGAAGAGCAAGCCAAAAACATTGGCTTTCCATTGTTAATTAAGGCAGCAGCTGGTGGGGGCGGTCGTGGTATGCGCATTGTTGAACGCTTTGAACATCTGAACGAACAAGTTCAAGCCGCAAAGCAAGAAGCTGAGCTTTGGTTTGGTGATGACAGCGTTTATATGGAGCGTTATCTACAAAATCCGCGCCACATTGAGGTTCAAATATTAGGCGATGGCAATGGTAATGCCATTCACTTATACGATAGAGATTGCTCCTTGCAGCGTCGCCATCAGAAGGTGTTTGAAGAAGCCCCTGCTCCAGACATTCCTGATGACATTCGCGAGCCTATTTTACAGGCTTGTGTGAAAGCCAGTGAACACATTGGTTATCGCGGTGCAGGTACCTTTGAATTCTTATTCGAAGATGGTAACTTTTATTTCATTGAAATGAATACCCGTGTACAGGTTGAGCACCCTATCACTGAGATGATTACCGGTATTGACGTGGTTGTTGAGCAGCTTAAAATTGCTGCCGGATATGGCCTATCTTATCGCCAAAATGAAATCAGTGTTCACGGTCATGCCATTGAATGTCGTATCAATGCTGAAGATCCTAAGACCTTCGCGCCTTCTCCTGGCAAAGTGACTCAGTACTTCACCCCTAGCGGCTCAGGCGTGCGTTTCGATTCTCATCTGTACCCAGGTTATACCATTCCGTCGTACTATGACTCTTTGATTGGTAAGTTGATCTGTCATGGTCAAACCCGTGAACAAGCCATAGCCAAAACACTACATGCGCTAGATGAGCTGATTATCGATGGGGTTAAAACCAATATCCCATTGCATAGAGATGTCATCTTGCAGGATCCTGCCTTTACCTCTCAGGCTCAGAATATTCATTATTTAGAGCAGCGTCTATTGGCGCCAGATACCGATAGCTAGACTAGCAATCACAGCAGCCAACACTAAATAGTGGAAACTACTAAAATTAATAATTAGTAAATAACACATACAAAAAAGCAGATATCCATTGATATCTGCTTTTTTATTACAAGGCTTTATATTAGATGGCTTATTAAACAAGTGACTGTTATTACAAACCACTAAATCAAATGATTAAGATAAATCACGACCTTTGCTAGCCTCAATCGCTAAACGTAAGCCGTTTAGACGGATAAAGCCTTCAGCGTCTTTTTGATCATAAGCGCCGGCGTCATCTTCAAAAGTAGCAATCTTCTCATCAAACAATGAATAAGGTGACTTACGGCCAACAACGCTGACACTGCCTTTGTATAGTTTCACACGTACCGTACCGGTTACATGCTCTTGAGACTTGTCGATTAATGCTTGTAGCATTTGACGCTCTGGGCTGAACCAGTAGCCGTTATAGATGATTTTTGCATAACGTGGCATCAATTCATCTTTTAGATGCGCCGCTTCACGGTCTAATGTTAATGATTCCATCGCACGGTGTGCTTTAATCATAATGGTACCAGCTGGTGTCTCGTAGCAGCCACGTGACTTCATGCCAACATAACGGTTTTCAACGATATCTAGACGGCCGATACCATGCTTGCCGCCCAATTCATTTAGCTTAATCATCACTTGGTATGGCTCAAGTTTCTCACCATCGATAGCAACGATATCACCTTTTTCATACTCAAGCTCGATGTACTCAGGTGTGTCTGGTGCTTGCTCTGGGCTCACTGTCCAGCGCCACATATCTTCTTCTGCTTCAGTGTATGGATCTTCTAGGATGTCACCTTCATAAGAGATGTGTAGTAAATTGGCATCCATCGAGTACGGTGATTTTTTCTTGTTAGCAGCAAAATCAATTGGAATGTTATGCTCTTCAGCATAGGCCATCAAGCTTTCACGGCTTGATAAATCCCACTCACGCCAAGGCGCAATCGTTTTAACTTCTGGCGCCAATGCAATCGCACCAAGCTCAAAACGAACCTGATCGTTACCTTTACCCGTAGCACCATGGCTAATGGCATCAGCGTTGTGCTCTTTAGCAATTTCAACCAAACGCTTAGCAATTAAAGGACGTGCAATAGAGGTACCTAGTAAATATTCACCTTCATAAATCGCATTGGCACGGAACATAGGGAACACATAATCACGCGCAAATTCAGCACGCAAGTCTTCAATATGAATGTGTTTGATGCCCATCGCTTCAGCTTTAGCACGCGCTGGCTCAACTTCTTCACCTTGACCGATGTCTGCAGTGAATGTGATGACTTCGGCATCATAGGTGTCTTGAAGCCACTTAGCGATAATAGAGGTGTCTAGTCCGCCTGAGTATGCCAGAACGATTTTATTAATATTGTCTTTATTCTCTATTGACATAATGCATCCTTTTAGGAGTAAGTGAGAGGATTAATGGGTATTGGCAAGTATCACGAGTGAAAGTATCACGGGTGCTGCAAACAACTGATGTCACTAAATATTCAACCTTTCAGTTTACACTATTTGATAGCGCAAAAAAAGACGCATAACCTACCCTGCCCTAGTGCAACCGTGTTTCAAATCGATAGTTCACTGTGGTTTAAACAGCCTACACACTGATTATTTTAATTTTAAACTCAGTTTTAATCTTGGCTATAGGTCAATATCTTTAATTAATGCTGACAGTGATATAAGGATAGCAGTCACTGCCGAATTTATTGCCAAAACCTGTTATCATTATAGCCACAGACAACCCAACTTTACATTTGAGATGGCTACCGACTATGACCGAAACAACTTTGAACCATACTAATAACGACAATACAGACACTAGCCTAGACAATAATAGCGCAGCACAGCGTGAAATTACCCTAACCCGTCCTGATGACTGGCATATTCACTTACGTGATGCTGAGGCACTGCCAACCACTGTTGCCCATGCTGCTGAGCACTTCAATCGTGTGATATGTATGCCAAACTTAGTACCACCTGTGGTCAATGTTGATGATGCCATCGCTTATCGCGGCCGTATCTTAGACGAGTTGCAGCGAGCCAACATCAAAGAGGAGTATAAAGCCTCATTTAACCCACGCATGACTTTGTATTTAACGGATACTACCAGCGCTGAAGACATTAAATTGGCGGCCGAGTCAGGTATCGTGCAAGCGGTGAAACTTTATCCAGCAGGTGCCACAACCAACTCATCTGACGGTGTGACCAATTTGGCTGCGCGCACAGATGTGTTTGATGCCATGCAAAAGTACGGCTTACCGTTATTAATTCATGGCGAAGTCACTGAATCGCATGTGGATATTTTTGATCGTGAAAAGCAGTTTATCGACACCACTTTGACCCATATGGTCAATCAGTTCCCTGAACTAAAAATCGTGGTTGAGCACATTACTACCGGTGATGCAGCTGACTTTGTGTTATCACAAAGCGAGCGTGTTGCAGCGACCATTACCCCTCAGCATTTGCTATTTAACCGTAACCATCTGTTGGTTGGCGGTGTTAAACCACATTTTTACTGCTTACCAATTTTAAAGCGTCGTCAGCATCAAGAAGTATTACTCGATGTCGCAACCAGTGGTAATCCTAAGTTTTTCTTAGGTACCGACTCTGCGCCTCACGCCACTCATGCTAAAGAGAATGCTTGTGGCTGCGCCGGTTGTTATTCAGCGTCTATTGCCCTTCCTTTATATGCCACTGCATTTGATAGTGTTGGCAAAATAGATCGACTAGAAGGCTTCGCCAGTCAGTTTGGCGCTAAGTTTTACGGCCTACCGGTTAACAAAGAAACGGTTACCTTAGTGAATACCCCTATGCAGGTTCCAGCAAGCTACCCTTACATGCAGCAGCAAAGCCTGACGCCGTTAATGGCTGGTGAAACTCTACCTTGGTCATTAAAGCAAGATTAACCCTTAACCTGTATACGACCAGTAAACCAAAAACAGCTGTTAATTATTAATGATTAACAGCGCTGTTTTTATTACTCGTATTAACGTGGCCTCTATTTTTATCCTTTATTTAATTTGCGGTTTTTGATTTATGACACACTCTAATTTAACAGAAGCTAATACAGCAGCATCAGAGCAGACGGAACCGAGGGTCTGTGCCAATACCAGTAGTGAGCAGACCAGCGCTGATCAAATTAGCAGCACTCAGCTCAATGGTAATGGTTTTGCACAGCAACCGGTGCTAAAACTGGTCGATCGATTTCGTAAGTTTTTACCGGTTGTGGTCGATGTAGAAACGGCCGGATTCAATGCCGCAACTGATGCGCTATTAGAGATTGCCTGCATCCCTATCTTAATGGATGAACAAGGCGTGTTTTATCCCGGTGAAGCACTCAATGCTCATTTAAACCCATTTGAGGGCGCCAATCTTGAACAAAGAGCATTAGAGTTCACTGGCATCGATCCCAATAATCCGATGCGAAAAGCCATTGCTGAGGAAGAAAAACCAGCGCTGCGCCGTATTTTTAAGTCATTAAAAGAAGTACGCCGAGCCAACGAGTGTATGAAATGTATTTTAGTCGGTCATAATGCTCATTTTGACTTATCTTTCTTGAATGCCGCTATTGAGCGTACCAATAGTAAAAATCAAAACCCTTTCCATCAGTTCTCTGTATTAGACACCGTTAGCTTTTCAGCGCTTGCCTATGGGCAGACAGTGTTAGCACGCGCTTGCAAAGCCGCTGGTATCGATTTTAGCGGCTCTGAGGCACACTCAGCACTTTATGACACTCAAAAGACAGCAGAGCTATTTTGTCGCATTCTAAACAGCTATCCAATGTTAGAAAATGCGATGCACTCAATGGTACCTGAAGATTCAGAAGAAAATACTGAAAGTAACGAGTCAGAAGATAACGACTAATCCGATGCTATTAACTCAACTTTGGATCTATCCAGTGTCTTTACAGAGCGTTTTAGATCCAAATCATGTGTTAATTTGACTGTTTTCTAACTTTTTTCACTTTTTTTGCATTTATTTTAAAAAAGTTCAAAAAAAGTGTTGACAACCTAGGGCGTACTCTTTAGAATACGCACCACTTCGACATTAACGGTGAAAGCGGTCGAAGTGGTCTGTGTCCCGTTCGTCTAGAGGCCTAGGACCCCGCCCTTTCACGGCGGTAACAGGGGTTCGAATCCCCTACGGGATACCACTATTTTGTGATATCTAGTTAGTCATTATCCGGTTGATAATACTAACAACCAAAAAGCCAAACTCAATGAGTTTGGCTTTTTTTATTGTCTTAATTTTATCTTAGTCTATCTAATCTAGTAGCTGTTTATTACGACTATCTTTACGTTGTACGGGTTACGTTAAATTGATAGGCTAGTTTTTAAAATAAATACTCAAATAAAGCTACCGGTCTAATCTGTTTACACAATAGCTCAGCTAATTAGATTCCAGCATGCTTTCAATCAATTGTAAGTCTTCTGGATAAGTTAACTTGATGTTCTGACGACTGCCCTGCACCATCTGAATCGGATAGCCCATATACTCAAAAGCACTGGCCTCATCGGTAATCATCACGCCCTGCTCAGCAATATGCTTTAACACCTCATTTAAGATACCCGCTCGGAACACTTGAGGGGTTTGTGCCTGCCATAACTGACTCCTATCGACCGTACGCTCAATCACGGCTTGCGAATCAACACTCTTTAAGGTGTCTGCTACAGGTACGCCTAATATAGCGCCATACTCAGCGCTACACGCAGCCTCAATAACAGCATCAATATGCTTAGCCGACACACAAGGGCGAGCAGCATCATGAATAAGAATTAAATCTTCTGCTCTAGCACCTGCGTCAAGAATACGGGTTACACCAGATTGTACTGACTGCCAACGCTCTGCACCGCCTACTGCAAACGTTACCGGTAAGGCATAAGACAAGTTTTTGGCCTGAGTGTCATCACTGGCTATCACCAAAAACAGTTCATCGATATATTTGCTGTCAGCTAACGCAGCCACACTGCGCTGTAAGATGGTTTCGCCTTTTAGCCGAGTATATTGCTTAGGCTGCGATGAACCAAAGCGGCTACCCTTGCCAGCGGCGACAATAAGACTAAAAACACGAGGGGATGACGAGTTACTCATTAATCAGGCACACTCTCGACAGCATCTTCTGGATTTACAGGCTCTGCAGGTTGACTACTGTGAGTCACTGGCGCAGTTGATAGCTGCACAAACGTCTCACCTGGCTTAATCAAACCTAAGTCCAAACGCGCATGCTCCTCTACCGCTTCTAGACCATTTTTAAGATCATTAACGTCAGCAAGAAGTACTTTGTTTTCGTCCATTTTTTGATCATTTAACCGCTTTTGCTGCTGTATCTCAACTTGCAGCTCTTCTAAATTGCCACGACCACTTTTGCCCATCCAGTACTGGTACTGTAAGCCCAGCAGCACTGCGACAGCAATTAAAAGCAACATGAATTGGCTAAAATATTTCATAGGACGACTTAGGTTGGTCACAACTTCAAGCGAACAACATGCCACTTTAGGTTGTAAAGATCATTGAAAGAATAAAGAGTCTGGCTTTTGAATAACAAAAACTAAATAACAACAACCTAGGTAACGAACCAATCGCTACCTAGGTGTTTGATTTATACATATATTGTATCGTTTAACGGCTTACTAACCACGTAATCCAATAAACTCTTCACCACCACGGTAGCTGGCATGTACTTGCTGCTCAATACGTAGTAATTGGTTGTATTTAGCTACACGGTCAGATCGGCATAATGAACCGGTCTTAATCTGACCTGCAGCAGTACCTACTGCTAAATCAGCAATAGTGCTGTCTTCAGTCTCACCTGAACGATGTGAGATAACAGTCGCATAGCCATTTTTCTTAGCCAGATAGATAGCATCTAACGTTTCAGATAAGGTACCGATTTGATTGAACTTAATCAAAATAGCGTTAGCAATCTTCTTATCAATACCTTCTTGCAAGATAGCTGGATTAGTTACGAATAAGTCATCACCTACCAACTGTACTTTGTTGCCAAGCTTGCTGGTTAAGTAAGCCCAACCATCCCAATCTGACTCATCAAGACCATCTTCAATTGAGATAATTGGATATTGCTCAGTTAAACCAACTAAGTAATCTGAGAAGCCTTGGCTATCAAAGCTCTTATTGCCTTCACCAGCTAGGATGTACTGACCATTTTTGTAAAACTCACTAGCGGCACAGTCAAGCGCTAAGTGAATGTCTTTACCTGGCTGATAACCGGCTTGCTCAATGGCTTTCATGATAACGGTAATGGCTTCTTCGTTACTGCGTAAATCTGGTGCAAAACCGCCTTCATCACCAACTGCGGTATTCAAGCCTTGCGCTCTTAGTACAGACTTTAAGCTATGGAATACTTCAACACCAGCACGTAGTGCTTCTGAGAAGCTAGTAAAGCCAGTTGGCTCGATCATAAACTCTTGAATATCAACCGTATTATCCGCATGCTCACCACCGTTTAAGATGTTCATCATAGGTACTGGCATGGTCAAAGAGGTTTGATTGCGTAGGTTAGCAATGTACTGATGCAGTGGGATGTTTTGTGATATCGCTGCGGCTTTTGCAGTTGCTAATGACACTGCAAGCATGGCGTTAGCACCTAGATTGTCTTTATTTTCTGTACCATCTAGTTCGATAAGCTTGTTATCGATGTCTTGTTGGTTAGTGGCATCGCTTTCGATTAATGCACTTCTGATTTGGCTGTTTACGTTGGCAACTGCTTTTCTAACGCCTTTACCAAGGTAGCGTGATTTATCACCATCACGTAGCTCTAACGCTTCACGCGAGCCAGTAGATGCGCCACTTGGTGCTGCTGCACGCCCCATTGAGCCGTCGGCAAGAATAACGTCTGCCTCAATGGTTGGGTTACCACGTGAATCAAGAATTTCACGGGCACGAATGTCTTGAATTTCTACTGCATTAGTAATATTTTCTGCGTACATAGCGTCTACAAGCCTCTTGGTTAAATCCTGGTTAAATAATGATAGCCATTTTGAAAACAAGCCAACAACCTATTAATCTTAAACGGATGTGGCAGTTTGAGTATTGCCACTTACTGGTTTTAATTAGGTTTTTCTAACGTGGTCAATTCTCACAAATGGTACAAAATTAAAATTAAAAAAGATACTAAAAACTAATCGATCGCTCGTTATTTTGAGCAAAATTGTTTTATAAGTTTAGGGTACAAAACATGTGTGTAATCATAGCATAAAATCTAAATATCTTGGACATCAGATTATCAGACTTTATAACGGGTCAAGCGTAGCGCATTCATTAAGACTGATATGGAACTTAAAGCCATTGCGGCCGCAGCAATCATTGGACTTAATAGGCCAAACGCTGCTAACGGAATACCCAGACAGTTATAAATAAATGCAAAAAACAGGTTTTGTTTAATATTACGAACCGTCGCGCGTGCCACATCAACCCCAGCATGCACTTGCATAATCGAATCACCCATCAACCGTGCTGAGGCACTGTGCTTGGCCACTTCTGTGCCTTCAAGCATCGCAAAACTGGCATAAGCTGTCGCCATTGCCGGCGCATCATTGACACCATCGCCTACCATCGCCACTTTACGACCTGTGGCCTGATGTGACTCAATCCACTGCGCTTTGTCACGTGGTTTTAAGCTGCCGTGCGCCACTGGTATCTCCAGCTGTTCAGCGACCTGATTCACCACTGATGGCTTATCACCACTTAATAGCACCACTTCTAAGCCATCGGCTTTTAAAGCTTTCACTGCTTGTGGGCTTTCTTCTTTTAGCTCATCAGCTAGAGCAAACATACCTAAAGGAACATCATCGACACTGACCGCGATAGTACTGGCGATTTGCCAAACTTTAGGTAATTGCTTAGGCAGATTTAATCCCACAAACTCTGGGGTACCGACTTTTACCAAGCCAAATCCAGCAACTTGTGCTTGTACGCCCATACCGGCTACCACATCCACCTCTGATGCAGACAATAACTCAATCGCCTTGTCATGAGCAGCATTGACCACAGCCGTTGCTAACGGATGGCTAGCATGTGCCTCGACACTGGCCGCTAATTGCAATACATCATCGGCGTTAATGGCTTTGTTAACCATCATTGCGTCAACAATATGAGGGCTGCCTTTGGTTAGCGTACCTGTTTTATCAAACACTACCGTATCCACACCACCGGCTACCTCTAAGCTTTGAGCATCTTTAAACCAAACGCCATGACGAGCGGCGACTCCCATTCCAGCCATAATAGCAGCAGGGGTTGCTAGACCAAGCGCACAAGGACAGGCAATGACCAGCACTGATACCGCATGAAGCACAGCCGCATCCATGGCACCGGTAAACCACCAGGTTAGCCCAAAGGTCAATAACGCAATCCCAACAACCACTGGCACAAAGATAGCAGCCACTTTATCTGCCAATCGTGCCAAATTGGCCTTACTGCCTTGCGCTTCACTTAGCGCCTTTACCATATCGCTCAGCTGAGTGTCACTGCCAGTCGCAGTCACTTGATAGTTGATACTGCCATTGTCTACCATGGCACCTGCCAGCACTTTATCGCCTGGCTTTTTGCTCACCGGTACCGACTCACCGGTTAGATGGCTTTCATCACACCAGCCTTCTCCCGATACCACAAATCCATCGGTAGCAATTCGAGCGCCTTGTTTGGCACGTAAGATATCGCCTTTATTGACTACCTCTAAATTGACCTGCTCAAAGTTTTGGCTACTTTGTTGCTCACTGGTTTGCTCGGTATCGGCTGCAGAAATTTGCTGAGCACTGTCTGTACCCATCACCCATCTTTCTACTGTGGTTGGGGTTAACTCTAGCAGCATGTTTAAGCTGTTTAAACTATGGCGCTTAGTACGCAGCTCAAGATATTTACCCAACTTCACAAAGGCGATAATCATCACCCCTGCTTCAAAATATACCGGCACATGAGCACCATGCTGCGCGATAATGTCTGACAGCGCATAAGAACCTTGTAGGCTTTGAATCCATACATAGGTTGAATAGGCCCAAATGGTAAAGGTGCCGATGACCACCAGTACATCCATGTTGGCCAATCCACCTTTAATAGACGCCCAAGCACTTCGATAAAATGGACCGGCTAAGCCAAGCTGCACAATAGTCGCCAATATAAACTGTATCCATAACGGTGGCATCCAGCTCATACCTTGTCCTATCAGCATACCTGCCATACCGACCAAAAACGGCAACATACAAATCCAGATAGCAATTAGGCGCCAATCTGTGCTCGGCTCTTGTAGCTGTGGTATGTCATTATTTAATAAAGGCTGGGCACTAAAGCCGGTTTTACTCACCCACTCTGCAATCTGATCAGCATCCGCTTGCGAGGCGTCATAAGACACATTCAATGTTTCGCCAGCGAAGCTAACACTGGCCGATTCTACCGCCGGCTTTTTATTGAGCACTTTTTCGATACGAGTCGCACAAGCTTGGCACGACATACCTTCAATCTGAAACTGTGCTTTGCTAAGGGTTTCAGGATTGTGCTTTGGCAGATTGATGGGATTAGAAGAATGCGACGCAGACATAGTATTACCAAATAAAGGTTAAAGTAGAGAGGATAAGGTGATTATATATAGCGCAAGTGCTTTGCTAACTAGCTGTCTGCAACACTGGCGTCGAAGCCAGCCTCTTCAATAGCTTCAACAATTGCATCTACCGACGTTGCTTGCGCATCAAAGCTGACTGCCGCTTTATTGCCGTCTAAATCAACCTCTATATTTTGTACGCCATTTAACTGACTGACTGCATTATCCACGCTTTTCACGCAGCCGCCACAAGTCATACCTTCGATATTAATCACACGGTTTTCTAATGCCATGATGAGCTCCTTAATGGTTATTTATTATTTGTTAGCCGTTTATTATGTTATTCATTCTTTAAAAGTTATGGCCAATATTACACCAGCTATCTGTCATTATCTGGATTTTGTGGTGCATCTTCAGGGAATGGCTGAGTGATGTAATCCACTGTATTGACAGCCGCTTTAAAAGCATGCACCGATGTCTTCTCATCATCATAATGGACCACGCCTGTCTTGTTTTCAGCGTTGATCTCAACATGGGTTACCCCATCAATATTCTGTAATGCAGTGACCACGCTCTCAATACCATCGGTATCGTCGATATTATCGATATCAAATCTTGCTACTTGCTTAGCCATTAAACACTCCCTTTTATCTCGCTAACTCTTCTGCGGCAGTGTATCTATACCATTATAGATACACCACACTCAGATTCCCGTTTAGTGGGTATCTAATACCTTAAAGCCTTTTACTAAGTCATCTATCTGCTTTAACTGTGCTAAGAATGGCTCTAACTGACTGGTACGCAGCGCACAAGGGCCATCACATTTGGCGACGTCTGGATCTGGATGTGCTTCTAAGAATAGACCGGCAAGTCCTGTTGCCATACCGGCACGTGCTAAGGTACTGATCTGCTCACGACGACCGCCGGCACTGTCACTGCGTGCACCTGGCTGCTGCAAACTGTGTGTCACATCAAAGAAAACTGGCACATCCATTTTCTTCATGATATCAAAGCCCAACATATCAACCACTAGGTTGTTATAACCAAACGAGGTGCCACGCTCACACAAGATCAGCTTGTCATTACCAGCTTCCAAGCATTTATTGATAATGTGGCGCATTTCATGCGGTGCCAAAAACTGTGCTTTTTTAATATTAATAATAGCGCCAGTCTTAGCCATCGCTTGTACCAAGTCCGTTTGACGGCTTAAAAAGGCAGGCAACTGAATGATATCAGCTACTTCTGCTACTGGCTCAGCTTGATATGGTTCATGCACATCTGTGATGATAGGCACATTGTATTTTTCTTTAATTTGACCCAGCCAATCGATGCCCTTTTCTAATCCAGGTCCACGAAATGAGTGCAGGCTTGAGCGGTTAGCCTTATCAAAGCTGGCTTTAAATACATAGCCAATGCCCAGACGCTCGCAGATATCGATATAGCTTTCTGCAATCTCAAACGCTAACTCTTTGGACTCAAGCACATTCATACCGCCAAATAACACAAATGGCTGGTCATTACCAATGCGGATATCATTTAATTGTAGATGCGATTTTGCGGTGGTTAACTCACTCATAATGCTCTCTTTTATTATTAATGGATTAGATAGATATTTATTGTGATGGGCTTAGACTAGTCTAACCGTTGCTGTCTAAACTGTCTAACGCACGCCTTATTATATTAGCTGTCTATTATATTATAGCTGGTGGTGATAAATGAAATAGAATAGAAGATACCCAAGCCCTGCTCTATTAAGTTTAGTCCAGTATGTTTAGTAAGCATCAGGCAATTACTAATTTTAGGCTTATAGGTTTATGGATTTATGGTTTTGTAGGGTTAGGCTATCATCTATATAAGGGCATGAGTAACAACAATAAAGGCAGTACCACAAAACTAAACAACCAATGGCTCAATAGAAAAAAGAGGTTAGACCGAAATCCAACCTCTCTTACTTATTTTATTACCAGCAAATCATAGTGCGCGTCTATTTTTGAGAATCAATCGCTGCACCAATGAAGCTTGAAAATAATGGATGGCCTTCACGTGGCGAGCTGGTAAATTCAGGATGGAACTGAACCCCAACAAACCAAGGATGCGATCCAATCTCAACCGACTCAACCAAATGCTGCTTAGCAGAGTAACCAGATATAGTCATGCCAGCTGCTTCTAATGGCTCAATATAACGGTTGTTCATCTCATAACGATGACGATGACGCTCAGTGATTAGCTTAGAGCCGTAAATTTGTTGTAGCTTAGAGCCTTCAACCAGTTCAGCTTTTTGTGCACCCAAACGCATGGTGCCGCCTAGGTCAGACTCATCGCTGCGTAATTGCAATTCACCGCGCTCATCAACCCACTCAGTAATTAGGCCGATAACAGGCTCTTTGGCTTTACGATCAAACTCGGTTGAATCTGCACTTAGACCCAATACATTACGTGCATACTCAATAACGGCCAGCTGCATACCTAAGCAAATACCCAAATAAGGTACTTGGTTTTCACGCGCATAAGTAATGGCACGCATCTTACCTAACTTACCGCGCTCACCAAAACCGCCCGGTACTAATACCGCATCAGCTTGTTGTAGACGCTGATATAGACTGTCATCGGTTTCAAGCGCTTCAGCATCAATATAATCGATATCTACGTGCGTCTTATGGGTAATACCGGCATGCAATAACGCTTCGTTAATAGACTTATAAGCATCTGGTAGCTCGACATATTTACCGACAATAGCGACCGTTACCTTACCTTCGGCATTAAGCAAACCATCTACCACTTTATCCCAGTCAGACAGGTCGGCTTCTGGTGCATCGATACCAAATCGCTCACAGATTAAGTCATCTAAATCTTGCTCATATAACGTGCGTGGAATCTGATAAATAGTATCCGCATCTTCACACATGATAACCGCACGCTCTTCTACATTGGTAAACAGAGCGATTTTGCGACGATTGTCTTCTCCAATCTTATGCTCTGAGCGGCAGATAAGCACATCTGGCTGTAGACCAATTGAACGCAGCTCTTTAACAGAGTGCTGGGTTGGTTTGGTTTTTGTTTCACCGGCACTAGAGATATAAGGCACCAGTGTTAGATGCATCAGCATGGCTCTATTACGGCCAAGCTCAACTTGCATCTGACGTACCGCTTCCATAAATGGTAATGACTCGATGTCACCGACCGTACCACCAATCTCGATAATGGCGATATCATGGCCTTCACCACTGGCGCGGATGCGATGCTTAATTTCATCTGTGATATGCGGAATAACCTGTACCGTTCCGCCTAAGTAATCACCACGACGCTCTTTGTTAATAACGGTTTGATAAATACGGCCACTGGTAAAGTTATTGGTTTTACTCATTTTTGAGTGGCGTAAAAAGCGCTCGTAATACCCTAAATCCAAATCAGTTTCAGCACCATCTTCGGTTACGAAGACTTCACCGTGCTGGAAAGGACTCATAGTACCTGGATCGACGTTGATGTACGGATCCATTTTGGTCATAGTCACTTTAAGACCGCGAGCTTCTAGAATCGCTGCTAACGACGCAGCAGTAATGCCTTTACCTAGTGAGGAGACAACCCCACCAGTCACAAATATAAATTTAGTCATAAGTATCAATCAGCAGTTGGTAAAAAGAGATTTTACTAAATTTGGCGCAAAATATATAGGGTTGACTTTGTATTAAGTTGTTGTTCTATCATTTTGAATGCTATTTATCAGCGTTTGTGGTGTTGCAACTATAGTTTTGGACTGAAAATAGACTTTATAGATTACAAACACAATTTATAGCCTGTACAGACAGAGGCTTTGCTTAACGCTGATTCGATTAATAAAATCAGTGGTCAATCTTAACCCATCACCCATAAAAAAACTCACCTCGATTTGAGATGAGCTGTTTATATTAATATTTGACTTATTATTTAACCAACTACTTATTTAATCAAATTAAAAGCTTAAATGATAGCTGTGTATTAGAATTTATATTCTAAACCGCCGCCAACAGCGAACAAGTCACGATCTTTGGTGTTTGGCACTTCAAGCGTATTTTGACCAGCGTATAAATGAGCGATGATGTTTTTCTTATAGTAGTATTTACCGCCAACAACGATCTGGTCAGAATCGACATCTTTATCACCACGAACATCAGAAGTATTGTTGTATTGGATAAATACAGAAGCCGGTTTGCTAAAGTTCTGTAAGCCATACTCAGCACTTACGATAAAGCCTTTTTCTTTTTCATCTTTATCATCAATATCTGCTTGCTGATACAAACCACCGATAACCAATGGAAGATTGGTGTTACCTAGTTTTGCAAGGTCAACTGATGCAGTACCACGGATAAGATCGCCTGCTAAGTTAACGTCTGATTCATAAGAAACACCTGCCGTAAAGCCGGTACCTTGATCAAACATTAAAGCGGCGCCAAAACCATCATCACCATTTTCTTCTTCAGTGCTATACATAGCAGCAAATTTTAGTGGCATGCCATTAATCTTTGGTGCTTTCCAAAGAAGTGTATTGGCAATACGGCCACTATCAATCATGTTGCCATCACCACCTAAGTTATCCCAAAAGCCAGCTTCGGCCGCAGGTGTTACATTGTTTACATAATCAGTAGTAGATTGCATATGACCGGCACGGATTTCACCAAAGCTTTCATTGGCTAAACCTAGGTAAGTATCACGATTTTTGAAGGCTTTGTCACTATCACCATCAACATCAATACCATATTCAAGCTGATAGACGACATCAGTATTGTTAGTGATGGCTTCAGAGCCCTTAAAGCCAATGCGTGACGAGTTAGAGTTGATTTGCAGTTCATCATCATCCACTGTCGCACTCTCTACATCGACATAGTCAGCAGTAAGATATGCTTTGCCGTATATAGTTGGTGCTGCTTGAGCAACAGGAATGAATATTGATGCTGCTACTAGGGTAAAAACAGACGTACGTAACGTTTGTTTAATCATTTAAAACTCCAACTTTATAAAGTTATATTTAAGTTAAATAATCATGCACTTAGTGCGCATAATGGGTGGAACTTTGGATTACAACGGTGTTACATTTTTAAAAAATGTATTGGTATTAAAACAGTATAAAGTTACAACCGCGTTAAAACAGATTGAACTTAAATAAAAAAAGCCCATCCCATAAGGATGAGCTTTTTAACATTAACGCTTAACATAATCAGATAGTAGCTGATTAGAATTTGTACTCTAAACCAGCACCAACAGCGAATACTTTACCATCACCAAAGTTACCTGTATATGTTTGACCATCATCAGTAACTTCAAGTACCATGTTATCTGCTTTGTTTTGACCAATATAAGCATGCGCAATTACATTTTTACGATAAAAATATTTACCACCAACAACAATCTGGTCTGAGTCAAAGTTATCAACGCCACCTAAGTTAGAAGTGTTGTTGTACTGAGCGTAAATCATCGCAGGCTTAGTGAAGTTTGTTAAGTCCATTGATGCACTTACAATATAACCTTTTTCTTTCTTTGAACCTGCCCAGTCGTAGTCAGCTTGTTGATATAACGCACCTAAAGTTACTGGTACACCAGCATTCATAGCACCTAAATCTACAGTTGCAGTACCACGAATTAAGTCACCAGCAATGTTAACGTCGTCGTCATAAGCGATACCTACAGTATAGCCTGTACCTTGATCGAACATTAATGATGCACCCCAACCGCCGTCATTTTCACCTTTGATATCATCATCATTAGCGTACATAGCAGCGAACTGTAATGGAACACCGTCAATTTGAGGTGCTTTCCAAACTAAAGAGTTGGATACACGACCACTGTCAGCCATGTTCAATGCAGCAGCATTTTGTTCGCCATCTAGCTTAGTAGAACCTAAGTTGTCCCAGTAACCTTCGTTTACGATAACGTTGTTGATGTAGTCAGTAGTTGACTGGTTGTGACCAGCGCGGAACTCACCAAATGTTGCGTTTTTGATACCTAGGAACGTGTCACGGTTACGGAAAGAGTTATGATCGTCAGCGTCAACATCAACACCATACTCTAATTGATAGATAACATCAGTGTTAGCACTTAAAGGCTCAGAACCTTTAATACCAAGACGCGAACCATTTGAGTTGATTTGAGTACCATTTTCATCGTACTTTCCACCAGTCTCTTTAAATCCATCTTGCTCATGCCAGTAGTAAGCTCTGTCAGCTTCTTCATCCACGTAGTCAACTGTCATGAACAGTTTACCATAGAATGTTGGTGCTGCTTGAGCAGCAGGTACAGATAGAGCAGCAATAGCTGATGCTAAAAGTAGTTTTTTCATGGGAAGTTTCTCCACTTTACAATTTTAGTTACGGGCTGCTCTAAAAAGCTAACACCCATCCTTGCTATAAAACCAAATAATTAATTCCAATAATTTGGTATGAAAGAAATACTCTGACCAGAAGTTCAGAAATGTTTGCAGTATGGCGATTTGATGTGACATTTTTGTTAAAATAAGGATGTTTTCGTAAAAAAATAGTGCTTTTGACGCTATTAACCTATACAGAAACAACCTAATTAATAATTCTGTTACATCTTTCACCAAACTTATACTTCAGGAATAAGGATATCAACTTTGCAATAATTTGCAACATTTTTTTAACACCACCCTTATAAACCCTTGAGTCACATTAAATTTTAACTTAATTTATCATTTATATATTTTAGATAAACTTACTAAATTAATATGCGCTAGACGTAAAAAAGCCTACCTTTTTAAGGTAGACTTTTATAAACAGCAGACTTATCAATGAACTAAATCTTATCAGTAACCCTTTGATTTTCAATTAAATATTAATTTAATAAATATCAACCGACTATAATAGTGTTACCATCGAATGATTAGAATTTATATTCTAAACCACCGCCAACAGCTAACAGATCAGATTCACCATTTTTATTTTCGGTATTATTATAACCAGCATACATATGGGCTATCATATTTTTCTGATAAAAGTATTTGCCGCCAACTACAAACTGATCTGAATCAAGATCTTCGATACCAGCTAAATCAGACACATTGTTATATTGAGCATAGATTGTGGCTGGTTTAGCAAAGTTAGCTAGACCCATTTCAGCTGAGATAACAAAACCTTTCTCATCATTATCTGTAGTGTCAAAGTCAGCTTTTTGATATAAAGCGCCTAGAGTAAGTGGTAAACCAGACATTTCAGCTAAATCAACTGTTACCGTACCACGTAAGATATCACCATCAATTGCAAGATCATCATCATAACCGACGCCTACTGTAAAGCCAGTACCTTGGTCAAACATCAATGAAGCAGCATAGCCGTCTTCGCCATCTTCTTCCGTTTGATACATAAGCGCCAATTCTAGTGGCATCTCATTATATTTAGGCGCTAACCACAAGATTGAGTTAGACATACGACCTGCATCAGACATAGTGTATGCTTCAGCAAGGGTTGGCTCAGTATTATTAACCCCTAGATTACTCCAATAACCTTGAGTTACTGTCACGTTGTTAACGCTATCTAGTGGAGATACTAAGTTACCTATACGAAACTCACCCAGTGAATCATTTCTAAGACCCAAATAAGTAGTACGTTGTTTTAGAGTTTTTGAATCATCAGCGTCGATGTCAACACCGTATTCCATTTGATAAGTTACGTCTGTTGATGCAGTAATCGGCTCAGCACCCTTAAAGCCAATACGTGAACCATTTGAGTTAATAGCAACTTCATCATCGTTTAGGTCAATACGGAAAGGAAGATCATCTTTACCAGCGGCTCTTCGAAGAATGTTTGCTTCAGCAATTCTTACATTATCTTGAGCAATGAATTCATCAGACCAATCTAGGTCTGAATCAACATAATCAACTGTTACGAACGCTTTACCATAGACTGTAGGAGCTGCATTAGCTGCGGTAAAAGCGGTTACTGAAACAGCGGCGATGGCTGATGCCAAAAGTAGTTTTTTCATGGGTAAACTCCATTTTTTTAGTTTTGGGATAGCTGTAATCAGCCATTCCCTAAATTGGTATAACATTCCAACTATTTTTGGCATTTGTGTGCGATGACAAAGTAGCTAAAACCTCATGCGATATAAACCTCGTAATAAATATTCTTATTTAAAACAATCTACATAAGAGACATTTTTTATTAACATAACTTAATTTTGTTACAATAAAATTAAATAGTTAACTTAAAAGAAATATTTACTTACTAAACTCATACTTTGTAAAACATCATAGCAACTCTGCAATAATTTGCAACATATTTTTAAATAAATGATCATTTAATTTTTAATAACAGCTTGTTTAACAAATCTGTCACATAAAAAAACCCGCTAAATAAGATATTTAGCGGGGAAACACCAACTAATCAGGTTTTTTATTAATTAAGCATTAGCCACGTGCTTTTAGATCTAAGCGTGCAGCATGTAATAATGGCTCAGTGTAACCACTTGGCTGCTCACGACCTTTAAATACGAGGTCACAGGCTGCCTGGAACGCGATAGAGTTGTCATAGTTATCAGCCATAGGGCGATATAGTGGATCGCCTTGGTTTTGCTCATCAACTACTTTCGCCATGCGCTTCATAGACTCCATTACCTGCTCTTCGGTAACAATACCATGATGTAACCAGTTGGCAATGTGCTGACTTGAGATACGCAGCGTTGCACGGTCTTCCATTAAGCCCACGTTGTTGATGTCAGGTACTTTAGAACAGCCCACACCTTGATCTACCCAGCGTACAACGTAACCTAGGATACCTTGCGCGTTGTTATCCAGCTCCTGACGTTTTTCCTCTTCGCTCCAGTTGGTGTCTTTCGCCAATGGAATGGTTAGGATGTCATCTAGGCTAGCACGCTCACGGTTCTTAAAGCCTTCTTGAATCTGTTGTACGTTGTTTTGATGATAGTGGATACTGTGCAGTGTCGCGCCAGTTGGTGACGGTACCCATGCCGTTGTTGCACCCGCTTGTGGATGGTTCGATTTGGTTTCAACCATCTCTTTCATCTCATCTGGTTTCGCCCACATACCTTTACCGATTTGAGCACGGCCGATTAAACCGGTTTCAATACCGATATCAACGTTCCACTGCTCATACGCAGGTAGCCACGCTTGTGACTTCATTTCACCTTTACGTACGAATGGACCGGCATTCATACTGGTGTGCATTTCATCACCAGTACGGTCTAAGAAACCAGTGTTAATGAAGATCACACGCTCTTTAGCCTGACGAATCGACTCTTTTAGGTTCACTGTGGTACGACGCTCTTCATCCATCACACCCATTTTTAGAGTGTTGCGTGGCAAGCTTAGCGCATCTTCAACGGCTGCGAATAGATCATTAGCAAACTTCACTTCTTCAGGACCATGCATTTTTGGCTTAACGATATACATTGAGCCTTCACGTGAGTTTGAGCGCTCGTTTTTGCCTTTGATGTCATTGATGGTCAATAGCGGTGTGATTAACGCATCCATGATACCCTCAAAGATTTCTTCTTGACCGTTGCCAAGATCAACCAAGATGGCTGGGTTTTGCATTAAGTGACCCACGTTACGGATTAATAGTACCGCACGGCCTGGTAATACCAACTTGCCGCCATCCGGCGTGGTGTATTCACGGTCTGGGTTTAGCTTACGGGTTAGCTCTTTACCACCTTTGGTGAAGGTTTCGGTTAAGTCGCCATTCATTAGGCCAAACCAGTTGCGATATGCTTCTACTTTCTCTTCTGCGTCTACAGCAGCAACTGAGTCTTCACAGTCTTGAATCGCAGTGATTGCTGACTCTAATAACACATCTTTGATATGTGCTGGGTCATCTTTACCCACTGGATGGCTGGCATCAATTTGGATTTCTACGTGTAGATTGTTGTTTTTAAGCAATACGCCACTTGGATTTGCGGCATCACCAACGTAACCGGCAAACTGAGCGCTGTCTTTTAATGAGGTTGTGCTGTCACCTTGAGCAACTTTTAACTCGCCGCTTTCGACGCTAAAGCCAGTGACATCGGTATAGCTGCCTTGCGCTAAAGCAAAGTTCTCATCTAAGAAAGCTTTGGCATAGGCCACAACTGCTGCACCACGTTTCGGGTTATAGCTGCTGCCTTTGTCTTTACCGTCTGCGGTATCAATAACGTCAGTACCATATAGGGCATCATAGAAGCTACCCCAACGCGCGTTGGCTGCGTTTAGTGCATAGCGAGCGTTACGCACAGGTACAACTAACTGTGGACCTGGGATGCTAGCAATCTCTGGATCAACATTTTCGGTTGATACTTCAAAGTCATCGCCTTCTGGCAATAAATAACCGATATCAGTTAAAAACTGCTTATACTTGGGATAATCGATCTCGCCGTCTTTGGCAGGGTTATCTAAGTGCCACTGATCAATCTTGGCTTGTAGCTCATCACGCTTAGCCAATAGCTCTTTATTGCGTGGGGTAAACTTCTCGACGATATCAGCAAAGTTCTTCCAGTAAGTCTCTGATTCCACACCAACACGGGGTAGCACATCGTTTTCGATAAAGTTATAAAGCTGGCTATCAATAGCAAGGATGCCTTTTTGAACGCGATTCTGATTATTATTAACAGAGTTACTCATAGCATAAAATCCTTTATTGGTGAATTTTTTATCAGTGAATCTGGTGTCTCTGGTTGTAAGCTAATTCTAAGCTAAAGCTTCCTGGTCTTTGCTGAGGCTTATAAGACAAGTCTAAAGAGGGTGTGCTTGACCTTATATTTTAGATTGGTTGTCGCTATAATTTTGCAGCTGTCTCTAACAGCCCATATAGAGGATAAACATTAAGCGAGTACAGCAGACTTAGCTTGCGCACCAGATAGATACGCTTTTACTGATGGATAATCCGATTTGGGTTATCTCATTCTCATACTACTATCATTTATATAAATAAACAAGAAACAGTCATTTAGTAAATAAATGTTTGGCCTTTATCCATTTGATGTTGCTTACTGTGTATGAGCGCAGCTTGGTTTTACACCCTATCATTTTCAGCATGACAGCTTATTGACAACGGCTGTTATTTTTACCATTTACCACAAAAAACCTTTTATTGTTAATTCTAAAAAACTGCCAAATCTAACCTGCTAACCCATCGCTGCAGCGTTTATTTGCTACAATATCTTTTATCCTCAAATTTACGCAAAAAATTTAAGCCAACGCTCAGTGCTAACCTAAATAGCACAACGCTATCAAAGCTATCAAACAACATAAATTAAAGAGTCTAAATCAAAGAGCCTAATTATGACGGTTAATCGAGTAGATACTGAACAATCAGCACAGATGCCAACCAACGATTCGCTAATTAACGACAGCAGTAACACGGTACATGCCCCTGCAAAAACAGACATTTCACACATTCATCAGTTTTTGGGTGCTGCAACGCCGCAAGCCTGGCTAGATGCTGCCTTACAAGATATTCCTACATTACTGCAAGATCATGCCAATTGTGAGAAAAAAGCTGCCGGTACAGCGATGAACCTTATCTTCCGCTATGAGTTCCATCAAGACTTGCAGTTAAAATTGGCTCAGCTGATTCGTGAAGAGATGCTGCATTACGAACAAGTGGTCGGTATTATGCAAGAGCGTGGGCAAGCTTGGCGTCACCTGCCCGCCAGCCGCTATGCTAAAGGTATGCTAAAACATAAGCGTACCTTTGAGCCGGCAGCCATGATTGATGTGCTGATTATTGGTGCGTTTATTGAAGCCCGCTCTTGCGAGCGCTTTGCGGCATTAAGTGAAGTCATTGATGATGAAAGATTGGCCAAATACTATCGCTATCTATTAAAGTCAGAGAGCCGTCACTATGAGGATTATATTGCCCTCGCCCGCTCGCTTGAGCCTAAACTGCCAAAATCTGACAGCGCTGACTCTGATGCGACCGCTACTGCTGCTATCGACTTTGATCAATTTCAGCAGGCGACCAATGGCAGTATCAACAGCGATGCACAGACGTTGGATGTGGATCAACGCATTGCCTTCTTTAGAGAAGTTGAAGCTGAACTGATTACCAGCCCTGATAGTGAGCTAAGATTCCACAGTGGCGTGCCCGCTTAACGCTTGGCTTGTTTGACTAATAGCAACTTTAGACTAATATCACAAACATCCAATATCATTAATAACAGAGATTAAAAAAGGCAGTCCCACTAAAATTTGGACTGCCTTTTTTGACTTATTTTTTATACGTACTTGTACTTAATACATTTTTACTATTTATCGGTACGTAGATCGTCTTCGATAAACGGTGTTTGCTCATCATCTGATAAATTTTGAGCTTTATCGGTATTTTCTGATTTTAAATTGTCATTTAACTGGCTTGGATCCGTATTCTCTGCTGCTTTTTTTACGTCAGACTGATGTGCTTTATCATTACTCATAACAGGCTCCTTTTGTTCGTATTTATCTAGCTCTGGTTTATTTTGTGCTTATTTCTTTATTTAATGCGTTATTTACTACATATCATCTATGTTAGCGCTGACTGGCGATTGGTAACCATATCAAATACGTAGTGTTGTGTTTAAAATTGTTGAAAAAAAAGCAACTTTGTAATCAAAGTTGCTTTTTTAGTATCACAGTATAAGGCTGCAGTAGGTCAAATTATCCCTAGTTAGCTTATGCTATGTTAACGCTTCGCATTACCGTTCGAATTTGACTTCTGTTCTAGATCAGACACATGATTGATTTTCTGCAATATGTAATCTTGAGCAACAAACGGAGCCTCATCTTTTTGCGGCTGTACAGATACCCAGCTGCCATCGCCCTGCAATTCCCAAGCTTGAACATTATCACGTAAATAGCTAATTAAGCCATCTTCAAATACCCGCTTAAATAGCTTAGGATCTTCAATCGGGAATGCCACTTCGACACGATGGAACAGGTTGCGGCTCATCCAATCCGCACTGCCACAGTACAAGCGCTCTTTACCATTATTATAGAAGTAATAAACGCGAGTGTGCTCTAAGAAGCGTCCAACCACTGAGCGCACTGTAATATTCTCTGATAGACCTTTAACTTGCGGTCTAATGCAGCTCATAGAGCGCAGTATCAATTCAATCTTGACTCCTGCTTGCGAGGCATCGTATAGCTTATTAATTAAGTTTGACTCGGTAAGCGCATTACATTTAACAATGATGTGTGCTTTTTTGCCCGCTTTAGCGTTGGCTATTTCATCGTCAATAAAGCTCATTAACTGCGTATGTAGCGTAAACGGAGCATGCAATAACTTACTGACGTTAGCTGCTTTACCCATTCCGGTTAATTCTTGGAAAATTTTATGCACGTCTTCTGACATATCAGGGTCTGAAGTGAATAGGCCATAGTCAGTATAAGCTTTGGCATTACCCTCATGATAGTTACCTGTGCCTAGATGCACATAACGGCGAATCTGATTGTCCTCACGGCGTACAATCAGCATCAACTTCGCATGCGTCTTATAGCCTACGATGCCATAAACCACCACAGCACCGGCTTCTTGCAGCATATTGGCTACTTCGATATTAGACGCTTCATCAAATCGGGCACGTAGCTCAATAATAGCAGTCACCTCTTTACCATTTCTGGCCGCTGCTGCTAGTGCTTTGACAATTTCAGAGTTTTTACCCGAACGGTACAAGGTTTGCTTAATAGCCAATACTTTAGGGTCATGCGCCGCCTGCCAAATCATATTCACCACAGGGTTGAAAGATTCATACGGGTGATGTACCAATACATCACCTCGGCGAATGGCAGTGAACATGCTCTCGCCTTTATCAAACGACTCACGTCTAAAGGCTTTTGGCATCACATGTGAAAATGGCTGGAAGCGAAGCTCAGGCACATCAAAGTCGAACAACAAACGGGTTAAGTTGACCGGCCCATTGACTCGATACAGCTGATTTTTATGCAAACCAAACTCAGTTAATAGATAGTCACTGATTTCTGGCGGACAGTTGGTTGTCACTTCTAAGCGAACTTTATCACCAAAACGGCGATTATTCAGTTCGCCCTCTAGTGCTTTGGCAATATCTTCAACATCGTCCGCCAGCTCTAAGTCCGCGTTACGGGTCAAGCGGAACTGATGACAGCCTGTAACACTCATGCCTGGGAACAGCTTACCGACATGTTCATGAATCACAGCGGATAACATGACGTGGTGCTCTTTACCACCGGTTAGTTCATCGGGTAAGCGAATCACTCGCGGCAGACTACGTGGCGCTGGCACGATGGCCAAATTGATATCACGGCCAAACGCATCTTTGCCTTCTAAGCTCACAATAAAGTTTAAGCTTTTATTGACCAAACGTGGGAATGGATGCGCCGGATCGATACTGATTGGGGTCAGTACCGGCATCACCTGCTCCATGAAGTACTCTTTCATCCACTGCGCTTGTGCTGCATTTAATTCATTGCGCTTCAGATAGCGGATATCCTTCTTGGCCAGCGCCGGCAAGATATCTTTATTTAAGATGCGGTATTGCTCATCGATGGCTTTGTGAGCGACTTCTGATATTTCTTCCAACACTTCGCTAGGGCGCATCTTATCTGGCTTATGCGAGATATTGCCATGATTAAGCTGCTGCATCAAACCGGCAACGCGTATCTCAAAAAACTCATCCATATTAGAGGAGAAAATAATCAGGAAAAATAGACGCTCTAATAAAGGGTGACGAGGGTTGGTTGCTTGTGCCAAGACGCGTAAATGAAACTGTAACCAAGACAGCTCACGGTTGATATAACAGTTAGGCGAATAAGTGCCATCATCGTAACGTACCCAATCTAGTTGAGTCAGCGGTTTCGACTCTGCTTTATTAGCAGCCTTGTTGCTGGCAGCTGCATTACTATTGGCGGTGGCTTTTTGCGTGCTGTTATTAGTGGAATTCGCTTTTATGGTCATAGCTTTTTGCCATCCTTATCGATTCGTTATCATCTATTTAGTATACTTTTAGCTTTTAACTATCTATTTAGCTTTCTATCTAACCTTTTTTCAAGTTATCTTCTTTTAAGCTATCTATTTAACTATTAACATCATCTGTTTAACAGTGCAATGACAGTCAGTTAGCAGTTCTTTTAAACTAGTATTTACATCAGGCATTTATACCAGACATTTGGACGGTCACATCAGAACTGCTGTCGGTGATTAGCCTTTGCTGATTGTTTTTTATCCTAGTATGACAGCCAACTATTAACAAATAATGTCAATAGCAAAGTTATAGCAAAGCAGAATTATGGCAAAGCAGCACTATTCATACGGCGCATAATAATGCGTTGCTTATTGCGTAAACGTTTGGCATTCATATTCTTTTGATAATACTTTGGATTGGTGAGCATACTGATTAACAGTGCTGACTCATCACGATTTAGCTGGCTGGCTGGCTTATTAAAATAGTGGCGTGCTGCCGCTTCAATACCGTAGATACCTTCACCAAATTCGGCCACGTTTAAATAAGCGGTCAAAATACGCTGCTTATCCCACATTGCTTCAATCATTATGGTTATGGTGGCTTCAATACCTTTGCGCACATAGGAGCGATGCGAGGTCAAAAATAAGTTTTTTGCCAACTGCTGAGTAATGGTTGAGCCGCCAGCCGATACCGTACCACTGCTCTCATTCTTTTTCATAGCCGCTTCAATACCTTCCATATCAAAGCCATTATGAGTGCTAAAGCGCCCATCTTCGCTGGCAATTGCGGCCTGTTTTGCTGACTTGGCAATGGCGTCATACTCTACCCAAGTTTGGGTCACGTCACCGCCGCCAATGCGATGCGCTAGCATAAACATACTGTTATTGATGGGCTGCGACTTCCAGACCAACAATAAGCTGGCAACGCCCAAATAGAAAGCCACAAACAGAATAATAAACGCCCAAAACAAACGCTTAAAAAATTTAGAAATTGCCGTCATAATATTTGGCTCAGCTATCGATTAAAATACAAACAATGATAAACTAACTGGCGCTATACTGGTAGTTGTCTTTTTTATCTTAACCTTTTTATGCTAACCGTAAGATTCTTTTTTTAGGAGCTCTTTTTGTGACTGATATTACTAACATCACAGCCACTCGCCATCTTATCTCACAACAAGCATATGCTTCTAATACACCTTTAGATACACAGTCTTGGTGGCTACTAGGCACAGCTGGCTGCCACTTATGCAATGACGCTGAGCAAATGCTTCAGTTGTTCAAAGGCGTTTATCCGATTGACTTTCAACTGGTCGATATTGCTGACTTTGATGAACAGCTGATGACCCAGTTTGCTACCCTCATTCCAGTTGTTATCACGCCAAAAAAACAACTAAACTTTCCATTTTCTCTTGTCGATTTACAACAATTAATTTAAAATGCATAACTCTTGATAGACTTTTGTTTACAATAAGTGATATTTTGTCCCAATACCTGTCTAGAATATTTCTATTTACCCAATTCAATAGCAGCCACTATGCATGGGGTAAATACCTTTTTGTAAAACGTTGTGCCTTACTTGTCTTGCTCTGCAAGCTGCCTTGTGTTACTGGGTTTTAATTGGCAAACGTTTGTTGGCTTGATTGATTAGACCTCACTAACTAAATCAAGATAACTAGTCCAATCTTAATCAATTAAGTTTTAGTCAAAACAATATCAGAAACATATTGCACAAAATGACATTCACACAAACCATATTTATTATAAATATTCTGTAATATCTTGTTCTAAAAACTTTTAGAACCCTAAACTTGACATACCCTTGCTCGTTATTAACCTTAACCATGCATCTCTTTCAACATACCTTTTACAAGGAAGTTTTATGTTCACATTTTTGGCATTAACGCCAATCTTAACTGTTTTCTTATTACTGGTTGTGCTACGACTACCCGCTAAATACGCGATGAGTGCATCATACATTGTCACTGCTTTATTAGCATTGTTTGTGTGGAATGTTAGCGGTGCTCAAGTTGCAGCAGCCACAACTAATGGTATTATTGTTGCATTAACCATTTTGTTTATTGTTTTTACCGCTATTTTGTTACTAAACACCTTAAAGGAAAGTGGTGCTATTATCGCTATCCGTAGAGGTTTTATGGACATATCGCCTGATAGACGGGTCCAAGCCATTATAGTAGCTTGGCTATTCTGCTCATTAGTAGAAGGATCATCAGGCTTCGGTACACCATCTGCTGTTGGCGCTCCTTTACTATTGGCTCTTGGTTTTCCAGCAATGGCCTCTGTTATGACTGTACTTATTATTCAGTCAACGCCTGTATCTTTTGGTGCAGTTGGTACGCCTTTGCTAGTCGGTGTATGGTCAGGTATAGATAATAAACAAGATTTGGCACAATCAATTGAGCCGACCACAGTTGCCGATTACTTATTACAAATTACAGCAAATGTTGGTTTTTTCCATGCTGTTATCGGTGTTCTTATCCCTCTTATTTTAAGTGCATTTTTGACACGCTTTTTTGGACAGAAAAAGTCTTTTGTTGAAGGGCTTAAGATTTGGCCTTTTGCTTTATTTGCTGGTATCTGCTTTACCGTACCTTACTTCTTAGTTGCTAAGTACTTAGGCCCTGAGTTTCCTTCATTAGTAGGTGGGTTTATTGGTCTAATGATTGTTGTGCCTGCTGCAAAGCGTGGTTTTTTGATGCCTAAAGAAATTTTTGATTTTGGTCCTAGAGAGAGCTGGGATAAAGAATGGCTTGGATCACTACAAGAAGAGAAGTTTGATGATACAGTAGCACCAAGATTTTCAGTCATAAGAGCTTTCTCACCTTATATTATTGTTATCTTACTGCTTATTACTACTCGTGTTATTGCACCATTAAAAGCATTTCTAGTTGGAGACATGGCCACTATTAAATTTGCTAATTTATTTGGTACAACCATATCTAGTAAAATTCAATTACTTTATTCTCCTGGTAGTATTTTGCTTATTACCTCAATACTATGTATTTTCATTTATAAAATGAATAAAGAATCGATTAAACGTAGCTGGTCAAGCTCTGCTAAGACAATGATTGCTGCAGCTCCAGCTCTATTGCTGTCTGTACCGATGGTACAAGTTTTCATTAACTCAGGTTCAGCTAGCGAATTAACAACCGCCTTACCAGCTATGCCTATTCTTCTAGCACAAAGCGCTAGTGAGGCATTTTCAACAACTTGGCCTCTTGTTTCACCATGGATTGGTGCTATGGGTGCATTTATTGCAGGCTCAAACACTGTTAGTAACATGATGTTTTCGTACTTTCAGTGGTCAACGGCAAGTCAAATTGGTTTAGGTACTGACCTTGCTGCTCAAGTTGTTGCATTGCAAGCTATTGGTGGTGCTGCTGGTAATATGATATCTGTACATAATGTTGTTGCAGCTTGTGCGGTAGTTGGTCTTATTAATAAAGAAGGCTATGTTATTCGTAAAACACTTGTGGCTATGATTTATTATGTGGTACAAGCTGGTTTCTTAGGAATGGCTGTTGTATTTGGTGGTATGGCATGGTGGTTATTAGCCATTGTTTGGCCAATATCTTTCTTAGTAATCATGTCATTATCAAGTAAGCTTGATAAGTCAAAAACTAACGCCTAGTACAGTTACTTTTACTATGTGTTGAATAAATTTCAAAGTGCAGCTTTATTTCTGACATTAAATCTCTTATTAATGTTTTAGTAAAGCTGCCTTTGTATTATCTATATGGTTTTTATTATATAATTTGATGTATAAATGCCTAGAATCCATATAAATAATACTGTAACAAACTTTTAGTTATTGCCTACACACACCTAGAAAGCGAGAGTTATATCATGAAAGATTTAAGCAAGATGACCGAAATTGAAGACTTACGTAGAGTTGCCGAACGTAAAGTACCACGTATGTTTTATGATTATGTTGATTCAGGCTCATGGACCCAAACTACCTACCGTAATAATGAAACCGACTTTGACCGTATTAAGCTACGCCAACGTGTATTGGTAGATATGGATAATCGAAGCCTTACCACTACTATGATTGGCGAAGATGTGACTATGCCAATCGCAATTGCTCCGACTGGATTTACTGGTATGATGTGGGCTAATGGCGAAATGCATGCTGCCAAAGCCGCCAAAGATTTTGGAGTTCCTTTCTCGCTTTCTACCATGAGTATCAACTCTATTGAAGATGTGGCTGAATACACTAATCACCCGTTTTGGTTTCAGTTATATGTGATGCGTGATAAGGACTTCATGGCCAATCTTATTCGCCGTGCCAAAGAAGCCAACTGCTCTGCGCTTATCTTAACCGCCGACTTACAGGTGCTAGGTCAACGTCATAAAGACATCAAAAACGGACTGTCTGCGCCACCGAAACCGACTTTGGCCAACATCTTAAACCTGATGACTAAGCCAGAATGGTGTTATAACATGCTTGGTGCCAAGCGTCGCACGTTTGGTAACATTGTGGGTCATGCCAAAGGGGTTGGTGATTTATCTTCTCTATCGTCATGGACCGCTGAGCAGTTTGACCCAAGCCTAAGCTGGGATGATGTGGCACGTATTAAAGACTTATGGGGCGGCAAGCTTATTATCAAAGGTATTATGGAGCCAGAAGATGCTATATTAGCAGCACGTAGTGGCGCCGATGCCTTAATCGTGTCTAACCATGGCGGACGACAGCTTGATGGTGCCCCTTCTTCTATTGCTTGCTTATCAGATATCGTCCAAGCGGTACAAGCCGAGGACAGTGACATTGAAGTGTGGCTAGACAGTGGTATTCGCTCGGGACAAGATGTATTGAAGGCGATTTCATTGGGTGCTAAAGGCACTATGATTGGCCGCGCCTTCTTATACGGCCTAGGTGCTTATGGTGAAGATGGTGTGCGCCGTGCACTTGAGATTCTATATAAAGAGTGTGATGTGACTATGGCCTTCTGTGGTCATACCAACATTAACCAAGTTGATGAAAATATCTTGGTTAAAGGCACTTATGAAAACCTTAAAGCGGCCCTGCCCTACACGCCTGCCATACGTTGGGGCTAATTAAGCTAACTGTTAGCTCATTAACTTTTGAGTCATTAGTCTTTAAATTAATGGCTTTACAATCAATAGCTGTTTAATCTTTAAACAGCTACTCCTCCATCTAAACTCTCTTTAAACCAAAGCTTTTTAATCAGCCTCACTCTTGATAGCGGGGCTGATTAAAAAGTAACTGGCATTCAACCCACATTTGACAAGGTTAGGTTATTTTCCAAGACTGGTATAAAATGGGTTTACCTCATACCAGCAGATTGCATTATGACTATCCAACGCTTATTTACTCGAACACCCATCACTGCCCTGTTACTCAGCAGCTTTGTTGTGTTATTTGTGATTCAGATTGCCACTGGTGTCGATATCAACCAGTCTTCTAGCCCTGAATATCAGCAGTCATTACTGCTTTGGGGCGCTAATGCCTTACCCTTCACCCTGATTGAACCTTGGCGACTGATCAGCAGTGCCTTTTTGCACATTGGCTTGATGCACTTGCTGTTTAACTGCTTTGCGATATATTTTTTTGGTCAAGCCACTGAGATGAGCTTTGGCTCAGCCAAGTTTTTGCTGATATTTTTGCTGTCTGCACTCGGCGGTAATCTATTAAATAACTATGTGACCTTATGGCAGATACTGCACAATAATGGCAGCCCTGGTATTTCTGCCGGTGCTTCTGGCGGTATTATGGGACTGGGGATGGCGTTATTAATGGTTGAGCTACTCAAAAAGCGACTGCTCAATGTGCGTCAGCAAGGCCCAAACCCATAGCTAAAAAGTTTGGCTGTGATTATGGGCATTAACCTGATGTATGGGTTTGCGGTACCGGGTATTGATAATGCCGGTCATATTGGCGGCGCTATCACAGGCGCTATTTTGGCCGTAGGTATTATGATCGGCTTACGCTTATCACCTCAAGCGTCAAAACCTGCATTTAAAGCCTTACCTTGGTTGATATTTGTTATTATAAGCGCTGTGTTCTTAATGCTTTGGTTTAACTTACGCCATCAAGTGGGACTTTAAGTGTTATTTAATAACCACTGCTAAATTACCATAGCATCTTATATCAATAAGATACTGGCTTTCACTGAATAAACTTATTAAACTAAGCGCATAAATTCTATATTAACCCTGCTTTTTCTTAGTGTTAAATTAATATAAACAATCTAACTTTAAAAGAGTTTTTTATGATAAAAATAGCCCAGACTACTGTCTCAAACGCATCTCCTAACTCATTAGCCACTTCATTTTTGGCAGCGAGCTTAACACTGGCTTATTTGGCATCAACCCAAGCTCAGGCTGAAGATCTGTATGGCAACAGCTCAACCACTGATGCAGACAAAATCGGCTTACAAATTGGCGCTAACGTCATCGCTAACAAAAGTGCTTATGATTTAGATGACACCCAATTTTCGGTATTACCAAGTGCGTTTTATGAAGGCGAAAAAGTCTATGCCCGTGGTAGCCAATTTGGTGGTTATTTATTTAATGACGGCACCAGTGAGCTATCAGCATACGTAGAGCCAACAGGCCCATACTTCGATCCAGATGAAGCACGTGGCGATCTTAAAAATCTAAGCAAAAGAAAATGGTCTGCCCTAGTCGGTGCCAGCTATTTATACCGCTCTCCTATCGGCGGCTTCCGTGGTCAGGTTGCGACAGACGTTAGTGGTCACAGTGATGGTACCGTAGCACGATTAACTTATATCGCGCGTTTAAACCCTGGCAACTGGACCATTTATCCAAGTGCAGGTGTTGAGTGGAACGATAAAAACTACAACGAATATTATTATGGCGTTGATAACAAAGAGTCAGCCAAGTCTGGTGTTAACAGATATGAGCCAAGCTCAAGCTTTAGCCCTTATCTAAGCGTCAATGGTATGTACACCATCAATAACGATTGGGACGTGTTCTTAGGTCAAAAAGTGACTTTCTTGGCAGATGAACAACGCGATAGCCCGATGGTTGATGACCGCGTCGATTATCGTACGACCCTTGGTCTTCTTTATAAATTCTAAACCTACTACTTGAGGTTTAATGTGACCGTTTTATTTGAATAATAAGACGGCTTTAAGCTGAAGTTTTTGGCTCATAGAAGAGGAAATTACGTGCAACCTACTCAGCAACCTAAGATGGATAAGACAGATGAGTCCTATGCAGATTTTGATGACAATCTAAAATTTAATGTCTCTGATATATGGTCTTATCTTTCTGACAAAGTAAAATCGGTATACAGTAAAGCCGCTAACTCTGTCGATGATGAATTTTCTTTACCTGTCAGCCAAGACCAAGTCAATGGCGCATTAGAGAAGTTCGTCACCAAAAACGTCAAGCAGATACATGAGCTGCGTGTTGAGCTGCACGATGATTGGTTCCGCTTATACTGTACCATCGATGTGATGGGCATTTATGCCGAAATCGCCAGTAACTTTGGTCTGGTACATGTTCAGATTGACCGTGATGTTCAGCGCTTTGTGTTTGCTCAGCAGACCAATACCGATGTGATAAAACTACATTGTGAGTCGTTTATCAAACGTACTGGCGTTAAGCTAGTTATCTGGTTCTATCACAGCGTATTGCACAAAGATCCATTGGGCTTTATTTTAAGTAAGATTAATATCGCCAGACCCAAAGATAACATCATTTATTTAGATATTAATCGTTGGTTAAAGCGCAATAAAAAGATCATCAGTACCCTTCACAAAGTTCAGGTTAATTACGGACTGGTAGAAGAAGAGCAGTTGATCTTAAAAACCAAAGTGAATATACGCGACTTACTGGCCAACAATGGGGTTGAAGATTTAATTACTCCAGATGATGAGCCTGAGTTACTAGAAGGTCCAACTAATCCGATTGGTGACGCCATCTCACCGAGCCAAGAAAGTTAATACTACTAATAGAGATTAGTTAACTAGTAAGCAACTCATTAAATTAAGTGCTCAACTAGACAAAGATTACTTTCAAGGTTTCACTAAACTTTCGTTACTTAATAAAGTCAAAAAAAGCCCTATTTTTATAATAGGGCTTTTTGCTTTTAAGCGATTGGCGGTTTAAAGTTTGAATAAGGCGCAAATTACCAATAGTTTTCTACCGCAATATTACCCATCCCACGGCGGTTCATCGCCATACCCTTCTCGTCTCTTAATGTATTACGCGTATCCTCAACCATCTGTGGGTTACCGCATAACATCACATGAGAGTGTTCTGGATCAAGCTTAGCACCAACGAATTGCTCCAACTCACCATTTACCAATAGTTTAGGGAAACGCTCTTCTAATGCGCCCTCTACTTTCTCACGGGTCACAATTGGCACAAAAGTGAACTTTGCAGGGTTATCCACTAAACCGCCAAAGTCTGCTTCAAGGGTATTAATCAAATCTAAATATGCCAACTCTTCTTTAGTACGCGCACTATAAGCAAGTACGATGTGCTCGTAGTTTTCCCACGTTTGCAAATCTTGTAGCATCGATAAAAATGGCGCGATACCGGTTCCTGTCGCCAACAACCATAAATCCTTAGGCGCTGGCTCTTGATAGCGTGCCAATGTCAAAAAGCCAAATGGCATGGTCTTTAATAATAGCTCATCGCCTTCTTGTAAGTGCTGTAACTGTGAGGTAAACGCCCCATCTTCAATCACAATCGAGAAGAACTCTAACGTCTCGTCATATGGAGAGGAAACCATAGAATAGGCACGAAAGATTTCTTCATCCGGCGCATCAGAGTTACCGGCTTGTTGGTGATACGCCAGGCGACTTGGGTTAACGCCTAAGCGTACAAACTGTCCAGCAGTGAACTTAAAGCTCTCTGGACGAGTCACGGTAAAACTAAACAGATTCGGCGTCCATGTGGTTTTACTGAGTACTTTTACGGTTTGAACATTATCTGACATAAAATATACCTATATTATTTTTATAAAGAATTCTTGTATAAACGATACTTGTGCGTTGATATTTATGTATTGAAAGTTTTATCTAATCGACTGTGTGTTAGTCATCAATGACTTAAGTGAACATCGATGACTTAAGTGAACTAAGTTGACAAGTATGATCTAATTTAATTTGAAAGCGGTTATGTAAGTTGTTATATGCGTTTCAAAAGTCTTTGCCTATTATTATGGTGCATATAGGCCAATAAGTGTATTTGTTTTTCAAGATAACTACTTTTAAATATATTTATTAACACTTTTCGGAATAACGACTTAAATCCTACTTAATCGCGACTGCCTTAGTTCACTAATAGAAAAACAGTTGGCCCATAAAATTAAAACCAAAAATGTAGCCCCAAAAAAATGCTTGTAGCACAATGATTGCACTACAAGCATATTAATCTTAAACCGTTATCAATGGTTAGCTTAGGCTATTGGCTAAGCTAACTGTTACCACATGATTGACTGCGTCGCCCATAGGATAAAGTTATTAGGCAACACACCCACGTAGATTACCAGTAGTGTCACTAAAATAACCATCAGACCACCAACCTGGATACCCCAATGCCACAAGGCATCGAATTCCATAGTACGGTTTGGACGCTTGAATAGCGTAAGCATGACACGTAGATAGTAGAACAGACCAATGGCGCTACCGACGATAATCATAGCGGCAAGCCACCATTGACGACCATCAACTGCTGCAACAATCGCAAAGAACTTAGTGATAAAGCCTGCCGTTAATGGGATACCTGCCATAGACAGTAGCATTACCGTCATCACGCCGGTTAATACCGGACGACGCCAGAATAAACCACGATAGTGATATAACTCTGCTGCCTCACCCTCTTCTTTGTAGCTGCTCGACATTAAGGTTAATACGCCAAATAAACCAACAGAGGTTAGCGCGTACACCGCCATATACATGTTGGTAATCGCATAAGCACCACTGGCGACGCTCAATGCGGCAACCATCACATAACCCATATGCGCGATTGAAGAATAACCCAATAAGCGCTTTAAGTTGGTTTGACGTAATGCCAATAAATTACCAAACAAGATAGATAACGTCGCAACAACCATCAGAACCATTTGTACCGCTGGGATAGCTAATATCGCTGCATCAATCAAGAAGCGTATCGCCAATGCCATCATCGCAACTTTGGTCACTGAAGCCAAATAAGTCGCTACTGGTGCTGGTGCGCCTTGATAAACGTCGGCAGTCCAAATATGGAAAGGTGCTGCTGATAGCTTAAAGGCAACCGCAAATGTCATCATAGCCGCCCCTAAAATCATGAGAGGAGACTGATATACATTAGGCAATGACAGTGCAATTTCTTTAAACTGCAGTGTGCCTGTTGCCGCGTAAATAAAGGCCATGCCCATTAACAAGGTCGCCGACGCTGTGGCAGATAATACTAAATACTTCAGACCAGACTCTAATGAGCGGTTGCGCATAAAGGCATAAGCCAACATACCATATAAAGGCACAGACAATAACTCTAAGCTCATAAAGAATGAAGCTAGGTTGTGCGCAGATACCATCAATAGTGCGCCCACTGTAGATAATAGCAGTAATAAATACAGCTCTTCTTTGTGGTCCTTGAAGGTTCTAAAGTAAGGGTACGCTAAGGTACAACAGGCCAATGCCGCCACTAAAATCACGGCCATATTAAATTGAGCAAACGGATCTATGATAAACATAGCGCTAATCACAGGTTGCTCAGGCATGGCGACCCAGCCCATGATTTGTCCAATTAATAACAGCAAGGCAATATTTAGCCCCATCACACTTAATGTACCAATTAAAAAGTGTGAACGCTTTAAGGCGATACCTAGCATGACTACTAATAAAGTAACCACAACCACAATAATCGGGGCAAAAGGTTGCATCACAGACCAAGCGTTTGCAATCAAATTATTCATTAGCGTACCTCCCCTGTGGCAACTGTAGACTGGATGGTCTCAATAGCATCGAAATGAACCACATCATGGTAGGTATAAGCATTGTTAATCCATTGCATCGCATGACTTGATGTATCTAATACGGTTTGTGGGAATAAACCTAACCACACCAATCCCACTGCAAGCACTAATAACAAAGTAAGCTCACGACCGTTTAAATCATACAAATTAATTGTTTTCTTCTTAGGCTGTTCTTCAACATAGCTTGGGTTTAATGCATGCTGATTGTCAGTACCTGAGTATGCCAAAGCGTGTTGTGGCATTGTCTCTGATTTCGCTTTTAAATACGCTGCTTTTTGAGCTTGCGCTGCTGCATTTAGCTTCTCTAAATCTGGTACTGTTGGTTTGCCAAATAACGCACGATAGATAATGATCAGTGAATACAAACCTGCCCATACCAAGCTAAAGGTCGCAAATACTACAAATATTGGATACTGCTCAAATGAGCCAATAAGGATTAAGAATTCACCAATAAAGTTACCGGTTCCTGGAATACCTAATAAAGCGGCACAGAAGAACATTAATAACGGTGAATAATAACGGAATTGCCCCCACATACCGCCCATCAATGGCAACTCGCGCGTGTGCATACGCTCGTATAACTGACCTGCCATAATGAACAATGCTGCTGAAGCCAAGCCATGAGCAAGCATCTGAACCATCAACCCTTGTAGGCTAATTAGCGTACCGGCATAGACCGCCAATACCACAAAGCCCATGTGTGACACACTGGTATAAGCCAACAAACGCTTAATATCGGTTTGTACAAAGGCCATCCATGCGCCATAGAAGATACCTATGGTACCTAGTGTAATGGCAATCGGTGCAAACTCTTGTGATGCAGCTGGGAATAATGGCAATACAAAGCGAATTAAACCATAAGCTGCTGTCTTAATTAGGATACCTGCTAAGTCAACAGAACCAGCTGTTGGCGCTTGTGCGTGGGCATCAGGTAACCAGCCATGAAATGGCATAACGGGTAACTTAACCGCAAAACCAATGAAGAAGCACAGCATGATTGGATATTCCCAACCGCCCAGTTGTGTGCCTAATAGATCATTGTAGTTAAAGCTAAAGACGCTGGTATTTTGATAGTTGATAATTACCAACAGCAAAATACCGACTAGCATAATTAAGCCAGACGCTTGAGTATAAATAAAGAACTTAGTGGCAGCATATTCTTTAGTCTTACCATTGGTAGCATTGTGCCCCCAAATAGCAATTAGGAAATAGATAGGTACTAACATCATTTCCCAAAAGAAGAAGAATAAGAACAGATCGATGGCCAAAAACACACCGATAACGCCGCCCAAACTCCACAATAAGTTAAGATGGAAGAAACCAACACGACGTTGAATCTCACCCCAAGAACAGCCAACAGCCATAATACCTAAGAAGGCAGTCAGTGACACCATCATTAATGACATGCCATCAAGTGCTAGGTGAAAGCTAATACCAAAGCTATCAATCCAAGGCACCATAAATTCGGTAAACCAAGGCAGCTGAGCATCAGTCGGAAGCACCTGCTCGCTCATACCGGCAAACCCACCTTCACGCCACAAAATAAGTGTCAGCGCAAAGGTGATGATCATACCAATCAGAGCAATCCAGCGTGGCAAGCGGTTATTAATTTTTTCTACTAGCCAACACAGTGTCCCCGCGATAAAGGGGATTGCAATTAATGCTGGCAATATCCAAGCTAATTGAAGTTCTGTCATTTTAAATCACCGTCGTCATGACTAGTATCAATAACACTGCCATCCCCAGTCCAAAGCTTGCAGCATATCCTCGAAGCGAGCCTGTTTGTGTCATGGCCATTACCTTGTTACCGGCCGAAGCAATGGCAGGTAAGATATTCCATGTTTTGTCGACAGGATCTGACTTGAGTATTTTGCCAATAAGTAAAAATGGTTTGACAAACACAATGTCATATAAGGCATCAAAGCCTAGGCCATGGTAGCACCAATAATAAATAGCACCGCCCAAACTTGAGGCTTTAAATTTAGCCAGTAGTTTGCCACTGTTTGCCACATATAATAGAAAAGCTAAGATTAGGCCTGCTGCCATCGCACCCATAGCAATATATTCTGCAGTGTGCTTGGCATGTGCGTCGCCCGCTTGCTCTAATAGATGACCAACACTTTCAGGTAATACCCCTTGTAGTGGCGGTGTGATGAACGCGCCAACAGCGGTCGATAGCACCAATAGCACCACTAATGGTACTTGATACGATAGGCCTGATAACTTGTGAGCAATGGTTTTTTCTTCGCCAAAGAAGGTGTACCAAATCATACGGAACGTATAAAGTGAGGTTAAGAACGCACCGAATACACCCATATAGAACAATACTTGATGGCCAGTGGCATAGGTTTCCCAAAGAATGGCTTCTTTTGAGTAAAAGCCCACAGTGACCCAAGGAATTGCAGCCAGTGCTCCTCCACCAATCACAAAACACCAAAATACCAATGGGATCTTTTTACGCAAGCCGCCCATTTTGAAGATGTCTTGTTCGTGATGAACAGCGATAATTACCGCACCAGAAGATAAGAATAACAAGGCTTTAAAGAAAGCATGGGTCATTAGATGGAAGACAGCGCCTTGCCATGCACCCACACCTAGTGCTAAGAACATATAGCCAATTTGGCTCATGGTCGAATAAGCTAGGATACGCTTAATGTCTGTCTGTGCCAGTGCACAAAATCCAGCAACCACAAGAGTAATCGCACCCACAGCACCTACCCAGTACAATAAGATACCTGGCGTTAGGATAAATAGTGGATGTAAACGCGCAATTAAATAAACGCCGGCAGTTACCATGGTTGCTGCGTGAATAAGTGCTGAAACAGGCGTCGGACCTGCCATCGCGTCAGCAAGCCAAGTATGCAATGGAATTTGAGCTGATTTACCCATCGCACCGCCGACCAACATCATGGTAGCCAGTACTAAAGTTGGGTTATTCACCTCAAACATCTGTGGCGCACGAATGATGATGTCTTGAATGTTTAGCGTACCAAACTCACGGAATAATAAGAATAAACCAAACGCTAAGAATACATCACCAATACGAGTCACAGTAAAGGCTTTCATCGCCGCACGGCCATTGGCTCTATTTTCATAATAGTAACCAATTAACAGGTACGAACAAATACCTACCCCTTCCCAGCCTAAATAGAGCAGTAGCAAGTTATCTGCCAATACCAGTAATAACATACTGGCTACGAACAGGTTCATATAGCTAAAGAAGCGAGCAAAGCCTTTATCGCCTTGCATATACCAAGCGGCAAATAGGTGAATTAAAAAGCCAATACCAGTAATAACACCCATCATGGTTAAGGCTAAGCCATCAAAGCTTAGACCAAAGGCTGGCGCAAAGTCGCCCACTTGTAGCCAAGTCCATAACGGTACATTGATTACAGTGCTTGGATCATTTTGACCAAGATAGCTTAAGCCAGCAATTAATGCACACAGCGCTGACAAGCCCATGCTACCGACACCTAGGTATCGAGCCGCTTGTTCTGATAAGTGATCTCGTCTGAACGCTAAGATTAAGAAACTTAACGCCGGAAAGATGAAGGTTAATGCTAGAAAACTCATGATATTAACCTCTCATCTCATTGGCCGTATCCACATCTAAGTGACCACGGCGATGGTAGAATTGTAATAAGATGGCCAAGCCTAAAGACGCTTCAGCAGCTGCCAACGTTAAGATAAAGATAAACATAATTTGACCATCTGCACTTAACCAATGACTGCCTGCAACGATAAACGCTAAGCCTGCAGCACTCATCATAATCTCTAAGCTCATCAGCATAAATAGGAAGTTACGGCGTACCATCACCCCGCATAAACCGATAGCAAAAATAATACCTGCCAATATCAGGCCGTGCTCCATAGGAATCGGTCCAAGCATTGATGCTTGTGCTGCCTCATCGATATGTGGCGCCTGCATCATCTCAACCGGCTTCATTTCTAGAGTCTGTACGCTGGTGGTGTCTGCTAATTGAGAGCCATCAGTGGTTTGAGCAGCTTCAGTAGTTTCATTGCTTGGTGCCAATTGGGCAGTTTGCGCTGGTGCTGTTTCTGCTGCAACAGCAGTATCAGCTACCGGATCCGTAGTAGTTGCTGGCGCTGATGCTGCATCGACTTGTTCATTGGCTGCCTTGTTATTGACTTCTGCCACGTCATTAGCGTCAACAAATTGACTGCCTTCAACCGCTTCTAGCACTTCATCTAATTGAGTAACTGATGAATTGGCTGTCGTTGTCTCAGTTGCCATTTGAGCATCTGTAGTAACTGTTTCAGAGGTTGCAGTTGCCATTAACTCTCCTCCTTATTATGCAGATTTTTATGCTGATGATGAGTACCCTGCCCTTTTTGCTTCTTAAATTTCGCGGCATCAATGGACTGGTAATGGTAGCCTTGCGAGTCGCTATCTAATGGGTTATTCTCACTGTTCAATCCTCTAGCGCCACGGCTGGTATGACTTTCATTTTCATCATCCAATGCCTTTTTACCTAAGTGATAAGCCGCAACTAACGCAGCTAATAGCAACATAGCCGCCACTTCTACCAGTAATAAGTACTCGGTAAATAAAGCAATACCCACATGTTTCGCTGATACTGTTTGTGCGCCAACCATGGTGACCACATGCTCACCTTGATAGCTATTACCCATCGATAACATGTAAACCAATACCACAGCAATCACAAAGCTTAATGCTGCTGGCACTGCCCACACATCTGAGGACAACCATAGGCTTTCACGTTCATCATTTTTGACGCCTAAGTTGAGCATCATAATCACGAAGACAAATAGGACTAAAATAGCACCGGCATAAACGATCACTTGCAGTGCGCCTGCAAATGGAGCACCTAAAATAAAGAAGATGCCTGCTAATGCTAATAAAGAAACAATCATGGATAAGATGGCGTGGACTGGGTTTGCCAACATGATTACGCGTAAGCTGGCAATAATGGCCACTAAGCCCAAGGCATAAAATCCAACTAATGAGGTGTTATCAAACCAATGTAGCCAACTCATGGCAATAGACTCCTTAAATCAACAGGTTCTGCTTCATTTTTGGCAGCACCTTTTGGTTTGTCTTTAATCGCCATGCCGCTGACACGGTAATAGTTATAATCAGGATATTTACCTGGTCCTGAAATTAATAGGTGCTCTTTTTCGTACACCAAATCTTGTCGCACATATTCACCCAACTCAAAATCTGGAGTTAGCTGAATAGCGGTTGTTGGACACGCTTCTTCACACATGCCACAAAAGATACAGCGTGAGAAGTTAATGCGGAAAAATTCAGGATACCAGCGACCATCTTCTCGCTCTGCCTTTTGTAATGAGATACAGGCAACCGGACAAGCGACCGCACATAAGTTACACGCGACGCAGCGCTCATCGCCATCTGGATCACGAGTCAATACAATACGACCCCGAAAGCGTGGGGGCACAGGAACAGGCTGTTCCGGATACAAAATTGTATCTCTTGGTCTTAACGCATGACTGTTAACCATCCACATAGAGCGTACGATGGTAAACATGCCCACGACTGTATTTTTCAACGTTTTAAACATGTTAACTTCTCTTATTGCTTATTAGTGATCGGCTGGCTCAACTAAAATAAGTTAACGCATGATTCAATTTAATCGTTAACCACCTTTTATAAACTTAAAGTAACTTATAAACTTAAATTAACGGCTTAAGTTTAAAGACTTTAGTCGAGCTGGCTTATCATCACCTAATAAATAGAAGATTTAAAAACTGATTTAATTTAACTAACTTATCTAAACTGGATTAATTGCTGGCAACCAAAATTAAAGCCGCAGTAATTAATAAGTTAATTAAAGTAACGGGTAAACATACCTTCCAACCAAAGTTCATCACTTGGTCATAGCGTGGACGCATTAACGAACCACGTGCTAAGACAAACATGGTCATAAAAAATAAGGTCTTAATCATAAACCAAAAGGCAGGCGGCAAAATGGTAAAGCCAAGATTCATTGGCGCATCCCAACCACCGAAGAACAAACAGGTCATTAATGCTGAGATCAACACCACGTTGACATACTCACCAATAAAGAACATACCAAACTTCATACCTGAGTATTCAACATGGTAACCTTCCGCCAATTCTTGTTCGGCTTCAGGTTGGTCAAATGGGTGTCTGTGAGTAACAGCAACACCGGCGACCACAAAGGTTAAAAAGCCTAAAAACTGTGGGAAGATATTCCAGTGCCAAAAACCACCGGTTTGTGCAGTAACGATATCGCGTAGATTGAACGAGCCGGTAATCGCCACCACACCCATTAATGATAAACCTAAGAAAACTTCGTAACTGATGGTCTGTGCTGCAGAGCGTAAACCACCCAGTAATGAGTATTTGTTTTCAGATGCCCAACCACCAAACATTACCGCATAGACGGCCATACCCGCCATGGCAAAGAAGAACAAGATACCAATATTCCAGTCAGCCACACCTAACGTTGGAGAAATAGGAATGATGGCAAATGAAGCCAAAGCAGTGAACATGGCAATGGCTGGCGCCAAAATGAACATGAACTTATCGGCAAACTTAGGCGTCCAGTCTTCTTTGAAGAAGATCTTCAACATATCAGCGACCAGTTGCAATGAACCCCAAGGGCCCACACGGTTCGGACCATAACGGTCTTGCCACAGTGCCAACATGCGACGCTCATAGATAATCATCAGGGCAGCAACAATGACCACCACTAAAAAGATGACTAACGCTTGAGCCACTAAGAATAATATCGACCAAGCCTCAGTAGATAAGTTTAAAAAGCTAGGTACCTCAGGGATGATTCGTATCGATTCCATATTAGCCTCCCTGACCTTCTAAATTGGGTTGTTTCTCATCTATCGACTCACCTTGTGATTGTGGTGGATCTATTTTGATTACAGATGCTGGTAAGTGACCATGTAATATTGGAGCCTGACCGACAGGATAACCAATACAGCCTTCTGCCAAATAAGGCACAACTTGTACTGGCAGCTCTACGCGATGACCATCAACAGTTACCGCTAACCAGTCATTACTACTGACTTGCCAATGTTGTGCATCATCTGCACCAATGTAGAAACTAGCCGGTTTCATTTGTGATGCCACGACTGGACTGCGATGCGCCATTGCCGAGCTACCATACAGATTATGAACTGGCACTAATTTAGCCTGACCTTGGAAAATGCTGGTTTTAACAGGCTGCGCCATCTGTGGGCGCACATAATCACGTTTAGGATGCTTGCTGTCTGTATCGACCAGATCAAACAAACGCACCCCAGGATCGCCTTGTTTTAACGAACCACCAATCTCTTTTTGATATTTGTTCCATGCTTGTGGCGAGTTCCAACCCGCTGCTTGCGCAAATGGAATCATTGCACTTGGTGTTTGCGCGCCACTATAACCTTCCATTGAGAAAGTTAAAGCAGTATCTAAATCTTTTGGCTGCATCGGCTCATGCACTGACAGATTGGCGCGCATGGCTGTACGACCAGAGTAACGTCTTGGCTCACGAGCAATTTTCAGACCCGAGATACGGAAGTCTGATTCTGGTGCTGCGTTCTTGATACCCTCAAGATTTGGATGCGTCGTAATCAGCTCATCGATCACATCATCAAGCTGAGTCCAATCCAGTGGCATATTATGCAAGCTGGTCTCAACCGCATGTAACCAACGCCAGCCTTCTTTAATGCAGTTCTTGTTGCTATAGTAGCTAGGATCATAAACTTGGAAGAAACGCTGCGCACGTCCTTCAGCCGATACCAAAGTACCGTCCGCTTCAGCAAAGCTAGCCGCTGGCAATACGATATCAACAAACTTATGCCAATATAGGTTTTGATGATCTAACGTAATTACCGTTTTGTCAGATAATAACTGTGCTAGCTTTTCAATATCTAGCGCATCAGTTAACTGATTTTCTGCGACAATGACGGCATCAAAATCTGCAGCCAATAGCTCTTCTACTGACTTACCGCCAAGCAGACAAACACCAACACTGTTGGCATTAGGTACACTTAAGTATAGACCGGCTTGTTGCTTATAGGTTTCATTAACCTGTTTAAGCTCTAATGCTGGCTCATTAGGGTCACGCTCTAGGTTATCAGAGGCTTTAGATCCATCTGCTTTGTTAGGTTTGGCATCCAGCTCTTTGTCTTCAACTGGCTTATTACCTGATTGCTGAGCACGTACTTTGGCATTGTGCGCTTCTACTTGCTCAAGCTCATAAGCTTTAATATCAGCACGCTTATCAGTTAAGCTTTGAGCAACTTGAGCAGATGCTTCAATAACGGCCACACTAAATTGACCGGTACCAGAGATGACTAGTGGCTTATCTGCGGTGACTAAATCAAAGGCTATTTGCTCAGCCAGTGCCTGCATTGGATCTTGCTCTGACTCATCGTTATTAGCGCTTGGCACATTATCAACGATTTGTTGTAAGTCATTACCTATCGCTTTAATGGCATCTGCTACCGCAAAGCCTAGGGCGGCAATGTCTTCTGGTGTTGCCACACAGCTTACTTTACTAATGTCATCAAGCTTAGTTTGCACCGTATCAATAATGTAGACCGGGCTTAGCTCTTTTTGACCGATACGTTGCACAGGCTCTGCCAACCATTCTGGGGTTTTTAAGGCATGCGCCATTTTAACTTTTTCATTTTTGGCAGCTTGACGCACTGCCAATGCCACACGAGCACTGGTTTGGGTAATGTCTTCACCCAAAATAAATACCGCATCATGGCTTTCAATATCAGTCACGCTTGGATTATAAATACCTTGCGTATTTAATACTTCAATACATTTTTCAACCAGTGACTGTTGATGGCTGTTTAGACCGGTTGAGAAATTATCAAATCCAACTAACTTTTTAAGAGCAAAGTTGGTTTCTAAGCTGGCTCGTGGTGAACCAATACCAATAACTTTCTTGTCTTTTAAGCGCTTAACGGTTTCATCAATGGCATAGTCAATATTGATTTTGACATGCTTGTCATTGATGTGTTCAATCGCTTGCACCGGACGGTCTTCACGATTGACATAGCCATAGCTAAAGCGGCCTAAGTCACATAAGAAATAACGGTTTACTTCACCGTTATAACGGTTTTCAATACGGCGTAACTCACCATAGCGCTCACCGGCTGAGATGTTACAGCCTACAGAACAGCCATGACAGATGCTTGGGCCATATTGCATATCCCACTTACGGTTATAACGATCTGAATGGGTCTTGTCAGTAAATACACCGGTTGGGCAAACTTCGGTTAAGTTGCCTGAGAATTCGCTTTCAAACTGGCCATCTTTTTCGCGGCCAAAATAAACACGGTTATTCGACGCATAAACGCCTAAGTCTTCACCACCTGCATAGTCTTTGTAATAACGAACACAACGATAACACGCAATACAGCGGTTCATTTCATGTGCGATAAATGGACCAAACTCTTGGTTGTGGTGAGTACGCTTAGTGAAGCGATAACGACGTTTGTTATGCCCAGACATGTAAGTCATGTCTTGCAAGTGGCAGTGACCGCCCTCTTCACAGGTTGGACAGTCATGCGGGTGGTTGGTCATTAAAAACTCAACGATCGATTTACGAAACGCAACCGCTTCGTCATCTTCGACCGAGATATACATGTCGTCAGTTGGTGCGACCATGCACGACATGACCAAACGCCCTTTACCTGCAGCTGCGTCTTCTGCGTTGTTAAACTGCTTTACCGCGCACTGACGGCACGAACCGACTGAACCAAGTGCAGGGTGATAGCAGAAATAAGGCACATCGATACCCAGTGACAAACACGCCTCTAAAAGGTTGTCTGCCCCGTTTACCTCGACCTGCTTACCGTCAATATGTATGACCGCCATGCCTGTTTCTACTCCTCTACTTCACGTCGCTGGGTTTAGAGGCTGAGTCATTAGACTCACCTTCTGAACCTGCTTTTGCGTCTGAATGATTGTTGGTTTCTGTGCTTGCTTTTGACGATGTTGCAGGCTTACCTTTACTCATAGTCGACATGACTTTTTGAATTTCAGATTCAGCCCACTGTGAGGTTTGCTCATCTACTTCAGGTGCGGGTTCTACCACAATTTTGCTTTCGAACTCGTGGCGGAAATATTTAATCGCACTCATTAAAGGTTCCATGGCCCCTGGTGCGTGTGCACAGAATGTCTTACCAATCCATAAATCTCGAGTTAAGCCTTCAAGCTTTTCAATGTCGCCAACTTGTCCTTCACCGTCATCAATGGCGGTTAATAGCTTCACGCCCCAAGGCAGTCCATCACGGCAAGGTGTACACCAACCGCATGATTCACGTTGGAAGAAAATCTCTAGGTTTTTTAACAAAGGCACCATATCTTGAGACTCATCAACCACCATAATCAGGCCAGTACCCATACGGCTACCGGCTTTTTGAATACTATCAAAGTCCATGATGGTATCAAGATGTTCAGTGGTTAAGAAGTCTGTTGAAGCACCGCCTGGAAGCCATGCTTTTAAGGTTTTGCCTTGCTGCATGCCACCGGCGAACTCTTCGATAATTTCACGGGCGCTGTAACCAAAAGGTAGCTCCCAAAGACCAGGATCATTGACCAAGCCTGAGCAGCCAAATATCTTAGTGCCTGGCGTGGTGCTGTTGCCTTTTTCATTAGGTAGGTTTTGATACCAATCAACGCCATTAACCAAGATTGCAGGCATATTGCTTAGAGTCTCAACGTTGTTAACAACCGTTGGTCGACCCCATGCACCCGAAATCTGTGGGAACGGAGGTTTAGTACGTGGGTTAGCGCGGCGGCCTTCAAGACAGTTAATCAATGCGGTCTCTTCACCACAAATATAACGTCCGGCACCGGTATGCACATGCAGATGGAAACTAAAGTCTGAGCCTAAAATATTATCGCCCATCAGATTGTTAGCGATACACTCATCAATAGCCGCCATCAGGCGCTCAGCGGCGATAATATATTCACCACGAATAAAGATGTAACCGTCAGTCGCCCCGATGGCATGAGCGGTAATTAACATGCCTTCAATAAGCTGAAACGGCAAACGCTCCATTAATAGACGGTCTTTAAATGTACCTGGCTCCATCTCATCGGCGTTACAAATTAGATAACGCGGACCACCATCTGGAGGAGTCATGAATGACCATTTAAGACCAGCGTTAAAGCCCGCACCGCCACGACCACGAACGTTGGCCGCTTTGATCATATCGCCGACTTCTTTTGGCGCTTTGTCTAATGCATTTTTTAGACCTTCAAAACCACGTAACGATTGATAAGTAGCCAAGTCTAAGATGGCATCATGATGTGCCAAACGCCAAGTTAGCGGTCTGGTTTCAATGGTTGCGGTTTCTTTATCGCCATAAATAGGCACGCGCTGCTCATTTAATTGACTCGGCGCTTTGCCTTGTTTGCGGCGGGCAAACTGCTCAGCGATACTAAGGCGTTTTGGCTGTGCTTCAGACGTCATACTCTGGCTCATAGCGGCTGTATTTTGGCTATTTTCACTCATGGGTAGTACTCCAATAACTCAGCAACCTCTTCAGGGCTAACCGGTCCAAAGGTATCCTCATCGATTAAAACCGAAGGACCTTTGTCACAGTTACCCAAACAGCAGATAGGTAATAAGGTAAAACGACCATCTGGGGTAGTTTGGCCGTAGTCAATGCCAAGCTGCTCTTTGAATTTAGCAGAAAGTGCTTCATAGCCGGTTAAATAACAAGCAATAGAGTCACAAACTAAGATGACATGACGACCCACAGGTGAGCGGTAAATGCGGTTAAAGAAAGTGGCCACACCTTCGATATCGGTTACCGGTACGTCTAATAAATTAGCGATGGCATTGACTTGCGCATCATCTACCCAGCCATTGCGTTTTTGTACCAGTTTTAACGCATCTAATGAGGCTGCACGAGCATGAGGATAATGCTGGATATACTCTTTAATACCCTCAATTTCTTGAGCAGTTAAGATGGTTGCAACATCAACGGTTGGGGCTTTATCGGTTACTATTTTAATCATTGTGCTACTTTCTCTTTAGATACTCGCTTAGTATTAATTCAAGTAGGACTAATTAACTTGAAAGCTTTTAAAAATAAGATCAGAATCATCAGGGCTGTTACGCATAATTGTCGATTGCCCCTCATGATGTAAAATATCGCCTTTTCTATTTATGGTATAGCAAGTCTGCACTGTATCTACTCTATTTGGCGTATAATGAATTTTTGAGTTTGTACACAGCTTAGCATTTTGGTTGTCTGCTGCTTTCAAAACCCACATATCATTACAAGTCGCTGTCAAAAGCTCATCACTAAATGATGAAGCTTTATACTCAAGGTAGCCCTCATTTAGCCGACCACTATCACCAATCACTGCTTTATTTGGTAAGTCATAAAACTTAGTATTTACTGTGTCAGTATGATACGTACTACTTGTAGACCCCAAGTACCTAAAGCTATCTACATCAATAAATATAAGCCCTTCTCGCTCCTTAAAAACCTCTCCATCAACGATAGTTGTTGAAGAATAGGGCTTTGACAAGGCAAGTTTGCCTTGAAAGGTACGATTTGGCGATACCGTTAAATCCAGAGCGGGCGATGTTATATCTGTCTCTACACTTTCACGGCCTAATGCTTCTGGATTTTGTAAAATACTTTTAGCACTATAGGCATTCACAAGGATATTCCTATAAGCTGCTTGAACATCGTAACTGGCGCTGCGAGTGGCGTTGTCTATGTTGTCTTTATTAGCTGTAACACAAGCATTAAGACTGAATGATAAAAGGGTAAGTATCATTACTTTATACTTCATGAATTTTTTCCTTAAAACCCGTTTATCTTAAAACTTATTTACTCTAAAAACTATCTTAGAGCTTGAGAACACTACAATTAAGCAAGTTATAACTGACTCAATAACAATTTATGCTTATCTATCCGTATCTGCCATCACAATATCAATGGATGCCAAATATATAATTAAGTCAGACACCAAGCTGCCGTTAATCACAGACGGCATTTGCTGTAAATGGGCAAATGTCGGCGTACGAATACGCGTACGATAACTCATAGTCGCTTTATCTGAAGTAATGTAATAGCTGTTGATACCCTTAGTGGCTTCAACCATCATAGAGGCTTCACCGGCTGGCATCACAGGACCCCAAGACACAGAAATAAAGTGGTTAATCAGGGTTTCAATATCGTTTAAAGTGCGATCTTTTGGTGGTGGTACCGCCAATGGATGATCGGCTTTGTATGGGCCTGAAGGCATATTATCCATACACTGCTTGATAATGCGCAGTGATTGACGAATCTCTTCGATCTTAACCATACAGCGATCGTAGGCATCACCGTTATATCCTACTGGGATTTCGAAGTCATAATTCTCATAACCCATATAAGGACGTGCTTTACGCAAGTCAAACTCAACACCTGTTGCTCGCAGACCGGCACCGGTAACACCCCAAGCTAGCGCTTGCTTAGCATCGTACTGGGCCACATTCTGAGTACGGCCTTTAAGTACTGAGTTTTCCATCGCCGCTTTGACATATTCATCTAAACGCTTTGGCATCCAGTCTAGGAATTCACGCACCAAACGCTGCCAACCACGTGGCAAGTCTGCTGCAGTACCGCCAATACGGAACCATGCTGGGTGCATACGATAGCCGGTGACCGCTTCAATCACGTCATATGCTTTTTGACGGTCAGTAAACATATAGAATACTGGTGTCATACCACCCGCATCTTGAATGAAGGTACCAAAGTACAATAAGTTATTGGTGATACGGAAGAACTCACTCATCATCACTCGAATGGTTTGAGCACGCTCCGGAACGGTAATACCAGCCAGTTGCTCAACCGCCATCACATACGGCAGCTCATTCATTACCCCGCCTAGGTAATCAATACGATCGGTATAAGGGATATATGAATGCCAAGTTTGACGTTCAGCCATCTTCTCAGCACCACGGTGGTGGTAGCCAATATCTGGGATACAGTCGATGATTTCTTCACCATCTAGCTGTAGTATCAGTCGGAAGGCACCGTGAGCAGATGGGTGGTTCGGACCTAAGTTCAAGAACATAAAGTCCTCATCACGGCCACTACGTTTCATGCCCCACTCTTCAGGCACAAAGCGTAGGTTTTCTTGTTCAAACTGCTGCTTGGCTGAGTTTAGAAAGTAAGGGGTAAATTCTGTGGCACGCGCATGATACTCTTTACGCAGAGGGTGACCTTCCCAATATTTAGGCAGCAGAATACGCGTTAAATGTGGATGTCCGGTAAAGACGATACCAAACATATCCCACACTTCACGCTCATACCAGTTGGCATTTGGCCAAATCTTGGTTGCTGTCGGTACATTTAAGTCGTCTTCAGATAACGCAACTTTAACGCGAATATCGCTATTACGCTCAAGTGACATCAGATGATAGAACACCGTGAAATCGCTTTCAGGCAACCCATCTCTGTGCTGACGCAAACGCTCATCGATGGCAGATAGATCCAGCAGCATCACATAAGGCTTAGGTAAAGTACGTAAGAACATTAACACGTCAAGCAAATGCTCACGAGCTACCCAAATGGTAGGAATACCATCAAAAGTAAACTGTTCGCTAAATTTACCTGAAAATTTGTGTCCAAGCTCACGCAGCACCGCAGGCTGTGTCTTATTTGCATCGGCACTACGATGGGTTGCTTTGCTGTTATCCGTTACCATGGTCACCGGTTACCTCAGAGTCATTGCGAATATTACGCATACACAAGAATATAGGTTGTTATATTAGTACGTTTATAGCTGGTTATTTTATCGCTGTATTAATGCTTGATAGCTGCTCAATAATAACTAAATACTGTCTGGACTGCGAAGATTTTTCACCGCAATACGATCCGCTTGCTTACGGTCTCTTTCAGCAAGCATCTGTGGCTTATAAATGCCTTTGTCATTGACATACGCACCAAGTGGACGACGCTCTTGCGTAATCGAATCTTGCAACAGCATAAGCCCTTGGATTAAAGCCTCAGGACGTGGCGGGCAGCCAGGTACATAGACATCGACAGGGATAATTTTATCCACGCCTTGTACTACTGAGTAAATATCATACATTCCGCCTGAGTTAGCACATGAGCCCATTGAAATGACCCATTTTGGCTCAAGCATTTGTTCATATAGACGCTGAATAACTGGCGCCATTTTTACAAAGCAGGTACCAGCCACAATCATCACGTCTGCCTGACGCGGTGACGCACGAATAACCTCTGCACCAAAGCGCGATAAGTCATGAACTGCGGTTAAGGTAGTGGCATATTCCACATAGCAGCATGACGTACCAAAGTTAAATGGCCACAATGAGTTCTTACGTCCCCAGTTTGCAGCAGCATGAACCATGTCCTCAAGCCTGCCCATAAACACATTACGATTAACCTCATCCTCGATAGGGTTATTAACGGTTTGCTTCGATTGCGCAGGATAAGTATCGGCGTCAGGATTCGCACGGGTTAGCGTATATTTCATGATTTAACCCTTAACTAGACGTTTTATTTGATGATGAAGAGTTTGATGAACGGTTAGAGAAGTCCACACTGGTGACATTACCGGTAATATTAATACGGTCAATATTGGCAAGATGGCGTTTATTGGCCTCAATATCGTTTGATACATTGACCTGCCCTGAAGACTGAGCCGGTACTTTACCTGTTGGGTCGGTATGCAATTCATCGATACCGTCAAACTTGGTAATATTCGCTAAATTGAAGCCAGCCGGTGCTTGGGTTAAACGCTCTTTTTTACGGCGTTTGTCCGCTGGTGCCCAGTTCATTGCACCCAGTTTCAATTCATATACTAGGCCAACAAATAGGATACCGATAAACACAGCCGCCGCACCAAAACCAAGCCAGCCCACTTCCCTTACAGACACCGAATAGGCATATAAATAAAGGGCTTCTAAGTCAAAGATAACAAAGAAAATAGCGACTAAGTAGAATTTTGCAGACAAACGAATTCGGGCATTGCCTGCTCCGACAACGCCCGATTCAAATACTTCTTCTTTTTCTGCGCCTTGTGAACGACCCCCTAATAGACGGGGTACAACTAGCATGAAAATCACCAAACCAAGGGCAGCCAAAATAAAGGCTAGCGCTGACCAATTAAAGGCGGAATTCATCTATAAGTCTCCTCACTGGCTAGTATCGACTAGACACGCACAGTCATTATTGTAATTTATAATATAACAACTATACCAATCTAACAGGATGAATAATGTTAGTAACGAGTAAAGTAGGATAGCTTGGCTGGAAAATTCGAGGTGATACTATACTTTTTTTAAATCTTAAATTCCAGTTTAATACTGAATGAGAAGGTCATTCTTCTCATTCTAATATGCGCGCTTGCATCTTGACATTGTTAAACTTTTAAGGCATTGCCATCTGTCGCAAGCGTCATAGATAACGTCATTGATAAATACTAAGTACGAGGTAAAGTTACCCCTCGTTGACCTTGATATTTACCGCCTCTGTCTTTATAACTGGTTTCGCAGATATCGTCAGCATCACTTTGGAAGAACAGCATCTGTGCCACACCTTCCCCAGCATAAATACGCGCAGGTAGTGTAGTGGTATTACTAAATTCTAAAGTCACATGACCTTCCCACTCAGGCTCAAGTGGCGTAACGTTGACGATTATACCACAACGCGCATAGGTTGATTTACCTAAGCAAATAGTCAACACATCACGTGGAATTCTAAAGTACTCCACTGTACGCGCCAATGCAAATGAGTTAGGCGGAATAATACATTCGTCGCCAACAATATCAATAAAGCTATTTTCGTCAAAGTTTTTTGGATCAACGATGGCCGAATGCACATTGGTGAATACCTTGAACTCACGGGCACAGCGTACGTCATAGCCATAGCTTGATGTACCATAACTGACAAGCTTTTCACCTGCATCGTTAAACCGAACTTGACCGGCTTCAAATGGCTCAATCATGCCGTGCTCTTCAGCCATTCTACGAATCCAGCGGTCAGATTTTATTGACATTTTATACCCTTATTTTATCAATTCATACCCAAGCGACATCTTTTATTATACAGATGTAACACTTTAGGTTTTTATTTTAAATAGCACCCATACTCGGTTCATACCAAGCAGGCTTATCAAGGCAGCTATTTTACGTTGATTTAGCGCATTGTTCCAGTATAGATAATGATAGATTTCTAAGGATTGGCTACAAGCTGTATTACCACTTAGCAAAATGATCTTCTGCTAGCCCCATCACACGGTCTAACTGGACTGCCTCTTCTCCTGTCTGTGTCTGAATATATACCTTTCCAGAATACAGACCAATCCACTGCTCAAACACACTGGCGACAACCCCATAATTATCAGTCTTTTTATACACTTTCAAGGGGGTAAATCTAAAATCAACACGCACCTTGCTCCATCCTAAATCTTGATTACTGATGTGCCAGTCTGTTAGATGCTGTAAATCTCTATCTGAACTATTATGACTATTGTTGTGATTGTAAGCAGCCTGCTGTTGCGCCTCATTTTGCTTTACTGCCTGACGTCTCACAACCTTTTTGGTGACACTTTTAATCATACTGCGATAATTTTTGTCAATGGGCGGACGCTTAAATAAAACTGGAGGTAGGTAATAAATCTGACCATCAATCCAGCACGCATTTTCATTCACCCCTGTCTCATTAACTCCCATCGACAAGTTAAGCATAAACTGACGGCCATCTGATAGCTGACTGTTAATACAGCTCCAAAACCAGTTGGTTTCATGACGCATAAAACCAAGCGTCCAGTCCAAATTCGCTCGTGCTTGAGAATCAAACTTAATTCGTGACCTATTGACTGGCAGCGGCTTATCAGCAGATATCGAAGCGCTTGAAGCAACTGATTCAAAATGCTTTGAATCCGCTTTAAAGGTCAACTCGCCCTCAGTAATCTGCAGTGGCTCTTTTTGAGTAAAACTCCAACCCCTGCGACCAGATGGCGAACACACTGCTAAAGGCTGACGACTGCGCTGACAACTGGCGTTCACAGCAAACAACTGACTGTCTAATATCAGCTGAATTGATTGTTGAGAAAATTGCATCTGCAATGACAAGTCAGCATGCTCAAAGCGCATCTCACCTTGCTGGTGATCACCGGAAAAATGACTGTGTCGCAACAAAGGCTGTAGCGCCTCAACCACTTCAAACTGCCCGGACTCTTCATTATAAATATAAGCAAAGGCAGTGGTCGCAAGCTTGATAGTCGCTAGCGCCAAGCAAATTCGATACGGCGGCTGTAGCAGCTGAATAAAAGCAAACTGATTGGCTTTTAACTGCTTACGCCATTTGGCCACTGGCTTTTGTGACAGTAAGTGGCTGCGATAATCTAGATAATTAAGCCGTTTAACTTGAGAAAACACCCCAAATTGAGGCTGTCCTGCCTCTATCAGCTGTTCGATTTGCTTTGCTTGCATCCTGCCTCCTTGCGTCATCTGGCTATTTATTCAAAACTTACTCATTAAGCTAAAACTAATCCGTTTTTTAACCTAGCCATTATCTATAACTATGTTATATATAGTCATATTAAATATTTAGTAATCGATAGTATAGATTAAAGGGCTATGCTTACCCTCCAATCTATTATCTTAAAATATACGCCCATCATCACGCTGCTTCGCGAATTTGGCAATATTGGTCTCAATCTTTTTGGCAATATCGACATAAAACTCAGCATAATCATCACCCTTGCCTTCATTGGCAATCACGCTAGGCTCACCTTTATCGGCTTGTGAGCGAATGGCAGCAGCCAACGGCAATTGGCCAAGCAATGGCACTTGATATTCTTTAGCGATAAACTCACCGCCGCCTGCACCAAAAATAGCCTCAGTATGACCACAGTTTGAACAGGTATGCAGCGCCATATTTTCAACCACACCAATCACTGGAATGCTGGTTTTATTAAACATCTCGATGCCTTTTTGCGCATCCATTAATGCAATGTGCTGAGGCGTGGTAACAATAACCGCACCAGTTACCGCAATACGCTGAGCCAATGTCAGCTGGATATCACCAGTACCCGGCGGCATATCAATTACCAAATAATCCAGCATCGGCCAGTTGGTCTGATTAAACAGCTGCATCAATGCGCCGGTTGCTTTAGGCCCACGCCAAGCTACTGGCGTATTATCACCATCTAACAGACTACCGATAGACAACATCGCTAAGCCATGCGCTTCAATCGGCACAAACTGCTCATTCTCAAGCTGCGGCTTCACGCCCTCAACACCCAACATGCTCGGCATTGACGGTCCATAGATATCAGCATCCAAAATACCGACTCGATTACCCAACTTTTGTAGCGCTAAGGCTATATTAACTGTGGTAGTCGACTTACCAACACCGCCTTTGCCCGAAGCTACAACAATCACATGTTTAATGCGTGGATGTGGCTGAAGGCTAGATTGCATCGGTGCTCGTTTAGTAATGGCAGGTTCTTCAGAGGCTGACTCTGCTTTTGGTGCTGCGGCATTGGTTGTTTTTGGTAGCTTATTACCTGCACCTTTGGTGTTAGAAACTGGCTCAATACCAGCCGTGGTTTTCATATTGGCAGGTCTTGAAGCTGACTTTGGCGGTAGCGTCACATTTAGATTGACCTCTTTGACACCATAAGGCTGTAGTGCGATGCCTAACTGTCTGTGAATTTCTTCTGGATCAACATCACCATTTAAGCGCAAATCTAACGTCACTGATTCACCCTGCGACTTGATTCCAGTTAACTGATTACCGGGATCTTGTTGATTGGCTTGCTGTAATACCTGATCTACAGCCGTTTGCAAAGGCGCATTATCACTGCTAAATGCTGTATGTTTTTGCTTGGTTTTTTTTATAAAATTAAACATAACTGTCTTTTAACCTTTAATGGACTTTTTTATAGTCGATCCAAATGTATATTATTAACTTCCTATATAAAATATATTTTTAAATAGGAAATCAAGTAGTGAGTAAAGATTCATTTTAACTGTTACTTTTGATTGATTTTCATTCTATAGAGTCTGCTAATTACTGTAAAGAGCACATCATATAGATATTTTTTGAGCAACTAAATACACAAAAAAAATTAGGATTTCTATTGCTATAGTTAAAGTGATATTTAAGGAAAACACAGTAGCCGGAGTAAATAATTGTTATTAACTGTGATATTATGTTACGCCTGCTTCTACCTAGTAAAGCAATAGTTTTCCAATTAGGATAAATCTTTAATAAAAAGGCTTGTGCATTAAACTTATTTTTAGAGTCGTTCTACTATCCTTATGATCAAAGCAGTAAGCTTATTTCAAAACCACCTACTCTTAACTTTCTCTTAAGATTGGTTGTTATATAAGCACTAATACGCCAACAAAGACTTTTTCAAAAATGAATGTTTATTAGACACTAAGCCCATTGTTATTAACAGATAAATACTTCATCGCACTTTTAAATTAAAACTAATCCGGCGATTTACGCCCTTATTTTAAGGCTTAGCGTTTATTATGGCTATATTGTCCTACGAGTTTGCTTTATTTTTCACCCTATTCTTTGTCATTTATTGGTCTTGTTATAAGCACCCAAATATTCAAAATATACTATTGTTAATCGCAGGTATTTGCTTTTTACTGACATGGCAATGGTTATTCGTTGCTAGCGTATTATTTGTCTGGGTTGTTTTACAGATATGTACTTTTGGTTTTGTCAAAGTACAGAGTTCTGGTCAAAGAAAGGCTGTATTAGTCTTGGGCTTAGTTGCTTTAGTAGCCCACCTTTGTTTCTTCAAGTATAGCAACTTCGTTATTGAACAATTAAACCAGTCTGTGTTAGACAAATCACATAATCTAACACCTTTAGACATTATCATGCCTTTAGGGATATCGTTTTACACTTTCCAGGCTATCAGTTACCTAGTTGACGTGTATCAGCAAAAAATGAAGCCGATGCCTTCAACTATATTATTAGGCTTTCTGTCTTTTTTCCCAACCATAACAGCTGGTCCTATTTTCCGTGCTAGCGAAGCCCAGCATCAGTGGCTACTGACATCTGAAGCGCCTGAAAGTGACAATAAAGCAGCACCCAAACGTCGCTATGTGTTAATGCCTTATATTGCTATGGCGTTAATTATTATCGCTTTATTTAAAAAGATAGTATTAGCCAGTTGGCTCGAAACCTTATGGGTTACGCCTGTATTTGCAAACCCATTACAATTCCATGGTATAGAGGTTTTAACAGCCATTTACGCCTACTCTTTACAGCTATTCTTTGACTTCTCTGGCTATACAGACTTAGTCCTTGCTATTGCATTACTGCTAGGCTTTAAATTACCTGAGAACTTCAATCGTCCTTATCTAGCTACTGATATTCAAGACTTTTGGAAAAAATGGCACATGACCTTGTCTACCTGGATTAGAGATTATCTATATATTCCTTTAGGAGGCAGTAGACGGTCATATTGGCGTGTTCAATTTAACCTAATGGCTGCTTTCATTATTTCTGGTGTTTGGCATGGTGCAGGTTGGAACTTTTTCATCTGGGGCGCCATACATGGTATCGCTTTAGTATTCTTAAACCTATTGAAGCGATTCAATATGCGCTTTTGGCTAACAAATAACGCTAAGCCTGTTGCTATATTTATTACCTTCCACTATGTGGCATTTGGGTGGGTATTCTTCCATAGTGTCACTTTCAACCAAGCAATGCAAATGCTACAAGCACTGGGCAACTTTAGTGGTGTGACTCTAACGCTATCTGTAGTACCAACCTTGAGCTTAATGCTATTTGCTTGGTTAGTATATCCTTACTTAGGCCAGGCCCGTGAAAAGATTGCACATTTACTGTCCTCTATTCCTTGGTGGGTATTACCTATTCCAATCGCTTTGTATGTGGTATTAATGTTCAGCTTAGCGCCGGAAGGTCTGCCTGGATTTATTTATGCAAACTTCTAGTTGATATTGAATCCAGTTTTATAACCCTATTAACCTTTGAACTTAGCTTATGCAGTTATTTTAATTCACGACTATTTTGACTACCTACTTTTTTAGTTGTCTATTTAATAGTAGTTTTTAAAAGACCTCATAATCTTAATACAAATGCTCGAGATATAGTTATGTCTAAGCCTAATAATGATGCCCCAATCAAAGCTAATCCAGTATTACTAACTGAAAACCAAAAAATTGACGATGGCACGCAACCGACTGAGTCCAGTCTAGCGCTATGGAAGCTGATGGCTATTTTGTTGGCTTGTATGCTTTTAGTGACTTGGTTTAAGCATGACCGTTTAACCAGCTATTGGCAGCAAACGTATCAACAGACTCAAGTATGGAATACCCTAAATAAAATTCCTAGCTGGTCAAAAGGTATCTTTGCTGAAAAAATGCTTAATACCGATGGTGTAGTGTCTCAGCTTGCATCTATTAGCAACCAAAGTAACGAGCAAATCAACCAGGTATTTTATCCTAAACTGGTTGAACAACAACGTTTGTTAGAAATTGAAAAGGCTAAAAAATTGGCTGAAGCAAAACGCGTGGCTCAGCTTGAGGCAGAAAGACGCGAACGCGAACGCTTGATTGTGAAGGAAGTGACTATTAGACCAGATCAGAAGGTGTTTTTCGCTGGTGATTCTATGATGGAAGGCGTCGCACCTTGGGCAATGCGTGAACTGCAAAGTCGTTATCAGATAGCCAGTATCGACTTAAGTAAACAAAATACAGGGCTTAGCTACAGTACATTCTTTGACTGGCCAGCGACTATTGAGCAGACTATTTTAGAAAATCCAGATATTGGAGTGCTTGCAGTATTTCTAGGAGCGAACGACCCTTGGGCTGTGCCTGATCCTAATAACCCAGGTGGAAAGTATATAGACTTTGCAACACCGCGCTGGAATGAGCTATATAGTGAAAAAATCAATCGTATTATGCAGGCGGCTGAACGTAACCAAACCCAAGTGATCTGGATGACACCGCCACTCATGAAGTCTGAAAAACTAAAACAACAAATGATCACTCTATCTGCGCTACACAAAGAGACCATTCCAAATACAAAAGCACTGATCCTTGATAGTCGTCCTTTATTGTTAGATAACCCTGAGTCTGAGACTTATACAGATAGCATTTTAATTGATGGTAATAAAGTAAAAGTACGAACTGCGGATGGGATACATTTTACTTCAGCAGGTCAGCAACATTTAGCAGAAGCTATCGTGTCACATATTCGAGTCATTTCTGACACTGATAAGCAATAATAATATGCTAAAACATAGCCTTAAATTAAATTGTCGTTATTTGAATACTTTAACTTAATTTTAGACCTATTTTATCTAACCTCTATGAGAATGTATTATGATCACACCTGATAGCATCAGCTCACTTATTCCTACTAAATCTAATAAGCTAACCAGCCTATTTACTGCAACACTTGCTATCTTAGCAACAAGCTGTGCTGCCCAAGCATCACCAGTTGAAAACTTTGGCCAAGACTTGCAAGGATTACAAAATGCCTTTAATCAAAAAAAGGTTCATGTTTTGCAGTTAGGTGACTCTCACACTGCCGGTGACTTCCTAACAGATCAATTGCGTAAGCGCTTACAACAAGATATCGGTGACGGTGGCTTAGGATTTGCCTATCCTATGGCAGTTAAAGGACAGCGTGTGGCTCGTCATGGCTATGACGTAACCGGTTGGAGACTAAGTAACAGTAGATTTGATAAAAATGAAGATTACCCATTAGGCGGTATGGTTGCTACCTCTTCAAGTAGCTCTGGGCGTTTAACAGTGACCAGTCAATATTATAATAATGACCAACAACAAGCGCGTATTGTGGTTAAAGGTCTATCTGGCCAAAGCATTAAAATAAGTGATGCTAATGGAACACGTGAGCTACCTTTATCTACCAGTGGTTGGCAAACTATCAACACCCCTATCGTGTTTCCTTACACTATCCAGGCGGATGCAGGAACTAAAGTTGGCGGTGCTTGGATTAATAAAGGAACTGGAGGCACTGTATCAGCACTTGGTATTAATGGAGCTACGCAGAGCTATTGGCAACGCTGGCATTCACAGCTACCACAAGATTTAGCAGCAAGCGAAGCTGACTTAGTTATCTTAGCTTATGGGACAAACGAGGCATTCCAAAGCAACGCAGATGATCAAAAACAAATAACCAAACAAGCCATCGCAACTGTCCGTCAGGGTTTGCCAAGTGCCAGCATATTAGTTCTTGGCGCACCGGAGAGCTTGAAGAGTACAGGTGGTAGTTGTGGGACACGCGCTACTAGCTTAGACAATGTTCAGTCTCAGTTACGTCAGGCAGCTCAAGAGTCAGGAGTACTATACTGGAGTTGGGAAGAAGCTATGGGCGGTCGTTGTAGCATGAAGTCATGGATTTCTCAAGGCTTAGGCGCTTCAGATGGCGTACACTTTACACGTTCAGGATATGAGCGTACGGCTAATATCCTATACTCAGACTTAAAACAACTATTGAGCAGTTCAAACGGTTTGGGCAGTAAGCTGTCGCACATACCAAGCTTCTCAAACAGCACGCCTAATATTGTACCCGCAACGCCATCTGTTAGTAACGAAGCAAACTCCTTACTAAAAGACAGCTCAACAGTCACCATTCGCCCTGTTAAATAATCGCTGATAACACTGAGGTTTAACTACATTCATTATTATTGGTTATTATTCGCGGTTTGAAACCACTGACTTGCTCTACTGTCGTAAATGTTCCGCTTATTTGTGACAGTAGAGCTAATAAATTGCTTATTCTAGCTACTTACTGCCTGTCCTATATACTCTCAGGTTCTATAAAGGCAAAAACTGAGACGCAATAAACAAATAGATAGCCACACCAGACGCATCACATACTGATGTGATTAATGGTGCACTGGCACTGGCTGGGTCAAAGCCAAGTTTGTTTAATACAAACGGCAAGCTCATGCCAACCACACAACCAATCATGACCACAGACACCATACTTAACGCCAATACTAACGAAACAACTGCATCACCACGGAAGTAGCCAATGATGGAGATAGCCACTGCCATGGTCATACCTAATAGCAAGGCAACCATTGCTTCTCGTCCAAGCAGTGAGAACCAGTCTCGCATCACAACTTCACCGGTGGCCAGCGCTCGAACCATTAAGGTAGCTGACTGAGATCCAGCGTTACCGCCACTATCGACCAATAAAGGTAAGAAGAATACCAGCACTAAGTTGGCTGCAATGACATCTTCAAAGTGGGAAATACCCACCCCAGATATCAAGTTACCGAATACCAAAAGCACCAGCCAAAATACGCGTTTGCGATACAACAAACGAATACTGGTGTCTTTAAAACTACCCACGAAGCTTGAAACACCGCCAGACTTGCGAAAGTCATCGGTTGCCTCATCACTGGCCACGTCCATCGCATCGTCATGGGTAACAATACCAACCAGCGCCCCACTGTCGTCAATAATAGGCAGCGCAATTAAGTCATAGCGAGCAACGGTCTTAGCCACATCTTCTTGATCTTCATGTACATTACAGGAGACCACCGAGCTGAGCATGATATCGCCAATCAACTGCTCAGGCGCGGCTAATATTAAGCTACGTAATGACACCACACCCACCAGCTTTCGATGATCATCGATGACATAGGCGTGATAAATAGTTTCCGCATCTGGTGCTTCAAGTCGTAACGCAGCTAGCGCATCAGACACCGACATATGCGCTCTTAACGTGGCATAGTCAGAGGTCATTAATGCCCCTGCTGTCCCCTCTTCATAGGCAGCCAGACGACGGATATCTTCACGTTCAGCCTGTGCTAATGCCGGTAATAGAGCGTCTCTTTGAGTCTGATCTAGGCGTTTGTATAAGTCGGCTCGCTCATCCGATGGCATCTCACCAATTAATTGAACCAGACTGGCTCGCGGAAAGATACGTGCCATCGACACTTGATCTTCAGCATCAAGGTAAGCAAAGACGGTCGCTCGATTCGGCAGACGCTCTAAGACTTGCCAAGCAGACTCTGGATTAACAAGAACCAAAATATCAGCCACGTCAATGGGCCTTAGCTGATATAGCTCATCTATGGCGTGATCAAGCTGCTGTTGCTCAATGGCGATATTTAGTTTTTTGGCAATGGCTTTTAGATCCATAGTTCATACTCCCTGCAGCCTAAGACAGAATCGTAGAATAATAAAAAAAGCCAATAACCTAACTTATTGGCCTACAAATCTTGACTTTGACTGTAATCACCACACCGCAACTTTTCAAAGTCTGCAAAGATGCTAAGCGATTACTGTTTGATAAACAAGTATAGGATTGTTAAATGCGGGGCAAGCCTATGCGGCTTGATGCTTTTAAAAACAGGCGATTATGAAAAAGAATTTTATAGCGAGGTGACTGGTTCAAAATAAACGGTTTGTTTATAAAGAACAAGTTAATTTGAAGTGAGGTGCTAAATTTGTATCAGCTCTTATAAAACTAAAATCTGCGAACTCTTGGTTAATGAGTCCGCAGATTAATATGTCAAAGGTGCTTAAATACATCTAACACCTTATAAATTACTGCTGATTAGTTATTGTTGATTAATTACTGTTGGACAGTCACTGGCGTTTTTTGTTGAACCTCTTCAAAGCTTACGCCATCCGCCAACTCGACTAACTTAAGACCTGTTTCTGTCACATCATAAACCGCAAGCTCAGTAATGATGCGATTCACAACCCCTTTGCCCGTTAGTGGTAACTGACACTCTGACAAAATCTTGGGTTCACCATGCTTGTTGGTTTGCTCCATCAGCACAATAACGCGCTGCACGCCAGCAACCAAGTCCATAGCGCCGCCCATACCTTTCACCATTTTACCTGGAATCATCCAGTTGGCCAGATCGCCACTTTCTGACACTTCCATAGCGCCAAGAATAGCTAGGTTGACATGCCCGCCACGAATCATGGCAAATGAATCAGAACTACTAAAGAAACTAGCGCCAGGCTGTGCGGTGACTGTTTGCTTGCCAGCATTAATCAAGTCAGGATCGACTTTATCTTCGGTTGGAAACTCGCCGATACCCAATAAGCCATTTTCTGACTGCAACCAAACATCCATGCCTTCAGGAATATAGTTGGCAACCATAGTGGGTAATCCAATACCCAAGTTGACGTAAAAACCGTCTTGTAATTCTTTAGCCGCACGCTGCGCCATTTGCTCTCTTGTCCATGCCATTGTCTTGCTCCTTGTTGTCTTTTTCTTGTCTTTGATTGCGTACTTTTTGTCTATATTTCGCTTGAATACATAATTTTGCTTAAATGCATACTCATTGGTATTGCTTAGACAAAATACACTGGTTTTATTTTTTTACGGTGATTTTTTCAATGCGCTTTTCAGGATTGGCATTTAATACCAAACGCTGCACAAAGATACCGGGTAGATGGATATCATCTGGGTCCAATTCACCAATCTCGACAATTTCTTCAACTTCAGCAATGGCAATCTTGCCAGCCATAGCACAGTCTGGATTAAAGTTACGCGCGGTTTTGTTAAAAATTAGGTTGCCCGCTTTATCTGCCTTTTGCGCTTTAACAAGGGATATATCTGCGGTTAATGAATGCTCTAAAATATAACTGCGTCCATCAAATTCACGCGTCTCTTTGCCTTCAGCAACTTGAGTGCCCACGCCAGTAGCGGTATAAAAGGCAGGAATACCTGCACCGCCAGCACGTAGCTTCTCAGCAAGTGTACCTTGTGGAGTCAGTTCCACTTCAAGCTCGCCGCCTAAAAACTGACGCTCAAACTCTTTGTTTTCACCCACATAAGAGGAAATCATTTTTTTAATTTGACGGGTTTGTAATAGCAGACCTAAACCGAAGTCATCAACACCAGCGTTGTTACTAATACAGGTGAGCTCTTTTGCACCGCTATCTCGTAACGCTAAAATCAAGGCTTCTGGAATACCTGAAAGTCCAAATCCACCAACGGCTATGGTTTGTCCATCCTTAACAATGTCTTTTAGCGCCAAGTCTGCGCTGTCGTATACTTTCGATTGACTCATTATTCTCTCCCTGTTTGAATCAAGTGTTGGGTTTAGTAGTTTGGCTGTTTACATAAGATACGGTTTAACTTTATCTGAATTAGCAGATTATTTAAATTAGCAAATTAAACGATGCCCTTGAGTAAAAACCTGTGTTTAAAAATTACAATCGATTCATATTATCATGCACAGTTGTGAACTCAAATAGACTGATTGTAAATAATAGCTTATAAACAACTAATTTAACCAATAGCTGGCTTATCAATAGTTAAAATTTTAGTTGTCTGCTTATAAGCGACCTAGCTGAGTGGCTCAATCTAATTAAGCTTTTCAACTAAGTGGCTTAACTAAGCTGCTCAATTTAGTAATTGCCATTAAACCAGCAACCAGAAGCCGCCAGTGATGATTGCCCCTGATACCGCTAAGATAATCAGACAGTAGCCCATAATGGCACGGGCATCTAATCCGGCAATACCCAATAAAGGCAACGCCCAAAAGGGTTGAATCATATTGGTCCAAGCATCACCCCAAGCAATCGCCATCCCAGTTACATTGGGGCTGACTCCTAAAGCCAAACCGGCTGGCATCATAACAGGACCTTGTACAGCAAATTGACCACCACCTGAAGGGACAAATACGTTAACCAGTCCTGCACTTAAGAAAGCAAAAATAGGAAAGCTGTCAGCAGACGCATTATTAATAAAAAACTCTGTCACTTGCGAGCTAATAGAAATACCATCAGCATTAGCACCGGTCATGATACCCATGATGCCACCGTAAAATGGGAATAACAGCACAATACCTGTAATGCCGCCAATGCCAGATTCTACTGCTCGAAAATAGCGCTCTAATGTCCCGTGAGCCATTAATCCAATAAATAAGAATAAACCAATAACGATATTCAGCCCTAAGTTAAAACCATTGGCCGAAAAGTAATTAATGTAGTACAGCACCCCAAAAGCAAATAAAGCCAATGCAACGATTCGGCTGTCATCCAACTTTTGTGCCGGTGTATTTTTATCAGGAACAGTATACGCTTCGACTTTAATAATGGCCGGATCAACGGTCGTCGGATTTTTTGGATGCATCAGACGATTGACGATAGGTAAAACGACAATCAGCGCAAACAAAATAATGAGATTAAACGGAGCAAATACAGTTTCTGCTAAAGGAATGGCTTCAGTGAGCGCCCCGCCAGACAGTGTGACCAGATTCTCACCGCCTGAGCTTAAGGTTAACGGAATAGAACCTGAAAAGCCGCCATGCCAAATGACAAAACCCGAATAAGCGGCTGCTACCAATAGAGGATAGTCTACGTTTGCCACTTTACGCGCTAACGACTTGGCAAAGATAGCACCGACAACCAATCCAAATCCCCAATTAATCCATGAACCAGCCAAGCCAACCAAGGTTGATACCATAATCGCAGTGGTTGGCGAGGTAACCTTACTTGCCATATTATCCAAAAAACGTTGAATAATAGGCGCATTGGCAAACGCATAACCAGTCACTAAAATAAGCGCCATTTGCATGGCAAAACTATGCAGCGACCACAGTCCTTCGCCCCAGTGTCCGGCCATTACCAAAACATTTTGGCCAGTAAGTGCGATGCCTGTAATCAGCGCAATAAAGGTTAATACAATGGAGAATACAAACGGAGAGGGTAAATATCGGTTGACCAGCTGCACACTGGCATTGGTGAGAAACTGAAACATAATACATCCTTGTCATCGAGTGTTCGGTTACGAATACTGTTTTTAACTTGCTAATGACATCCCTATTTAGCAATCTTAACTTATTATCTTTGACCTATGCTTATTATCCGTATTATTAATCTTACTCATCATGCCTACTAATGCTGTTGGCAGCTAATTTTGATAATAGGTCGGCTAAAAATAATAGCATGTACATCTGTAAACCGAAATAGGTTGGTTAACAAAAAACTCTATCAATCTGGTTTTATACTGCCGTACGTATGAGACAGCTCGCCATACCAATCTACTGATTAGTGATTAGCTATTAAACAACCTGCTGGGTTAACTCAAGAGCCGAAACCTAACTTTCATCCTGTATCGACGACATTTAAACAACAGGAATTTCCCATTTTTATGCCATTTGCGGTATCATAGACACACAATTTTCGGCAATTTCTTTTCGCCAGTACTTACTGCATCCTAACAACTTCAAAACTAACAAACTAAATAGGTGATTTTGTGCGTCAAATTCTTGTAACCAGTGCCCTCCCCTATGCCAATGGCCCCATTCACTTAGGACATCTTGTCGAGTATATTCAAACCGACATTTGGGTGCGGGCGATGAAAGCGCAAGGCCACCAAGTGACCTACGTTTGCGCCGATGATGCACATGGTACGGCCATCATGCTAAAGGCGGAAGCCAATGGCATTACCCCAGAAGAGCAAATCGCCAACGTTAAAGCCTCTCATGAGGCTGATTTCAGCAAATTCTTAATTGGTTTTGATAACTACTATTCAACTCATTCAGAAGAAAACCGTGAGTTCTCAGAGCTAATCTATCGCCGCTTAAATAGCGAAGGTCATATCTCAACCAAAGATGTTGAGCAGCTATTTGATCCTGAAAAAAATCTATTTTTAGCCGACCGCTTTGTTAAAGGCGAATGCCCAGAGTGTGGCGCAGAAGACCAATATGGTGATAACTGTGAAGTATGTGGCACCACTTATAATGCCACTGAACTTAAAAACCCATACTCTACTTTATCGGGTGCGACTCCTGTTTTAAAAACCTCAAAGCATTACTTCTTTAACCTGCCAGAGTTTGAGCAGTTTTTGCAGCAGTGGACTAAGGATAAAGATCGCCTACAGCCATCTGTATCGAATAAGCTACAAGAGTGGTTCGAAGCAGGCTTGGCTAAGTGGGATATCTCACGTGATGCGCCTTACTTTGGGTTTAAGATTCCAGACACACCAGAGGGTGAGCCTGACAAATACTTTTATGTTTGGCTGGATGCGCCTGTCGGCTATATGGCCAGCTTTAAGAACTTATGTCAGCAGCGCCAAGGCTCTACCGATCCATTAAAGCCAGAGCTTAACTTTGATGATTACTGGCTGCAAGAAAATCAGCACAAAACCGAGCTGTATCACTTTATTGGTAAAGACATCGTCTATTTCCATGCCCTATTCTGGCCAGCAATGCTTGCCGGCAGTGAGTTTAGAACTCCGACCGGTGTATTCGCCCACGGCTTCTTGATGGTCAATGGCGATAAGATGAGTAAGTCACGTGGCACCTTTATTCAAGCAGAAACCTTTGTGAAGCATCTGCAGCCTGAATACTTGCGTTACTACTTTGCTAGCAAACTGTCTGAAAAAGTAGAAGATATTAATCTAGACTTTGGCGACTTTATGCAAAAAGTAAACTCAGACATGGTCGGTAAAGTGGTGAACATCGCCAGTCGTAGTGCTGGCTTTATCGTCAAAAAATATGACGGTATGCTGTCAGAGAATTGCGCTGAGCCTGAGCTATTAAACGATATCATGCGTACTGGTGAAGACATCGCTACTGCTTACGAAAACCGTGAGTTTAGCCGTGCGATGCGTTTAATCATGCAGTGTGCAGATAAGGCCAACGAATACATCGATAGCAAAAAACCTTGGGCAATGGCCAAAGAAGAAGGCACTGAGCAAGAAGTACAAGATGTGTGCTCTGTCGCCATTAACATCTTCCGTCAATTGATGGTTTATCTTGCACCGGTACTACCTGAGCTGACTGATAACGCCAAAGCTTTCTTAAACATCGATGACTTAAGCTTTAGCAGTCGCAACCAGCTACTATTGAATCACAAAATCAATAAGTTTAAGCCTTTAATGCAGCGCATTGAACAATCTCAAATCGATGCCTTAATTGAAGAGTCTAAACAAGACCTAGCCGCAGCGACCGGCAATGCTAAAAATAGCACTGCTGCTGGCGCTGATAAGAAAGATAAAAAGTCAGACAGCAAAAAAGCGGACACCGCTACTGACACCATCGAGTTCGATGACTTTATGAAAGTTGAGATGACTGTGGCGCATGTGCTTGAGTGCAACTATGTTGAAGGCGCTGATAAGCTACTACAATTTACGTTAGATATCGGTAAAGACCAGCCAATTAACGTGTTTAGCGGTATCCGTAAGTTTTATGAGCCTGAACAATTAACCAATAAAAAGGTCATCTGTGTCACTAACCTTGCCCCTAGTAAAATGAAGTTTGGGGTGTCAGAAGGTATGATTTTATCCTCTGGTGATCCAAAAACTGGCTTGGTTGTCATCACCCTACCTGACGACTGCCAAGTTGGTGATAAACTTGCATAATTTTTTGCATCGCTCACTGTATAGCAATCAATATTAGCTATTTATTGAGCCATTATGTACCAAACTCGTTGATAAAACGGGTCGTTAAAAGCCGATGTTATAACAGCATCGGCTTTTATCTTAAGCGACCCTCTTTTTTTATTTCCCACTTGTGTTACATTATTGTAATATAGTCTTACACTGTTAAACTTTCATGGAATAGTTAACCTTATGCTGCCAAATCTTTTTACCGCAAATGCGGCATCCTCGTCAGTACTTAATAATCAACAACACATGGCTCAAAACAAGGTGAATTTGCCTAATGCAAATAACACTCATAAACCTAAGCTATGGCGAGGTTTGCTGACCTTAAGCATGGGCGTAAGCTTAGCAGCGCTAACCGCTTGTGGTGATAAGCCAGCTGATGACACAACAGAGCAAGCAGCCAGTAGTGAAAAACAAGCCAAAACCCTAGCAATCACTCAGATTGTCGAGCATCCTTCTTTAGATGATATTCGACGCGGCATTGTTGATGAGCTAGCCGAACAGGACTATGTTGAAGGGCAAAACTTAACCGTCAACTTCCAAAGCGCGCAAGGCAACACGGCCACAGCGGGTCAAATTGCTAAGCAGTTCGCTGGTGATGTGCCTGACGCAATCGTAGCTATTTCGACCCCATCAGCACAAACCGTAGTTGCTTCAACCACAACGATTCCAGTTATTTATACCGCCATTTCAGATCCTGTAGCCGCCAAACTAATTGACCAAAACGATGTACCTATTCAGTCCAATATCACAGGGCTATCTAGTCAATTACCTATCGATCCGCCACTAGATCTTATTCAAAAAATCGTCCCTGATGCTAAGACCATCGGCTATGTCTATAGCCCAGGTGAAGCCAACTCTGTAGTGGTATTAAAACAGCTACAAGATGCCGCACCTGCCCGCGGCCTTGAAATCTTAGATGTCACTGCTAACCGTCCTAATGATGTGGCGATGGCGGCACGCAGCTTGCAAGGTCGTGCTGACGTCATTTATACCTCATTAGATAATAACGTAATCACCGCTTTTGAAGCCATGGCTGGCGCAGCCAATGAAATGGGCATTCCAGTTATTACTTCAGATGAATTTAGTGTTCGCCGTGGCGCCACTGCTGCACTGGGTGTGAACGATTATGACTTTGGTCGTACCACAGGGAAGATGGTATATCGTGTGTTAAATGGTGAAGCCATTACTGACATTAAGCCAGAAGTTATGAATAAGCTGACACTGTATGTCAGCCCTAAGCATGCTAAAGCACAAGGCGTAACTTTAGATCCTTCAATAATAGCAGATGCTATTAATGTTGATGAGACCGAGCCTAGCCACTGATTAAACCCGTAATAATGCTAAGCCGATAGCAACACTTACTAGCTTAGCCAATTGGTTTAGTGATTATGGTTCAGTAGTTTTACGGTTCAATAAAAGTGTTATCGTCCCAGCATTTTAAAGGTGTAGAAGGTCTTATAAGGACGAAGCATAAGGAAATCAATCACAAGAAAAGGAAATCACAAACAATATTAGACACGTAACACACCGAGAAATTTATTTAAATAGTTGATTTATAAATCAATTTTATAGGTCTATAATCAATACAACAGTAACTGGTTATCAAAATAATAGTGGATAGATAACATTTTTTAGGAGAAATCAATGTTTAACTCAAATCGCCTAGTAACAACCTTAATGTGGGGCGGCGTTGCTGCCGCTGTCTTAACCGGCTGTAATAAACCAGATGCAGATAATGCAGACACCACTACCCAAGCTGCTGATGCCGATGTGAAAAATGTGGCGATTACTGCCATTGTTGAGCATCCGGCTTTAGATGCGGTACGCGCTGGTGTTATTGAAGAATTAGCTGCTGAAGGCTTTAAAGAAGGTGAAAACCTTAAGATTAACTTCCAAAGCGCTCAAGGTAACACCGCTACTGCCGGCCAAATTGCCAAGCAGTTCGTTGGTGAGAACCCAGATGTGATCGTTGCCATTGCGACCCCATCAGCACAATCTGTAGCCGCTGCTACCAACACTATTCCATTGGTATTCTCAGCCGTTACTGACCCAGTTGAAGCAAAACTACTAAACTCACTCGATGGTTCAGGCTCTAACGTAACCGGTGCTTCTGATGCGCTACCATATGCACCACAAATCGACTTAATGAAGCAAATCATTCCTGATCTGAAAAATGTCGGTTATGTCTATAGCCCAGGCGAAGTTAACTCTACCATTGTGTTAAAAAATCTAGAAGCACAGCTAACACCTATGGGCATTAAAGTGCACTCTGCACCTGCGCAAAAGAGTAATGATATCGCTATGGCAGCACGCAGTATCGCTGATAAAGTAGACGTAATTTACTCATCAACCGATAACAACGTCGTATCTGCTTATGAGTCACTATATCAAGTAGCAAAAGAAAGCAAAGTGCCTTTAATTGCTTCTGATACTGACTCTGTTGAACGTGGCGCTATTGCCGCATTAGGCGTGAACTACCATGCGCTTGGTCGCGAGACAGGTAAACTGGTCGTGCGTATCTTAAATGGTGAAGCACCAGGCACGATTCCTGTGTACACACCACAAGAATTAGACCTTTATGTCAGCAAAAGTCATGCTTCTGAGCAAGGTATTGAGCTTCCTCAAGCGTTAATCGATGACGCTAAAGAAGTCTTAGAATAAATACTGATAAAACTAAAAGTTAAATATATGCAGGCTATCTTTTGTGATGCTTAACTTTTAGTTATTTGCTAAAATAGTTTTTAACACAGCCAGTTGTTCGTAGCGTTATTAGTGCGTAGCAGTCTTAATGATTATTATTGGTTATGAGCATTTATTCAACGAATACAACAACGCCATGGTTACCTTGAGCTGCAGATCTTTATCTGTTAAATACACGTTGGTGCCCTACTTGTTTTTTTGGTCTTTGGTCACAGTTTTAACTCACTACCTGTTAAAACCTGTCGCTAAAGTCTAAGCAGCAAGCAGCATGCCCTATACATAGCGGTGTCTTAATCTCTTATGTCTCTCATTGCTTTTTTTGGTGCCCTTGAAAGTGGTCTTATCTATGCGCTAGTCGCTCTTGGTGTGCTACTTTCATTTCGTACCCTAGACTTTCCAGATTTGACTGCCGATGGTAGCTTCCCCTTAGGTGGTGCTGTCGCTGGTATTTCCATTATTTCTGGTATTGATCCATGGATAGCCTGCGGTCTTGGTATGCTTGCCGGTGCTGTTGCGGGTATGGTAACCGCTTGGTTGCATGTTAAATTAGGTATTTTACAGCTGTTGGCCAGTATCTTGGTGATGGTTGCCTTATACTCAGTTAACCTGCGTATTATGGGCGCCCCTAACCTGCCTTTATTGGGAGAGCAAACAGTCTTTAGTGATCTGGTAACCAATGAAAATGGTTCTTGGATGCGCTGTTTAATTATTGGTGCGGTGGTCATCATTGCTAAGCTGATACTCGACTGGTTCTTCTCCACAGAGGCAGGGTTGTCGATGCGTGCTACTGGCTCTAACCTACGCATGGCACAGGCACAAGGTATCAATACCTCTGTCATGACTGTGGTTGGTATGGCCATTTCGAACGCCTTGATTGCTTTAGGCGGTGCGCTGTTCGTTCAGACTCAAGGTAGTGCTGATATCTCTATTGGTATTGGTACCATTGTTATCGGTTTGGCAGCGGTTATTATTGGCGAGACCATTATTCCGGCCAAACGCATTTGGTTGATTACTTTTGCGGTTATCTTAGGTGCTGTGATTTACAAGCTGTTTATCCAAGTCGCTTTATCAAGCAGCACCCTACGCAGTATTGGTTTCGGCTCTCAAGATCTAAACTTAATTACTGCACTATTAGTAGTGATTGCTCTACAGCTGCCTTCGATAAAATCAAAGCTGTTATCCGGCCGCAATTAAATGACCTAACCGCTGAGTTTTTGGATTGATCTTGATAATGGATTTTATAAAAATCAGCACAATAAATTATAGCAAAGCTCGTAATATGCTAATACGTAAGGATATCGCCATATGATGGAAGCCAATGACCTACGGTTAACCTTTAACCGTGGTACGCCAATTGAAAACCCTGCGCTACGTGGCATTAGCTTAAACATCGCTGAAGGTGAGTTTGTGACCGTCATTGGAACAAATGGCGCGGGGAAATCTACCTTTTTGAATGCAGTTAGTGGCACCATACGCGTTGATAGTGGCTCTATCTTATTGAACGGTATGGATGTTACCAAAAAGAGCGCACACAAAAGAGCGCATTGGGTTGCCCGTGTTTTCCAAGACCCTATGGCGGGTACTTGTGAAGCCCTGACCATTGAAGAGAACTTAGCACTGGCCTTCAAACGAGGCGGCAGACGTGGTTTAAAGTTTGCGCTCAATAATGAAAACCGTGAACTGTTCCGTGAAAAGCTGTCTATCTTAAAGCTGGGTCTTGAAAACCGTCTTACCGATAGAATGGGATTGTTATCAGGTGGTCAGCGTCAGGCGGTTAGCTTGCTAATGGCCTCATTACAACCGTCAAAAATCTTACTGCTGGATGAGCACACTGCTGCACTAGATCCTAAAACCGCTGCTTTCGTGTTAGAGCTGACTGATAAGATTGTGCATGATAATAATCTAACCACCATGATGGTCACCCATTCAATGCAGCAGGCACTGACCCATGGTGATCGCACTGTGATGTTACACCAAGGTCAGGTCGTACTTGATGTGGCAGGAGATGAGCGTAAAGGCATGGATGTGCATGACTTACTCGATATGTTCGAGCGCACCCGTGGTGAAAAAGTTGAGGATGACAGCTTAATTTTAAGCTAACCACTGCCCTTCACTTATTCGCTTATTTTTGCGATTAAATATGTTAACTATTAAAAAGCTCACCCTTGATAGGATGAGCTTTTTTAACGCGACCAGTTTAATGACTATATTGGAGGGTTACTCTTTTGACAGTTACTCAGAGCTACTGCGTGACTGTATTGCTAATCAGTTTCTCGGCAGCGGCCAAACTGTTTTCAACATCAATGTATTGAATGTTGCTGCCCCTGATAAGCTCGCGAGTATCATTAAAGCTTACCAAAACCTTATTATCAACTTCGGTAATCAATATCTTTAACGGCAACTGTAAAGCAAAGGTTGGATCCTTCTTCATCAGTGGCGTGCCTGCCTTAGGGTGACCGAATATTAACACGGTTGCTGGCTGCATCTGTAAGCCAACATCATGAGCCGCTTGGGTATGATCAATCTCTGCAAACAGAGTCATATTTATGCTACTAATTGCTGATTTTAGACGCGCGACTGTTTGCTCAAAGTCCTAACGACTAGATACGGTTTTTACTTTGCTACTGTTTAAGTCTAATGTATTTGGCTCAAGCATAAATTGCTGACCCTGACTTAATTGTTTACTCACCGTTTGAATGGAGCCACTAGACTTATCCACTCCCTGGCAGGCTGTTAGCAGTATAGTTGCTGCGCATACCGAAAATAGTGTCAGCCCCTTATTTAAATTTGTACTCATGACATACCCTTCTTTTTTAAATCTGTTTGGGGGTTTAATCGCTTTTACTAACTATTTTTGTTAGCCAATTTATTATTAAAATATTTTATTATTAAACAATAGCTTAGATTGTATCACAGGTTTCTGATTCAACTATTATGCAATTATCGTGCTCAATGTTTTAATTTAAGTGCTTAAGTATCTGGCATCTTGATTGGGCTGACTGCTATTCCTACTTACTTACTCAATCTATTCTATTCATCAATTCTTGTCGTATTCTAGACTTTAAGCCTTAACCTGTTAGTGCTATTTAGGCAAACACAGCGGTTCTTTATCAAAACCGGCGCTCAGGGCTGTCAAAACAGGATTAATTTAATAAAAATAACCATAAACTTACCGACAATCATTGCGTCAGCGAAGAAATATGTCTATCCTAAAGTATAAACATTTGTTTGTAGAGGTATAACAAATAGTTTTCCAAATTAGCTATCATATTATTAAAAGGATTTAAGTATGATAAAGAAAGCCCCATTAGCCGCTATCAACCATAAGGGCATTGCCCTACCCAGTGATGTTTTAAGATTAAATTTCAATGAAAATGCCTTAGGGATGCCGCCTAGTGCCAAGCAAGCCATTGCCGATCATATCAATCTGGCTTTTCGTTACCCTGATGAATACCGACGCAAGCTAATCTCGAAACTAGCCACACGACACAATGTCACCGAAAGCCAAATCTCTATGGGTAATGGTTCTAGTGAAAATATTCGCTCAGTTGTACAGATGCTAAATACTAAAGCACTCAGTCAAGGCTTAAAGTTTCAGGTCATTATCCCCACGCCAACTTTCCATTTTGCTGAACTATACGCCAGCTTGCTCAATATTCCAGTCGTGAGAGTGCCTTTAATCAGTGATGATTTTGCGATAGACCTTGAGACCATGCAATGTATTGCGGATAAATTTGATGGCATTAGTCTGTTTTATCTGGTCAATCCAAATAACCCAACCTCAACCATTATTAAGTCTAAGAAACTGCAAAAGTGTATTAAAGACGCACCTGATAATCACTACTTCTTATTAGATGAGGCCTATGGCGATTATGTTAGAGACCCAGGCTTCACCAGTGGTATCGACTTAATCAAGCAACAACTCTCAGATAATATTATCGTTACTCGGACTTTCTCCAAGCTTTATGCCATGGCTGGACTGCGTGTTGGCTATGCCATTTCCAACGCATTAACCGTCAAGTCGCTAGAATCTTTTATGTCGCTTGATAACACCAATCTAGCCGGCGCGCTTGCCGCCAGTGCAGCGTTAGATGACACCGAGTTTCGAGATTATGCCTTACAATCAAACAATGAGGCCCGTCTTATTGTCGAGAATGCATTGGACGAGTTAGGGTTACGTTATTTGGACAGCCAGGCCTGCTTTGTGCTGCATGAGATAACCACCGAGGTGCCACTCTATCAGTCACGTATGGCTGAGCATAATATCTTGGTTGGTCGAGAGTTCTTACCAATTAGGGGTTATAACCGAGTATCACTGGGTACACCAGAGCAAATGCAGAAGTTTGTGACTACCTTAAAGCTTTTTCGTGATAAAAACTGGCTGTAGCAGCTGCAAAAACGAGACAAAAAAAAACTGTTCAACTTTTTCAACATTTGTTCATTTTTTTATTGCGCTGAAAAAATTTTAGGTGTATATTTCGCAGCCACACTACTGTCTCGTTGCTTAAGCACTGTCAGGTTATAGCTATACTGGCATATCTAAGGCTGGCGCTAAACATACGAGCTACTTAGACTAATCCCCTGCTTGGAGTATATTATTGATGAAGGATTCTTTGTTTGGCGTCATATCAGCGGTGACTATAATTGTGGCCACTATGCTCTCTGCCTGTACCATATCGCCTAATACTGGCGATATCGATGTTAGCGGACCACCAACACCGATTTCTGTGCCGGTGATTATCAGTGTTCAAACTGATAATAACAAGCCTAAAAAGGAAGACAAGCCGCAAGATGAGGCAGATAAGTCAATTCATGCCTGTACGCTAAGCGCCTTTACCCATCAGTATCGTACAGAGAACACCAATAGAGGTCGCGCACGTTTCGATGTCAAAAAGCAATGCTTAAGAGAGTTTGATGAGATGTTCTGTCGTGACCAAGATATCAAGTGTACTGAATATAATTAACCTGACCCCATAAACTGTACTCAATACTCAACAGCATCTTGCTTAACGCTAAGCACAAAAAAAGCCTAACAATTATTGTTAGGCTTTTTTTATTGCAGTCTATATTTGTCGAAGCTATTTAATGTTTAAACAAGAATTAGATATCAAACTCTAAAGCACGATCGCCTTGATCATCTTGAATACGGGTTGGCAGGCCGATTTTGTTAAGTAGATTGATAAATGGCTTCACATCCAGCTCTTCAACGTTTGCCATATGACCCACGTCCCACTCACCAGTGGCCACTAAAATAGCAGCTGCGACAGGAGGGACGCCAGCAGTATAAGAGATACCTTGACTACCGACTTCGTTATAGGCTTCTTTGTGATCTGATACGTTGTAGATAAATACTTCAGTGTCTACCCCGTTAATCTTACCTTTAACTTTGTCACCAATACAGGTTTTACCGGTGTAGTTTGGTGCCAATGAGCTTGGGTCTGGTAGCACAGCTTTCACTACTTTCAGTGGTACCACTTCTTGACCTTCGGCAGTAATGACTGGCTGCTCAGATAATAAGCCTAAGCTTTGTAATACGGTAAACACATTGATGTAATGATCACCAAAGCCCATCCAGAAACGAATGTTGGGTACATCTAAGTTCGCTGATAACGAGTGGATTTCGTCATGACCACTTAGGTAGCTGTTTTGCTCACCAACCACAGGTAAATCATCAGTACGTTTGACTTCAAACATTTTGTTTGACTGCCACTGGCTGTTTTGCCAAGAGTATACGGTACCGGTAAATTCACGGAAATTAATCTCTGGGTCAAAGTTGGTAGCAAAGTACTTGCCATGGCTGCCGGCATTAATATCGATAATATCAATATCGGTTACCGAGCCTTTATCCATCATATCGTAACCAACGCGCGCGTACGCATTAACCACACCGGGATCAAAACCAGCACCTAAAATGGCGGTTACATTATTATCGGCACAGCGCTGTTTGCGCTTCCACTCGTAGTTGCCATACCAAGGCGGGGTCTCACAAATCTTGCGAGGATCTTCATGAATAGCAGTGTCAATATAAGCCACACCGGTATCGATACAGGCTTCAAGAACGGTCATATTGACGAAAGCAGAACCCACATTAATCACAATTTGGGTGTCTGTTTGTTTGATTAACTCAGCTACTGCTGCTGAGTCCATCGCATCGATGGCATGGGTATGCAAAGTCGCAGGTTGCTTAAAGCTACCTTTTTCTTTAACGCTTTCAGCAATGGCATCACATTTGGCTTTGGTACGAGAAGCAATATGAATCTCGCCCAATACATCATTGTGCATCGCACATTTATGGGCAACCACTTGCGCAACACCGCCTGCGCCTATGATCAATACATTACGTTTTGAAGCTTGAGTAGTCACTCTAAAAATCCTCCTTAGTGGGTCAGCTTATTTCTAGACAAGTGACGCCGTGAATGTTGTGCGTGAATTAAAAAGGAAGAATTAGGAAAACCCACGCACCCGAATAAGATGTTAAAAAAGCCCGCAATTATAAAGTTAAATGCTCCATTATGCGAGCTTTGATACTGTAAAATATACAAAAATTAGATGACAATTTAGGTTAATAAAAAAAGTTAGCTTAAGACAGGCTGGCCTTAAAGTCGTCATAGCCAAAGGTTTTTTGAACCTTAAGCTCGCCTTGCTCGTCACAAATAACAATCGCTGGCATCGCTACCCCATTGAACCAGTTTTTCTTAACCATGGTATAACCCGCTGCGTTACCAAACGCCACTTTATCACCAATAGCCAATGGCTTATCTAGCGCATACTCACCGAAGATATCGCCTGCCAGACATGATTTACCATAAATAATGGTGCTGTCATCGGTCTCTTGCGATGTCATATGACAGTTGTCATCATTGATTTGAACCAGCGGAGCAGTTTCACGATAGATTAACAAATCCAGCATGTGCGCTTCGATTGACGCATCAACTACGGCCAACGGCTTACCGTTGTGCAAAGTATCTAATACTGTGGTTACCAGTTTGGCAGCGTTATGAATACAGGCTTCACCCGGCTCTAGATACACTTGCACCCGGTATTTTTCACTAAAGTCTTTTAAGCGCTGTGCTAATTTTTCAAGCGGATAGTCTGGTGCAATAAAGTGAATACCGCCGCCTAAGCTGACCCATTCAAGTTGATGAAACAGATCACCAAACTTGTTTTCAATGTCATCAAGACTGGCACTAAAGGCCTCAAAGCTTTCGTTCTCACAGTTATTATGAATCATCACGCCGGTGATGTGGTCAATAACAGGTTTTATTTTGTTAATGTCATGCTCGCCTAGACGACTAAAAGGACGGGCGGGATCAGCAATAATAAAAGATGAGTTGCTGGTTTTTGGATTAATACGCAAACCAACCGGCACACCTTTTGCCGTAGCTTGATCTTTGAACGCATGTAACTGATTAAAAGAGTTAAAGATAATCTTGTCAGCGTAGGTTAATACGTCATCAATTTCATCAGGGCTATAGGCCACACTATAAGCATGCGTTTCTTTATCTGACCCATCACCAAACTCTTCTTTGCCCAAGCGCACCTCATTCAGTGAGGACGATGTGGTGCCATGCAAATAAGGCGCCATCTCATCAAACACGCCCCAAGTGGCAAAGCACTTAAGTGCCAACAACGCTTTTGCACCAGATAAATCACACAGCTGTTTAACAATCTCAAGGTTTTGCTTTAAGGCAGGGATATCAATTTGGTAATACGGTGTTTTTAGCATAGACCATTCCTAGGCAGTGAGTAATAAGGCAAACAGGTTTTTTGACCCTGCGATTATGGGTAGCCTTCAGTCAAAATTCAAGCAATTTTTGATGCTAAAGATGATTTTAGTGGCGCCTATAAGCTGAGCTTTAAGCCATCACATTTTTGAGTATTTCAATAGCTAAGCGATTAAAGCTAACTAGCCAAAATAGTTGAATCAAACAAAAGCTAAATAAGATAAACTCTAAATAAAACAAACGCTAAATAAGATAAAAGATAAACCAGACAAATCTAACCCACTATTCATTGATATCTTTTAACGGAAAATCAATCTTTTTGCCATTAGGATGAAATGCATAACAAACCACTTCCCTATCGCCATCTTCCCAGCTGGTAACGGTTGGTGTCAGCACCGACATTTCATAATAAGACTTCTTATATGACTTACCGACATAACCTTTAAACTTGTCTTCGCACACATCAAGCATGCTGTTCAATAAGGTTTCAGTCTCCACATATTCTTTAGCCTCAGGCAGATTGAATATATAGTAAATCTCATTGTCATGCAGCGCCTGACAATCGACAATAGGAAAGTTATCTGCGGCGGTATTACGCGCCTCATCGATGATGATGTCCTCTTCACTCGGGTCATCAAAGCACATGCCCACAAGCAAGTCATTGACTTCGCTGTCAACAACGATACTTTGGCTGTCTTGCTGTGAGCAGCTAACACCTAATATCGCTAACATCATCATAGCTACCCACCGATACTTCATAAAACGCCCTTTTCTGTTTTAATTTAACTTTTTAACTGACTTTACTTAACGGGTTTGCCCAGTCAGTAATTACAATCAACTTTATAGCCAATTATATAATACTTTATAATTTAATAACTTATCTAAGCCTATTATCTGGCCAAATAAGTGGTCATATCTTCCACACCATGCAAGGTCATCGGATACATGTGCCCCTGCATGATCTTTTCAATCTCATTAATGGTATGCACATACTGCCAGTGTGCTTGCTCAACCGGATTAAGCCACGCCACCTTATCAAAGTGTTCTAATATGCGCTTTAACCATACCGCGCCTGGCTCAGGATTCATGTACTCGACACTGCCGCCCACTGAAAACAGCTCATAAGGCGACATCGACGCATCCCCGACAAAAATCACTCGATATTCACGGCCGTATTTTTGTAGCAGCTCCATAGTAGGCGTACGCTCGGCATGACGGCGTTGATTGTTCTTCCACACAAAGTCATACAAACAGTTGTGAAAATAGAAAAACTCTAAGGTTTTAAATTCATTTTTGGCCGCTGAGAATAAGCTTTCAAGTGCTTCAATATGCTCATCCATACTGCCGCCCACATCAAACAACATTAACACCTTAACTCGATTACGACGCTCTGGCTGCATATGAATATCCAGCACCCCTTTTTGCGCTGTACGCTTAATGGTTTGCTCAATATCCAACTCATCGGCACTACCGGTACGGGCAAACTGACGCAAATTGCGCAGCGCCATCTGTAATTGGCGAGTACCCAGCAGCTTATCATCATCGAGGTCACGGTATTTGCGTTGTTCCCAGACTTTGACCGCACTGCGTTTACGCGATTCACCGCCGACACGAACCCCTTCTGGGTGATCGCCATAAGCACCAAATGGAGAAGTGCCACCGGTACCGACCCATTTACTGCCACCTTGATGGCGCTCTTTTTGTTCTTTTAAGCGCTCTTCGAGTGCCTTCATCAGCTCCTCAAGTGAGCCGTATTTTTTGAGCAAACGACGCTGCTCTTCGGTTAAGTTTTTTGGATCAAGCTTTAAGTCGAGCCACTCTTTGGGAATGTGAGTCAGCTTCGACATCAGCTCATCGATATCTAAGCTATCGACACCTTCAAAATAGTCCGCCATGGCCCGATCAAACTTATCAAAGTGACGCTCATCTTTGACCATACACAGCTTAATCAGCCGGTACATATCGTCACGACTGGCAAAGGTCCATAAGTCCTTGTTGTCGGGATCATCCGCAGACAGCTCTGGATGTGGCTGACGCATCAAGCCCTTATCCAGCGCTGCATTTAAATCGAGTAGCTCACGGGTGCTAACTGGCACCCCATAAGCACGCAAGGTATAAAACAATTTGACAAACATAGCCGCCCTCTTGGTTCTAAATTAGAAACGATGTGCCAGCGACTAGCGATTCATCAAGTTAGCAAAGCGCTGTAATAAGCTAATATCGGCTTCGTTTTTAAGCAGTGCACCATATAACGGCGGAATTGACTTTTCACCACGTAGGTTTTCTTCAAGCTCTTCTTGTGCCATGTCATCTGCTAATAGTAGCGTTAACCAATCAACCAACTCTGATGTTGAAGGCGGCTTTTTAAGCCCTTGTAAACTACGAAGCTTATAGAACACATTGAGCGCATCATTGACCAGTTTTTGTTGAATGTCTGGGAAATGCACCTCAACGATTTGGCGCATGGTTTCTTCATCTGGGAAGTCAATGTAATGGAAAAAGCAGCGACGTAAGAATGCATCGGGCAGCTCTTTTTCGTTATTTGAGGTGATAATCACTACCGGACGCTTGTCAGCAGTGATGGTTTCACCCGTCTCATAAACATAAAACGACATTTTGTCCAACTCATGCAGCAAGTCGTTTGGAAACTCAATATCGGCTTTATCAATTTCGTCAATCAGCAACACGCTGCGCTGTTCTGAGGTAAAGGCTTCCCACAATTTACCAGGCTTAATGTAGTTGTTGATGTCATACACTTTGTCATCGCCCAGTTGTGAATCACGTAGACGCGAAACAGCGTCGTACTCATACAGACCTTGCTCCGCTTTGGTCGTCGACTTAATGTGCCAAGTAATCAGTGGCATACCTAAACTTTGTGCCACTTCTTCCGCCAATAAGGTCTTACCTGTTCCTGGCTCACCTTTAATCAGTAAAGGCTTTTGCAAGGTGATGGCGGCATTGACCGCAAGCTGTAAGTCATCGGTAGCAATATAGCTTTGGGTACCTGAAAATTGGGTATTTTGGGCGTGTTGTTGATTATTATCAATGTCTTGGCTCATAACAAAGTTCTCGCTGGCTAATGGTGAGTTATCTAAGTAAAAATAAGGTTAAATATAACAAATAAAACAACAAACAGAAATTTAATACTGTTATTTATAGCGTTTGTATTTATAGCAACTGAGTCATGCTTGAGTGATTCTAGATTGATGGATATCAGTGAGGTGATATTATCTAAACTAATCACCTAGTCTAGGCAAATACTGAGGTTTTGCAAGTGCAGGGCATTGTTAATAAGAATATTGCTAGCGAAAGAGCTGCCATAATCAGCAAAACAAAATGCTTTCTTATCGCAATCGTCTTATGCCAGTTAGTGATATAACTAATTTAAAACAGAGTGTTATAAAAGAAAGAGATATAAAAGAGAGGGGTATAAAAAGAAGCCGGTATAAAAAAATGGGTTATTAAAGAGGTGGATTCAAGTGTTACCACACTAAAAGTAGTAACACTTGATTGATAGTAGACTTAATTAATAGTGACAGGTGAGCGCTATGATTTTGGCTTATCGTTTGGGCCTTTAGTTGGTTTAGTCACTGTTTTTTCTATAGGCTTCTCTGCAGTTTTAACTGTAGGCTCAGGCTGCTTAACGGGCTTGCTGTCTACTGTTCTATCAGCTGGTTTGGCTAACATTTCATCTTGTTTCTCTGCTGGTTTAGCAGGCTGTTTTCTTGCCTTATTGCTAAGCTTAGTTGCTTCCGATTTTAAGCTTTTGAACAAGCCCTTTGACTTGGTATTGGTTTCTACCTTTTCGCCATCAACTTCTTGTACTATTTGTGCATAATTGGCAGAAGCCAGCTCTAATTGGCGCTGTTCTTCTAGGCGCTCTTGCTCACGCATACGGTCAGAATTTGACTCAATGACACTTCTAATCATTTGCCAAATAAATCCAAGCACCAGTCCCACAGAAAACACCACTAAAATAGGCAATAAACTGCGCATAGCCATGCCTGGCTCTTTCATCAAGATGCCATATATCACACCAATGCTTGCCGGTGCAATATCACCAGAGTCACCTGCTGCTGAACCAGGTGCCATCAATACTGAAAAAACGGCCAACCAGCTCATGCCACCAATAGGGCTTGGTAATACTTTGACCACAAACAACCAAAGTAATAGCACCACAATTGAGAACCCGATATAAGCATACATGGGCAGCATATCAGGTGGCACATCTGCCACAAAATTACTCCACCAAATGGTCAATCGGCTTGCTGCTTCACTGATATCATCAAGTGGTAAATTAGAAACTATATTGCGTAACCAGTCCATGCAATGCTCAGTCTACAATTAATTAATTTAAATTTAAATCTTCGATTTGTTAGGCAGTATTCTACCATGACTTGATGAATAATAAACCTATCATGGCGGCATCTATGCCCTGCTCTGCCCTCTCATCATACAAAATAGTACGCTGATTAAGCTATCAGAAACCACTAAACGCTGCTGTTAGCTCGTTTTAATTTTAGCCTATTTTAAATGTTTTTTGATGAAAAAGAAAAAGCTATCTGTCTATTACTCACCAAAACAACGTTAACTTAAAGCTATCACTCATCTTCTATAGCACTTCTTTATGAGGGAAAAGCTAGTCGTAGCGATTGTCTTGTGATTCTTTCATACGTGACTGAGCTTGAGCCAATAGCACATCAGATGGCGGTGATTGGACAAAATAGCCTTGTGACTCTAATTTAGCGATCACCTCTTGCTTATCTACTCGTGCCAGCTTTTTGGTTTCTGCTAAGTCTAAATGCATTAAAAACTTAGATTCGCCCAAGCTTTGGCGCAGCTCTTTTGGTAACACACCAAGCCAATCTTTTAGCTCATCGGTATCATTAGGATAATCTGGACGCGCGATATAAACATACATTTCACTGTGTTTTGGAAACTTATAAATATCACAATGCATACTAAATCCAACCTTGTTAATTCATTTTTTATAAGCGGCTATTGTAACATGATTGAACCAATCTTAGCGTATGCTTAAACCCAATTATCGCCACTTTAATCCACACTTATTAGCGCAGAAGAATTTGTTACTTGTAAAATAGTGCCACACCTTTCATAATAGCACTGTTTTTCAGGAGAGCGCAGTAAGCGAATACCGTATTGTATGACTCGTATCATATGACTATAGGTATCACTGCCACCGAAGGCGTAATCACCCTGCCAATCGCTCAGGTAACCGGACTGAATAACTCATTAATCTTGTCAGCACCTTAAGCGGTGTTGCAGCAAGAGCTTGAAAGCCAAACACTTTAAAGCAGCAATGACAAATCTGGAGAGAGATACATTTTAGCAAATGCTTAGGCACAGGCTGGTATCCACCGAAGGGGAAAAGACATGTTAGTTTTAATTTGCTAAACAGCTACATGCTATTGATTCAATAAAGACAATAGCAGCAGCTAAATTACAACTAAGATGACGAAAATCTCAGGTCACAGGACAGATGGGGCAAATAAGTTAGACAAGACATCTTATGTCAGTAATGATGAAATCATAGACTGTATTACAGCTTTGGTTTTAACTGATGGATGACGCTTGTTGCTTATTTGCCCTTTTTTGTTGTCTGTCAGTTTTGGTTTCTTATTAGCGCAGCCAGTTACTGTCACTTTATTAACCAGTTACTGCCGCCTTAATTCATAAGACTAGAATTAATAGGACTAGGCAGTCCGAGCATATTAAGCATGTTCAAAGCAGCTTATTTTAAGCAGCAGATTAATACTTAATCAATCACACAATTATTAAAATCGTTATACCCACGCTATGGTTATGCTGCGCAAAAAATCATAGCCTTATCTATACCACACAAGGATTTGTCATGAGCACTTTACAACGTACGCCTTTTTATCAATCTCACTTAGATGCTGGCGGCAAGCTGGTAGATTTCTCAGGTTGGGAACTACCGATTCATTATGGGTCACAAATTGACGAGCATGAAGCGGTTCGTACCGATGCCGGTATGTTCGATGTATCACACATGGTGATTACTGATGTCGCTGGCCCACAAGCCAAAGCCTGGTTACAAAAGCTACTGGCTAACGATGTGGCTAAATTAAAAACCGTTGGTAAAGCCTTATACTCAGGCATGCTTAACGAAGAAGGCGGCATCATTGATGACCTAATCGTTTACTTAATGAACGAAGCAGAAACCGAATATCGTATCGTTTCAAACGCCGCAACCCGTGACAAAGACTTGGCCCAATTCAACAAAGTCGCAGCAGACTTCGATGTTGAGCTAACTGAACGTCCTGAGCTTGCCATGCTAGCGGTTCAAGGCCCTAAAGCGGTTGCTAAGCTAAAACAAGCCAAGCCAAACTGGTCAGACATCCTTGATGAAATTAAGCCTTTCGTTGGTGCTGACTTAGCTGAAATTGAAAGCGACAACTGGTTTGTGGCACGTACTGGCTACACTGGTGAAGATGGTGTGGAAGTAATTTTACCAGGCGAGCAAGCACAAGCGTTTTATAGCCTATTACTAGACAATGGCGTTAAGCCTGCTGGTCTTGGCGCTCGTGATACCTTGCGTATGGAAGCCGGTATGAACTTATACGGCCATGATATGGACGAGTCAACCAGCCCTTATGAGTGCAACATGGGTTGGACCTTAGCATTAAAAGATGATCGTGACTTTGTCGGTCGTGAGGCTTTAGTTGCTAAGCGTCAGCAGTCAAAAGAAGACGGCACCGCTATGAAGCAAGTGGGTCTATTATTAGAAACCCGCGGCGTGTTGCGTGAAGGCATGACAGTGACCATCAATCAAGGCACTGACAATGAGCAAACGGGCACCATCACCAGTGGTACCTTCTCACCTAGCCTAAAACAGTCTATCGCTATTGCTCGCATTCCAGCCAATGTTAGCGACGAAGACAGCGTACAGGTTGATTTGCGCGGTAAAGGTAAGTTTGTTGACTTACGTGTATTAAAGCTACCGTTCGTTCGTAATGGCGAAAAGCAATTCGATTAATATTATTATTTATTTTTTTAAAACCTTTTGTGATATGTTTACTTTAATAGCTTAATTGCATTGTCGTTAGTTTTATTCTAATTACTTTTAATGTGATTAAGCTATGATTCGATTTCACCCAACCCTCTACCTTAATTGGAGAAACCCATGAGTAATGTACCAAGCGAGTTAAAGTATGTAGCAAGCCACGAATGGTTACGTCTAGAAGATGACGGCACCATCACTGTTGGTATTACCGACCACGCTCAAGACGCACTAGGCGATATCGTCTATGTTGAACTGCCTGATGTAGGCGATACCGTTGCTGTTGATGATGAAGTGGCGGTTGTTGAGTCTGTTAAAGCAGCCTCTGACGTTTATGCCCCTATCACTGGTGAAGTTGTGGCGATCAACGAAGCGCTTGAAGACGAGCCTGAAGTAATCAACACTGACCCATACGGTGACGGCTGGATGTATCGTATCAAGCCAGACAATGTTGATGACTATGAAGCATTATTGTCTGCTGAAGAGTATCAAGCTGACCTGTAATATCAGGTAGTGATTACTGATTGATAATCGTCTTATAAAGCGTTGTTTCATTAACATGGGACAACGCACTTAATTATTAAACCAACCACTTTTAAGCAACTGCTTTAAATTAACTGATTTAATTTAACTGCTTTAATTTATAAAAATTTTTCCATTCAAAGTTTTTAAAGTCACGATACTTGACCTGACTTGCAAAGGATATGCCAAAATGACGAACCCGCAACATGATGCGTCACAGGTAAATAGCCAGACTGCTCATGACACAAATAGCGAAACAGGACGTATAAAAGCGCCTAATCTTAATGCTTTTAAACAGGTTATAGAGTCTCGTCGCTCAGTAAGACGATTTACAGAAACACCCATACCTGATGAGGTTTTAAAAGATTGTTTGCGTATGGCAATGCTTGCCCCTAACGCGAGTAACCTACAACAATGGGAGTTTTATGTTATTGACTCTGCAGAAGTTAAACAACAAGCCGTAAAACTTTGTTTGGGTCAAAATGCTGCCAAAACGTCTAGTAGACTTATTGCCGTCGTGGCACGTACAGATAACTGGCGTCAACACAGCAAACAGATTATTGATGAATACCCAGAAAAGCCTGTACCACCCAAAGTGAAGCGATATTACGAAAAGCTAATACCGCTCGTTTATACCCAGGATCCGGTAAACGCCTTAGCGTTGGTTAAATGGGGGTTTGCGACTGCTCATCGCAAACTCAAAGGTCCAGTAGTAACACCGTACTATACTCAGGCTGATCAAGTAAAATGGGCGCTTAGTAACACTTTTTTAGCCGCTGAAAACTTGATGCTGGCTTTAAGAGCCTATGGATTCGATAGCTGCCCGATGGGCGGGTTTGATGAACCTGGTATGAAAAAACTATTAGGCCTTGGCCGTCACCATCACATTGCTATGATGATCGGTGCTGGCGAAAGAGCACACAATGGTATTTATAATGAACAGTTTAGATTTGATTACGACCAGTTTGTTAAACACGTTTAATTTTAATCTTTACTATGAGCATAGCTCACTCTCTTTAACCCTGATTAACCGTTTGCACCCTTCTTAGTGTAAAACCCCAGCTCCTCGTTTGACTTAAATTATTAAGGATCAACATGACTGCACAACAGACCACTTTTTCTAACTTATTTGATGAGGCACGCTTTGTCTCACGCCATTTAGGTTCAAGCACCGATAATCAACAAGCGATGCTAAAAGCCATCGGCTATGATGACATGGACAGCTTTATCGCTGATACCGTACCTGAAGCGGTACGTATGAACCGTGAACTTGAATTGCCTGCTGCTATGAGTGAGCACAATGCTCTGGCTAAGCTGCGTTCAATGGCGGATAACATCACTGTTAACAAAAGCTATATCGGCCAAGGCTACTCACCAGTACGTATGCCAGCGGTTATTCAGCGTAACGTGCTAGAAAATCCAGGTTGGTACACTGCTTACACCCCATACCAAGCTGAAATCTCACAAGGCCGCCTAGAAGCCTTATTAAACTTCCAACAAGTATGTATCGACTTAACTGGTCTTGAAATGGCCGGCGCATCACTTCTTGATGAAGCCACAGCCGCTGCTGAAGGTATGGCGATGGCCAAACGTGTCAGCAAGTCAAAGTCGAACCAGTTCTTCGTTGATGAGCGTGTTTATCCACAAACATTAGACGTCATCAAAACCCGCGCCAAATACTTTGGCTGGGAAGTTGTGGTTGGTGACTTTGAAACCGCTAAATCTGGCGACTTCTTTGGTGCCCTATTCCAGTATGTCGGCCGCGAAGGTGACGTGGTTGACTTAACTGACGTGATCGCTGCAGTTAAAGAAAAGAAAACCTACGCATTAGTAGCCAGTGACATCATGAGCTTGGTGTTATTAAAATCACCAGCTGCAATGGGCGCAGACGTGGCTTTAGGTAGCACTCAGCGCTTTGGTATCCCAATGGGCTTTGGTGGTCCACACGCCGCTTACTTTGCCTTTACTGACAAAGCCAAACGTTCAGCACCTGGCCGTATTATTGGTGTGTCTAAAGACGCCCAAGGTCAAACTGCACTACGTATGGCACTACAAACACGTGAGCAGCACATCCGCCGTGAAAAAGCCAACTCAAACATCTGTACTTCGCAAGTACTGTTAGCCAACCTAGCTGGCATGTATGCGGTTTATCATGGTCCTGAAGGCCTAAAACGTATTGCTACTCGTATCCACGCTTTAGCAACTGCCTTTAGTGATGCAATCAAAGCTGCTGGTGGTGACCTTAAAGTGGTTCACGATCAAATCTTTGACACCGTATTAATTGATTGCGGCTCTGAAAAACTGGCCACTCAAATCTTTGAAAATGCCGACAATGTTGGTTACAACTTATGGCGTGAAGGCGACAGCAAGTTAGCGGTATCTTTCTCTGAAACCAGTGATCAAGCAGACTTTGAAATTCTAACGCAACTGTTTACTAATAAAGCGCAATCGTTAGAAGCTGATGCTAAAGTATCTCTAGATGCGTCACTACTACGTGAAGATGACATCTTAACTCATCCTGTGTTCAACTCTCATCACACAGAGCACGAGATGCTTCGCTATCTGAAGAAGCTAGAAGACAAAGACTTAGCGATGAACCGCAGCATGATCTCGTTAGGCAGCTGTACCATGAAGCTAAACGCAACCAGCGAAATGCTTCCGATTACTTGGAATGAGTTTGCCAATGTGCATCCATTTGCGCCAAAAGAGCAAGTCACTGGCTATCTAGATATGATCGAAAGCTTGCAAGAGCAGCTAAAAGCCATCACTGGTTTTGATGACATCTCTATGCAGCCAAACTCTGGTGCTTCTGGTGAATATGCCGGTCTATTAGCGATTCGTCGCTATCATGAGTCATTGGGTGAAACCGATCGTGATGTGTGCTTAATTCCAAAATCAGCGCACGGTACCAACCCAGCAACCGCCAACATGATGGGCATGAAGGTTGTGGTGGTAGCGACAGATGATAACGGTAACGTTGACATAGATGACCTAAAAGCCAAATGTGAAGAGCATAGCGACAACTTAGGTGCGCTGATGATCACTTACCCATCAACCCATGGTGTGTTCGAGCCAGGTATTCGTGACATCTGTGACTTGATTCATAATCATGGCGGTCAGGTGTATATGGACGGCGCAAACATGAACGCTCAAGTGGGCGTAATGCAGCCAGCTGACGTGGGTGCTGACGTATTGCACATGAACTTGCACAAAACCTTCTGTATCCCTCATGGTGGCGGCGGTCCAGGCATGGGTCCTATCGGCATGAAGTCACACTTAGCACCGTTCAAAGCTAACCACAGCGTGACGCCAGTATTTAACGCGCCACAAGAGACTTCTGCGGTATCTGCAGCGCCATATGGCTCAGCCAGCATCTTACCTATCTCATGGATGTACATCACCATGATGGGACGTGATGGTCTGTTAGAAGCCACTAAGTCTGCACTACTAAATGCCAACTACGTTGCCAGCCAGTTAAAAGACGACTACCCTGTTCTTTACACTGGTAAAAATGGCCGTGTGGCACACGAATGTATCATCGACATCCGCCCACTTAAAGAAGAGACTGGCATCTCTGAAGCAGACATTGCTAAGCGCTTAATGGACTATGGTTTCCACGCACCAACCATGAGTTTCCCAGTTGCTGGTACCTTGATGATTGAGCCAACAGAGTCAGAAGCCAAGCATGAGCTTGACCGCTTTATCTCTGCATTGAAGACCATCAAGCAAGAAGCAATGAAAGTTAAAGATGGTACGGATGGCTGGACATTGGAAGACAATCCATTGGTTAATGCCCCACACACTGCTTTTGTTATCTCAGCAGAAGACTGGGCGCACCCATACAGCCGTGATACAGCAGCCTTCCCATTAGACTATATCCGTGAGCACAAATTCTGGCCATCAGTGGGCCGCATTGATGATGTGTATGGCGATAAGAACCTAATGTGTAGCTGCCCTAGCATCGAAAACTACATGTAATATCACAACGGTAGTATTTAGTTTTAATAGCTTACATAAAAACCTGCAAATCGCTTGATTTGCAGGTTTTTTTTGTTTAACGTAAAGCTTATCTATCCAATCATTAAGATACGCTTATGTCACAGCCAGCTGCTCTAAAGCCCTCCTATCTTAGCGTAGCAGACTCGCCAGCCACTGCGCGGGTCAATCTGCCTTTGGTAGTGCTGATACATGGACTGCATCAACGCGGTTTTATTATGTCGGTGCTTGGCAAGCGTCTTAAAGCACAAGGATTTGACACCCATCTGCATGATTATCACAGTTTAAGTGCACCCATTGAAGAGCACAGCCGCAGTCTTAACCTATGGCTCGAGGCCAATTACAATCCTAGCGATATGTTGTATTTGGTAGGACACAGCTTAGGAGGATTAGTGATACGCGATTTCATTGAACGTTATCCGCATTGGTCAATCGGACGCTGCGTTACCTTAGGTACGCCGCATAACGGCAGTATTAGCGCAGAGTATGTCAGTAGATTACTGCCGGTTGCGGTAGGCGCCGCCTATCAAGGCGCGCTCGATGGGGATATAGCGCCATTACCGGATAGGATTAGCTTGGGGGTGATTGCTGGCAATAAGCCTCATGGATTGGGTCAACTATTTTTGAACCATTACAAGCGCAAGGCTAAATTGAGTGCAGAACAAAGCGCGCATGATGGCACGGTGTTCGTTAGTGAAACACGCTTGGTCAATGCGCGCGATCATTTGGTGCTACCGGTATCGCATACCGGCATGTTGGTCAACAAAACTGTGGCTGACCAAACTTCCTATTTCTTATTACATGGCCACTTTAAGCGCTAACCATCAAACTCAACTATCAGATTCTTTATCCGACTGATTATCATCATCGTCAGGCATATTCATGCCCGCTTTTAACGCTTCTTTATGAGTATTAATCAAAGGAATCAAAGTATCCATTACCCACTCATTACGCCAACCTTTCAAGCCCTCTGGCAGCTGAGTTAACGGTAATTCATAGGCCACAATTTCATACAGCTGCGACAGCCATTTTTTGCGCATAAGCACATTGGCGGGTACACCAATATCGTCGGCATAGGTTTTTACCGCGGCATCGACTGCTTTGGAGAGGGTCTTATCTTTAGAGCGATAAGGCGGTAATATACGAGCCGGCTGCTCTTCTGGGGTTAAGGTTCTGGCATGACTAATGACGCTTAATAACTCATCGCCATACAAGCGCACCATGCTGCGATGCATGGTTGTTTTTTGGGTCAACTGCTTAATGCTGGTCGGCATCTCAAGCACCACATCCCGCACCGCTTGTTTTTTTAGAATGAAGGTTTTTGGCTGATTGGTGGCTCGTGCCAGTGCTTCACGCCAGCTCGATACCGCTTGCAATACCGCAAGCTGCTCGCCGGTATAGCGAAAGTCTGCCATAGCTAAATAAGTGGCATCATTTTCAATATTGGCCGACTCATACAGCTCTTTGGCATAGAGCTGACAATCTTCGACCACTTGATCATAGAGACCATTTTTTTGTAATTGCTGCTCCAAGATATCGTACAGATTAAGCAAATAGCGCACATCATCAATGGCATAGCTTTCTTGTTCTTGGCTTAGCGGTCTGGCCAACCAATCTGATTGACTCTCGCCTTTTTCTAACTGCACATCCAGCTCTTGGCTTACTGCCTGCTGATAACCCATTTGCAGCTGACCGGTTAAGTATGCCAGCGCAATCTGCGTATCAAATACATTGGTGAGCTCAGGGCTGTTAGACAGTAAGTAAAAGATACCGAGATCTTCGCCGCAAGCATGCCAAATCATTTGCGGCATCTCTTCAAGTACTACCCAAAACTCAGTCAAATCAAGCTTTGGTGCGTCGATTAAATAGATACTTTCACCAGTATTAATTTGTACCAGTGCCAGAATCGGGAAATAGGTGTTACGTTTAATAAACTCAGTATCAAGCGCAATACGATCTTGGGTCTCTAAATCATCAAGACAGGCTTCTAGCGCATCAAAGTCCGATACCCAGTACACTGGCAAATCGGTCGATGCCTGCAAATCTTGTTGAATACGCTCAATATCTATCAGCTTACTGTCATCATAAATCGATGCTAATTTTGGCTTACTCGGCTGCTTATCATGCACGGACTGAGTCATTAGGGCCTTCTTTCTTGATGTTATAAAATAAGTAAAACAAAGGTTATTAAAAATAAGTTTATTTTGATACGCTTGCGCTAGTCAGTATTAAACTACTCTGCTGAATATTAAACCACTAAGAGCGGTTTTGTAACGCCTGCGATAAAGTCATACTGTCTAGATACTCAAGCTCGCCGCCCATAGGAATACCTTGAGCAATGCGAGTGACTTTACCCACATGCCGGCGCACGGCCTCGGCAATAAAATGTGCCGTGGTCTGCCCTTCTACCGTGGTGCTGGTCGCCAAAATGATTTCTTCAACCGGGGCGGCTTTCACTCGATTGACCAATTGATCGATATTTAAGTCATCAGCATTGATGCCATCAAGCGGCGATAGATGCCCGCCAAGCACAAAATAACGACCACGATAGCCGGCAGTTTGTTCAATGGCCATCACATCAGAAGCGGTCTCAACCACACACAGCAGCAAATCATCACGACGCGGATCCAAACAAATCGGACAAACCTCATCGTCACTAAACGAGTGACACTGACGACACTCAATAATGTCATGCATAGCAACATCTAACGCTTGTGCCAGCGCCATGCCCTGAGGGCGTTTACCATTTAACAAATGCAGTGCCATTCTCTGCGCAGTCTTTTGACCAACGCCTGGCAATACCCGCAGCTGCTTAACCAAATTATCAAATTTTTCGGTTAACAATCAATCACCTTTGTCTTCTATTTATGTTTGTCGTCTATTTATGTGCGTGTTTTTACTGAGAGTTTATTAGTCGGTTTATTCTAAATCAGTAAAAATTAAAACCGCTAAAAATAAAAAAGGGAGGTAACTAAATACATTACCACCCTAGGTGTTGCGATTCATTTAATAAGCCATTAGCTAATTTAATAGGCCATTAGCTGACTGTGTGAATGCGCTTATTAGCCGAATAGACCTTGCATGCCTGGTGGTAAGCCCATGCCGCTTGTCGCATCTGCTAAGGTTTTGTCTGATAATTCATCAGCTTTAGTCACTGCGGCGTTGATTGCTGCTGCAATTAAGTCTTCAATTAAATCAGGCTCATCTTCAAGTAAGCTTGGGTCAATTGATAAACGCTTCACCACATGACGGCCTGTCATGGTTACTTTAACCAGACCATTACCGGCTTCAGCTTGTACTTCTTTGTCCGCAAGTTCTTTTTTTGCCTTTTCAACATTGGCTTCCACTTGCTTTTGCATGGCTTGCGCCTGTTGCATTAGAGCCTGAATATTCATAATTACCTCTATAAGTCATCACAGATTGGGTTTTGGCTGTCGCCGTCAATGGGGTTATTATACTGATAACTGTGCGTGCTGTCTAAAGTAAATAGCGCAGTTATGTTGCTAATCAGCAACCGCTTAACTTCAGCAACTGATTAACTCAGGCTGTCTAACCCACGCGCCAAGTCGGCGATAATATCTTCTGCATCTTCTAGGCCAACGGACAGGCGAATCAAGGCATCGGTAACACCCGCTTCATCACGGGATTGCTGTGAGATTCTAAAGTGTGTGGTGGTCGCCGGATGGGTAACTGTGGTTTTGGCATCACCCAAGTTATTGGTAATAGACACCATTTGAGTGCTGTCGATGACGTGCCAAGCGGCAGACTGCTGCGTGTGCTCACCAACTGCTTTTACTTCAAAGCCCATAATCGCGCCAAAACAGTTCTCACGATGGTGCTGCTGCTTAGCTAGGTTATGCATCGGATGACTGGTTAGGCCGGAGAAATGCACTTTGCTCACATTAGGGTGTGCTTCTAAGTAGGCTGCAACTTTGTTGGCATTATCACAGTGCGCTTGCATACGTAAGTTTAAGGTTTCTAAGCCTTTGATAAATACCCACGCATTAAATGGACTCATACTAATACCGCCTGAGCGCACCACCACAAAGGCCTGTTGCATCAGCTCATCGCTACCAACTAGCGCACCACCAAGTACTCGCCCTTGCCCATCAATATATTTGGTCGCTGAGTGAATCACCACATCGGCACCAAATTGTAGCGGACGCTGAATGGCTGGAGTCGCAAAGCAGTTATCTACTACAAATAACGCACCGTGCTGATGCGCAATGTCGCTAATAGCACGTAAATCTGCAATTTGACCCAAAGGATTACTTGGAGTTTCACAAAATAGCAGTTTGGTATTCGGCTGTATCGCTTGTGCCCAGGCATCATTGTCAAAACAATCAACATAAGTAACGCTGACACCAAACTTGCCCATAAAGTTATTAAACAGGCCAACAGAGGAGCCAAATAGCTGTTTAGCTGCGACAATGTGATCGCCTTGTTTCAGATAAGCCAGACACATGGTCAAAATAGCGCCCATACCAGAAGCGGTCGCAACTGCTCGCTCACCGCCTTCTAATGCAGCTAAGCGGCGCTCAAAGGTACGCACTGTCGGATTGGTATGACGTGAATAGACATTACCGGTCTTAGTGCCGTTAAAGTGTGCAGCAGCATCTGCAGCTGAAGCATACACATAAGAGCTGGTAGTATAGATGGGGTCGTTGTGCTCCCCTTCATCACTACGATGTTGGCCGGCACGCACCGCAATGGTCTGCATCCCATAATCTTGGGCTAAATCCAATGCGTCGCTACACCAGTTATTGTCTAGACCTGCAGGCTGATTATCTTGAGTCGGCTTGTTGCTTTGATTGGTGTCTATCATAGTATTATCAGCTAATTGTGTTTAAGTGAATAAAAAACGGTATTATTATGGCAAATACGTTACAGTTTATATAAGTGGCTTATATGGTTAATTATTTATACGCTATTTTAACGATAGTTTAATTATTTTGCGTGACTTTATGCTGTTCTAATCTAGGTTAACGCTATTCTGTTTTTAAATATAGGACAAGTCAATAACAATTCAAAGGTGTTTATTAGACCCATCATAACTATTAGATAAGGAATCATCCATGGATATCACAACAACCAATACAAACTCAGCAAACCCTTCGACAAACCCTGACACCCCACTGTTTCAACCAAAAGCAGCGATTGAATCGGTTAGCTTTTTGGGTCTTGGCGCCATGGGTCATCACATGGCCAAGCACTTAGTGGGTCAATTTGATCGCGTGATGGTCTGGAACCGTAGCTTCGAGACCGCTGAAGCACATGCTAAGCAATTTGGCACACAAGCAGTTAGCCTTGAGCAAGCGGTCAGCGCCGATGTTATCTTTTCATGCCTGCCCACCAGTGATGTGGTAGACAGTATTATTGAGCAAGCATTACCACATATGCGCGCCAATAGCGTCTGGGTCGATTGTACCAGTGGTGTGCCTGAGCAAGCCAAACAGAGCCAAGCCAAATTAGCAGCCATTGGCTGTCAATTTATAGATGCGCCAGTGTCAGGACAAACGGCTGGTGCAGACGCCGGTACATTAACGGTTATGGTCGGTGCAGAAGCAGCGGCGCTTGAATATGCCAAACCAGCCATTGACTGCTTCGCCGGTTTGATTGTACACGTGGGTCCATCAGGTGCTGGGTTTGCGGTGAAAGCAGTCAACAATACCTTATTTGCAATCAATGCTTGGGCAGCCGCTGAAGGCTTGAGTGTGCTAAAAGCGCATGGCGTCAATCCAAGTGCCGCACTAAGCTGTATCAATAAGGCCAGCGGTCAAAGCTTTGCGACGTTAGCCACTTTCCCTGACCGCATTGTCAACCGTGAATTCCCAAAAACCTTTACCTTAGATTTAATGGCCAAAGATTGCGGCATTGCCATTGACTTACAGACCGAGAAAAAAGTACCGACCCCAGTGATGGCACAAGTGGCCAGCTTAATCCGTGCTGCCAGCAATCAGCAGGCACCTGGCACAGTCGACTTTTCAGAGTTTGCTAAGTTTTATGAAATGTTCACTGGCATCACAATTGAAGATGACTGATTCACTATGTAAGAGAATTAAGTAGCGTAATAGGATTAAGTAACCCTTAATCCTGTTATAAACATCTTTTATTTCAATAGTTTAAATCTTTTATTGCATTAAGCGCTTGTCGGTAGTTAGCGTTGCCTTGAGTTTGGCATGACCAACTGCCCTGGTTCAGTGTAAAATACCTATTTTACGACATTAAATATTAACTAAACTGTAACTGTAATAATCGCTGAGCAAACCCTATTAAACGAGGTAGTATTATTTTGAACGGCATGTTAAATGGCGACCCAAACCTAAGCCATCGGCTACATCCAAACAAGCGACTATCACCAAACAGTGAGTCGAAGATGGGTAGCCCACTTTGGCTGCTGTTAGTGATACTAATACTACCGATGCTTAGCGCTTGTAACACACTGCCGGCGCAACCGCATACTGCTAAAAGTGTACGCTTGAGCAACCTGTTAGAGTCGCATTATAAAGATGCAGACCGCGGTGATAAGCAAACCATATTAAACGCGCAAGCCCCTAACTATCAACCCATCACTAACCCATACACAGAGCGCCAAAAGATTCGTTTGACCGAATCTATCAACGAACAAAGTGAGCTGCACCCTAACCAATCTGGCTATCATACAATTATTACCGGCTCTAACGCCTTCGCTGCACGTAGTGTGTTAAGCGACATGGCCCGCGAAAGCATCGATGTTCAATATTATATTTGGCACAACGATCAAGCCGGACAGCTACTGTTAAAGAAGTTATGGCAAGCGGCTGAGCGTGGGGTAATTGTTCGCTTTTTGCTTGATGACTTTAATAACACCGCTGCTTTAGATAAGCACTTATTGCGCTTTGCTAGCCATCCGAATATTGCCGTACGTTTGGTCAACCCTTTATCACACCGCAAGCTACAAACCCTAAACTATGTCACTGATCTTAGGCGTATTAATCATCGCATGCATAATAAAAGCATGACCTTTGATCGTAACTTAAGTATTATCGGCGGCCGCAATGTGGGTGACGAGTATTTGAGTAATAATGAATTCAACCAGTTTGCCGATTTAGATGTGTTATTAATCGGTGATGTGGTTGATGAAGTGACCGACAGCTTCGATCGCTATTGGCGCTCACCGCTGGCGTTTGATATTGAAACCTTGGTAAAACCCAGTCTAGCCGATAAGCGTCAAAGCCATGTTCAAAGCAATACCCAAACTAATACTAACAACAACGCTGATAAAAGTTCACAGACACCGGTCTCTGCCAACACTACCCAAACTTCTAATGGCAAACTAGACTTTATTGGCCAGTTAGATAAAATCAGCTTCGACGAGCGCGGTAATAAAGCCCAAAGCCTGACCGCCTATTTGCAAGCGCTACAAAAATCGCGAATCGATATTGATTTGATTAATAAACAAGTACCTTTTCGCTGGGCACCCATGACTTTCTTAGATGATGACGTCGATAAGTTGGTCAATGACGCCTCTGTGGATAGCCACTTAGTGTATAAGCTAAGAGACCTATTAGGCACTCCGGATACCCATTTATCTATCATTTCATCGTATTTTGTTCCCACTAAGGACGGCGTGGCTACATTAATCAAACTTGCAGAACAAGGCGTTCAGGTTAAAATACTCACCAATTCGTTTAATGCCACTGATGTGGCTGCTGTTCATGCTGGTTACGCCCAGTGGCGCCTACCCTTGCTCAAAGCTGGGGTTGAGATATATGAACTAAAAGCAACCGCAGGTACCGAAGAGCGTGAGAACAAACTGTGGCGTGCGCGCTCACAGTCTTCTACCAGCTTACATGCTAAGGCGTTTGCTGTAGATGATCATCATGTGTTTATCGGCTCATATAACGTTGACCCACGTTCAGCCAATATCAATACTGAAATGGGTGTGGTTATTGAAGACAGCGAACTTGCGGACAAGCTGCACGCTGCTATTAGTGAAGACTTATTACCTCAAGCCTATCGCTTAGTATTAACACCACAAGATGAATTGCGTTGGCAGACCATTGAAGATGGGATGCCTGTGATTCATGAAAAAGAGCCTGATGTTGGCTTTATGGACAGCTTTTGGATTACGGTGATGTCGTTAATGCCAATTGATTGGTTGTTATAATTCAGTTTTAAACAGAATAGCCAAATCAATTGAGCCACAACCAAATTAACTTAAAACGAATAACTTATAAACCAATTAAGTAATAACAAAGCCAGCTAAGTTAGCTTATGGCTTTAAGACTGCTGCTACTGCTGCTACTGTTACTGCTGCTGCTAATAGTAATTACGTCCTATCACAGGGTTAAAGTTATTATTTTATACACTCTTTTACGCTTTAAATTTCTTATTGTTTCATAACTGAATGCGACGACTATGCCTTTTATTGCCTTAACAAATAATCAAACTTCCCTATCTCCAAAGCAATTAATGGTTATTTGCTTTGGCAATGCCGTGGCTTATTTTGATTTTTTGATCTACCTTTTTATGGCGGATATCATCAGTGCAACTTTCTTTCCGACCCATGAAAACCCAGTATTAGCCAAACTTCAAGCGTTTAGCTTATTTAGTGCCGGTTACCTAACCCGTCCGATCGGTGCGCTGCTGATTGGTCGCTATGCGGATGTCAGCGGCCGTAAGCCTGCGTTACTGATGAGTCTGCTTTGTATTGCCATTACCACTTTGATAACCGCCTCACTACCTACTTATGCGCAGGTGGGCATGCTGGCGCCGATTTTATTTTTCGTCGCTCGATTATTTCAAGGTATGGCCTTTGGTGCGCATACGCCATTAGGCTGGGTATATATTGCTGAGCATGTGCCTAAGAGCAACTTGGCAACTTATCTAAGCTTCGTGACTGCCAGCTTTATGTTCGGTCAACTTGGGGCCAACCTATTATTTGAAGCGTTAACCACGACTTATACCCAAGAACAGCTTATCGACAGCGGTTGGCGCATTCCTTTTGTGTGGGGTGCCATGCTAAGCTTCGTGGCAGTTATGCTTTGGAATGTGCTTGATGAAACCCCTATCTTCTCTTGTCAGCAAGTAGCCAAAAAGTATGTGCCTAAGTTGGCCGAGATAGGTTTTAACTTTAGACGCTTTAACGCCATTTTCTTAGCTTTAGTATTGACCTTTATTATCTCTAGTCTCAGCATGGTGATTGCTTTATTACTGCCAGAGTTGATTTTGATGCGCTTTAGTGTTGATGAGTCGATGCTGAGTTTTTCAAACAACCTAGGGCTTTTATTCTTGATGATTGGCTGTGTATTTTTTGGCTTAATTGCAGATAAGAGCAGTACCGGTAAAGCGTTGATGATGGGATCTTTTGCGTTGATTATTCAAGCACTGGCTTTTTATTATCATTTAGAAAACAGTGCCGGCTCATTCATCTTATTAATGTATGCCATTTTGGGATTCTGTGCGGGTATCATGAGCTTGGGTTCTGTTATCTTGGTACAGTTGTTCCCAACAGAAGTCAGAGTGATAGCAGTCGGATTAACCTATAACTGTACTTACGCGGTTATCGGTACTGCACTACCGTTTGGTTTGGCTTATGCAACCAATATGATTAGCTTCTCACCAGCGTTGTATTTAACCTTTGTGGGTCTGGTCAGCTTTATTATTGGCTTGTATATTTTCCGCTTACCAAAATTTAGAGATTTGGATGCCTCGCTTAAGCTTTAAAGCTTGGCATCATATAATGACAGTTTTTTCTATAAAGCAGTTTATTTACAGGGTTTTTCTTGTTATTCTGTTTTTAAATAGCAACAGCGTTAGCTTAGTCTAACACTGCATAATTAGAGCTAATGTGTTCTTTATCGGCAACATGGCATATTTATTTTAATAGCAGTCGCAAACTATAGTTTGTTATCTACTTTTTAGTGCCAATGATATTGTGCCAATAACAATTTACCGCTTTCTTGTAGCCCTCTACAGGTTATCGGTGTTCAAGATAAAGATACCCCACATTTATGACTGCTAATCAACATGACAATACCCCGCCACACCTCAGACAGGTATTGGCAGGGGCTACTGATGACACCTCCTCTATCAAAGATCAGACCGCTGACACAGCCAATCAATCTGACTATGTCACTCCGCCTACCTCACAAATACTGTTTGTCGTCTTTACCAGTATGGTGGGTTGCTTCGACTTTTTAATCTACTTTTACTTGGCTGATGTCATTAATCAGGCCTTTTTTCCCGCCTTATCAAACTCTTGGTTAAACCAACTGCAAACCATTGGTCTGCTTAGTGCCGGCTTTTTATCACGGCCAATCGGCGGACTGCTTATCGGACGCTATGGTGATATCCATGGACGCAAACCTGCTTTATTTATTAGCTTAAGCTTTTTGTGTGCCGCTACCATTGTGACTATATTTTTACCCACTTATGCTCAAATAGGCATGCTGGCACCAATATTGTTTGTGTTAACACGACTGTTGCAAGGTATGGCGTTTGGGGTATTTTCGCCTTTAAGCTGGGTATTTATTGCCGAACACGCCTCAAAGCACAGCATCAGTACTTATTGTAGTCTTGCAGTAGCTGGCTTGATTGCTGGTAACCTGGCTGCTGTGTTATTTGCGAAAGTATTGCTAAGCACCCTAACCATGGCTGAGCTGACCAGCTTTGGCTGGCGCATTCCTTTTGTGATAGGCAGCGTGCTAAGTTTGGTAGCATTATACTGTTGGCGTTATACCAAAGAAACCCCAGTATTTACTACCTTAAAGAACCAGCGCAACAGTACGCCTCGTTATTTGCAGGTATTTTCTGCCTTTAATCAACCGCTTGCTTTAACCTTAAGTCTCATTATTGCTTTTTTACAAGCCAGCCTAATCATGGTCGCTGTGTTATTGCTACCGAAGTTAATCGCGATTAAGTTTAGTTTGCCTTCTACCTTTACCAATTATGCCATTTTGTTGGGTCTAATTTTTCAGCTGATAGGCTGCTTGTTTTATGGCTGTATGGCCGATCGGTTCGGTACAGGTAGAGCGCTTATTGTTGCTGCCACGGCGTTAATCCTACAAGCCTTGATATTCTATAACCAGTTAAGTTATGGCAATGGTGATTACATTTTATTGTTGTACGCTTTGCTTGGCTTTTGTAGTGGCATGATTGGGCTATTTCCTTCGATCTTATTACAACTGTTTCCGACCCAAGTTCGCCTCACCTCTTTATCGATTACTTACACCTGTGCTTCTGCTATTGCAGGTACCGCACTACCGGTGGCTCTGTATTATCTGACCAATGTGGTCAGCTTCTCTCCTGCGTTATATCTTACTTTTGTGGGTTTGACTACCATGGTATTGGGTGTCTATCTGCATCATATGGCCTTGTTTAATCAACTGGATAATTTGCAGTCATCGACTATCAGCAATCGCTAAGATTGCAAGTTTTATTAAAATCTATTATTTGATTGTTGTATCTCTATTGTTTGCTGCTTATTGGTTCATACTTTATTTTACCAGTAGCATCAGTGCTACCCCTGGGTTGTTTCTGATGTTTATTGGCGTTATGGCCTTTATACTGGGTTGGTTTTTTTATAACATACCCAGCTTTAGCAAGCTTGAAAGCCAGACTCAGATTGCACAGCCAGTCATGGTATAATGCAGCGCCATGCATAAGCTGATGTTTGCTTAGGCTAAATACAACATAACACAAGGGTTTGAGACTAAATGCTTGATATCATGCACAACAAACGCCTATCGGTTGCCCCTATGATCGACTGGACTACCACCGATTATAGATACTTTGCTCGCTTATTTAACCCGCATGTTTATTTGTATACCGAGATGATCTCAACCGGTGCCATTTTGCATGGTAATACCGATCGTCTATTGCGTTATGATGATATTCAACATCCGTTAGTACTACAACTGGGCGGTGCTGATATTGGCGAGATGAGCCGGTGCACGGTTATTGCACAGCAGCGTGGCTTTGATGAGATCAATATTAATGTGGGCTGCCCTTCAGACAAAGTGCAGCATAATAAAATAGGCGCCTGTTTAATGGCAGAGCCGGATACCGTCGCCAGCTTAGTGCGTCATATGCAGGCTGAAGTAGATATTCCAGTAACGGTTAAGCACCGCATTGGTATTGATGAGTATGACAGCTATGAGTTTATGCGTGACTTCGTGGCTGCCAGTGCTGAAGCTGGTTGTCAGCGCTTTATCGTTCATGCCAGAATAGCGTGGCTGCAAGGATTAAGCCCGAAGCAAAACCGAGAAATTCCGCCCCTACGTTATGATGATGTGTATCGACTAAAACAAGAGTTCCCCGAGCTCGATATCGAAATTAATGGCGGCATAGACAGCATCGAGCAAATCAAACAGCACTTGCAACAAGTCGATGGGGTGATGATAGGACGTGCTGCCTACCATAATCCCTATATCCTGTCAGAGGCGATGCAGCTGTGGGGTGAACCTAGTATCAGCCGTGAGCACATACTAGATAAGCTCTATCCCTATTTAGAACAGCAAGTTGCCAATGGTGAGCCACTGCCCTCTATTGCTCGCCACTTGTTGGGTCTATTCCAAGGGCTGCCTGGCGCTCGCAAATGGCGCCAAGCGTTAAGTGGCAAGCAACAACTCAGTGTCGATGAAATCAAAGCCGCGGCTGACTATACCTTCCAATTGATACACAAAGCAGAGCAAGCCGAACAGGCCGATTCATAAATCTGGTTATAGCTGCTGCTGTGGTGTGTCGACACTGGCAAACTCAATAACAGAGCCATCTTTGTTAATCTGATACACCTTATAGGCCATAAACTGATCATCAACTTCCATGCCAGGGCTGCCGACCGGCATACCTGGTACGGTTAGACCAATCGCATCAGCCGGTGGATTATCTAAGAACTGTGCGATAAATTTCGCCGGTACATGTCCTTCAAATACATAGCCATCTTCAGTCACAGCAGTATGACACGACTGCATTTGTGGTGGAACACGATACTTCTCTTTGAATACCGATAAATTTTGTGGATGCTGAACCGCAGCATGCATGCCCGCCTTTTGGGCATAATCAATCCATTCTGTACAGCATCCACAGTTAGGGTCCTTATACACAGTGGCAGAAACGCCTTGCAATAAGTCACTATGATTAGCGCTGACCTGCTCTACTTGCTGCTCTACCTGCTGGTCTGGCTGAACATTATTCGCTTGCTGAGCTTCTACTGGGCTGCTATTGCCACAGGCCGTCAGTAATGATATTACTGCTGCTGATAGCATTACTTTGCCGCCGCAGTGCAGTTGATGGGGTTTGATCAAATGTTGGCTGATAAGTCGCATCTTGTATCCTCTATCTGGTTTAAACTTAAAGTCCATTCTTTCCTACAATCTATAACTTAATAAAGTCTCTTTCTTAATGCATCTTACCTTAGCTATGATATAAAGTCATGGCCTACATAAGGGTGTGAGGTTATGGATGGTTATCGGCACTTAGTAATAGTTATCGCCACTTAGTAACGGCTATCAACGATTAGCGATTTTCATCGATACGCTTGGCATTACTCGAGCTGGCTTCATAAACGGCTTGTAATTGTTGCTCGCTAAACAGCTGCTCAACTAAGGGAAACAGCTCACGCTCTTCAAATCGAATGTGATCATATAACGCAGTACCCAGCTCACGCACTTGTGCAGCACTTAAGCTATCTAGTGTCACTAGCTGATATAACTGACTGTGCTGCTCGGTTAGCTTTTGCATGACCTCGGCTACTTTCGGATGCTGCTGTTGATACTGAGCCAGTGTGGTCAATATCAAATCATCTTCAACCTTAAAGTGATTGTCCATATTATGATTAATATAATCGGTTAATGCGGTCCAATGCTTGGCAATCTGCTCAACATCATTGGCACATTGTTTGGCATGATTAGAAATCACCAGTCCCAAATGATGCTCTCGGGATAATGGCTGAAGTTGTTCAATACGTTTCATGGTTACCCTTTAACCTCGATATATGTTTTCTTGAGAAAGCTCCATTTGAATGCCGTCAATATACGCCTGCTCAGCAAGCGTATATAGATAATCACATAGCCCATGATGGAAAGCTTGCTGCGCGAGCTTATTAGCGATAGCAGGTTTGGCTTGCAAGTAGTCAAGCTGAACACCTGGCTGCTTATCCATCACATCGACGATATGAAAGCCATAACGGGTCTCAACAGGACTTGGTGCTAACCCTTCATCCATAGTAAATACCACGGACTCAAACTCAGGCACTGTCTGACCTTGGCTCAGTACACCCAGCTCTCCGCCCTGCTCTTTTGATGGGCATGCTGAATACTGACGAGCCAATTCGATAAATTCAGCACTTGGATTGTTGCTGTTTTTAATTTGCTCAATCAGCTCGTACGCTTGTTTCTTAAGTGCTAAGCGCTCTTCCCCATCTTCTGGAAGACTGGCTAGCAAGATATGACGTACCGACATAATCGGTGCAGTTTTATAATCAGATTTGTTTTGCTCGTAGTAACGCTCACACACCTCATTTTCAGGCGTGGCTGCATTTACGTTTTTATCAATCAAATCTGAAATGGCTTGTTCTTCGTTGCTATTCCAAGCTTCTTGACCAAGCGTTTCATCATTAAGTACAGCATCTTTTAGTAGCTCACGAACTACTAATGCTTGCGTTGCTAAAAATAACGCATCTTCTTTGGTAGGTGCTGGATGATACTGTAACTCTTGAGCAATGGCTTGCTTGTCAATCATCACGCCATTAACAGTCACAGTAGGCAACTCTTCACGGCTAGAGGCAATCAGATTTTTATGATTACTATGCTCTTCAGCCAATGCTTTTTCGATAAACTCTTGATCTGAATGCGGTTTCTTCAAATCATCAGAGGTTGGCATAATACGAATGTTGTCATCAGCCGCCTGTTTTGGATCGTAAGTCGTTGCCGTCATGTTGTACTCCATTGAGTCATATTCATTACAAAGCCGATTGAGCAATCAACGCTTTAGCTTGCATTTAACGCTTAGTCGGCTTTATAATGGCGCTGTATAACTAAACAGCTTTAATGATTATTTAGTAAATTAATTTATCCTGCGCTTAGGCTCATTTTTGGACCAAATGGCTCATAATGTAAGTTGTCACCGCTGTGCTCTAACGTCATTAGTCCATCAATCATGCTGTCCATAAATGCCATCGATCCGCACACATAGACATCTGCAGGATTGGGTAATGTTTTTAGCCATGTCTCATCAAGGCGCTGATTGTCTTCAGAATAAAATGTGTTTTTCTGAACCTGCTCTGCTTGCTCGAGCAAAGCATTCACACGCTCATCAAAGGCATGGTGTTCCTGATTTTGGCACGCATAAGCCCAGATGATAGGACGCTTAGGATTGGTCTTAACCTGCACCTCTAACATGGCAAATACGGGTGTGATACCTACGCCTGCGCTAATAAACGCCAATGGTACATCGTTTTGTTCAATCAGTGATTGATTGAGCTCAAAGTCGCCCGCTGGCGCCGATAGATATATGGTGTCGCCAACTTTAACGTTGTCGTGCAAGTGGTTTGATACCAGACCACGATACGCGTTTTTATTATCGCGGCGTACCGCAAACTTTAGACCGTCGCTGCTATCGACTGAATACAATGAGTAATGTCTTAAGGCAATATGGTCACTGTCTTTAGGGTCGGTTTTGACCGTAATGTATTGACCGGCTTTTAACGGTAGCTTACTGACATCAAAGCCATTGTCTTCAGGCTGAACAGTGAAAGCAGCAATATCTGAGCCTGTGATGTCTTTCTTAACCACTTTGAAAGGTACAAAGCCTGACCACATGGCATTTTGATACATATCTGCTTCGACCTTGATAAAGACAGAAGCAATCTCGTCATAGGCTTCAGCCCAAGCATTGATAATCTCATCGGTTGCCGCATCGCCTAGCACCTCTTTAATTGCGCCCAATAAGTGCTGGCCAACGATTGGATAATGCTCAGGTTTAATCTGTAACGCACGGTGCTTATGACCAATTTGCATCACTTGTGGCAATAACACTTCTAGGTTTTCTAAATGCTTAGCCGCTGCCAATACCGTTGTCGCTAATGCAGTCTGCTGTCGCCCAAGCTTTTGGTTGGTCTCATTAAAGATATCCAGTAGCTCAGGGTGCTCGGCAAACATATTCTTATAAAAAACAGTGGTAATCGTATTGCCATGCTCCTCTAATACAGGAACCGTTGCTTTAACAACCTCTAGTGTTTTGGGAGAAACCATCGTTATATCCTTAATGATTGCTAATCGATAAGCCGCTTATCAACGTTTTAGTGTCATTAGCTTATAGACGTATCAACGTATCGATGAAAGTGATGCAATCATGAGTTGGTGGGTTAAGTATGTCGCTATCAAGCTTACTGATGACTAGCGACATAAATTAGATACCTGTCAATTAGATGCCTATCTAAATTACCGACTATTTTATCATAACATTCATTTTAAATTCATGTTATAAACTTATATCACCAACTCAATCCTGTATCACTTTGGTAAGGCTTTCTATTGCGATTGTTTTTGTCTAACAATCTGATAACGGCGGCCCAAATACCACACTGGTGCACTGATGATATGAATCAAACGTGTGAACGGGAAAATCATAATCAGCGTAATACCCAGTGCCATATGCAGCTGATAAATCAGGTCAGCTTGTTCGATACGAGCTGCTGCATGCCAAGGTCTTAAGATAGTGATATCTTGTGCCCAGCCTGCAAGATTCATCATGGTGAGACCGTCTAGATGCTGCATCGAGGTAAAGATTGAAATCAGTCCCAAGTTCAACTGGATAAACAGCAACACCAATACTAACTTGTCACTAAATGATGAGGTATGCGAAATACGATCATCGGTAAAGCGGCGCCACATCAGCATCACCATACCAATCCAGCACATAACACCAGCGATACCACCGACCACAACGGCTAGGATTTGCTTGTTACCCGCACTGATAAATGGCTCATAAATAAAGTGCGGCGTTAACATACCAAATAAGTGACCAAGCAATACGATGATAATACCGACGTGAAATAGGTTGCTCGCAACGCGCATACCTTTACTACGTAGCATCTGTGATGAGCCGGTCTTCCACGAGTATTGTGACAAGTCAAAACGTACCCAAGTGCCTACGATGGCGACTACTAAGGCGATGTATGGGTAGATGCCAAATAAAAATATTTGTAGCCAGCTTAAGTTGGCCAAAGACTGTACACCAGGATCTGCAATATTCATGTCCTCTCTCTCCTTAAGGCTGTTTAACGGATTTCGGTTTATCGAAATCTACCCAATGCACAGGGGCATCGACTTGTTTTGGTGGCATCACATTACGGTCTATTGCAATACCTTTTGCGAGGTTTTGAGTGCTTGATGGGCAACGCTCTTCTTGCTGCGCACCCAAGAAATCAACTACTTCTTCTTCCCACTCTTGGTCAAGCGCTTCAAACGTATCGTCACGTTGCTCTTGTTGCACTTGCTCCTCTAATGCCTTAACGGCGTCTAGTGGCTTGCCCGCTATTTGTAGCAGTGCGTTAAAACAGCCTTCATACAAACTGTCTCTGTCTTTAAGTCTTGCTGCAAGTAGCGCAATGATGTGACTGACATCAGCGATATCCATACGGATTTTGATTTCATCGCCAGTTACTGCCGCTTGATAAGCCAAAAACTCCAAATACATCGGCAGATAATCAGGCAACTCTTTTTGATCAATCACAAAGCCAGCTTCTTCATACTGACCCATCAAATCGACCATAGCCTGTCCGCGGTCACGTGATTCGCCGTGCACATGTTCAAATAACCATAAAGACAGCGAACGACCACGCTCAAACAAACCATCGTATTGTGCTTGCGCCTCAAGAGAGCCCATTTCAATCAGCTCATCGATTAGTGCTACGATTTGAGTGCGCACCTCTGGACTAATCAGTGGTGACTTACTAACAATGTCTTTCGACATTGCCAGCGTTTCACCTTCAAACAGCTCATTGGTTGGATAATCAATCAATAGGCTCAATACTTTGAGAATTTTCATATCAGAGTCTGCAATGGTTGGCATTGCTGCTTCGCTTTGATTAACATCGGTGTCAAAAGCTGTGTTTTGAATAACGTCTGTCATGCTACATCTCCCACTTTTGAACAGTGTCAATGAAGTCACGGCGTGTGGCCTTCTTCTGACCGAACATGCTGGTATCACTGCTGCCTGAGCAGCCTTCACCAAAGGTAAAGCCGCAACCGTTACGCTCTGCAAACGCATCGCTCATGGCCTCTTCGCGATGTGCGGTTGGGATAACAAAACGGTCTTCATAGTTGGCAATCGCTAAGTAGCGGTACATCTCTTCGACTTGTAGCTTGGTTAAGCCCACATCATCCAAGATGCTTTGTACTTCTTGCTTCTCGACCAATTGCATACGCTTATAGCTACGCATTGCAAGTAGGCGTTTTAGTGCCATACGTACGGGTTCTTCATCACCAGCAGTTAGCATATTGGCCAAATAACGCAGTGGGATACGTAAGCTGTCTACGTCTGGAATCAGACCGTCCATGCCTACCTTGCCCGCTTCTGCTGCATTTTGAATCGGTGATAATGGCGGTACGTACCACACCATAGGTAGCGTACGGTACTCAGGGTGTAATGGCAGTGCCAGTTTCCAATCCATCGCCAGTTTGTACACTGGTGATTTTTGAGCCGCATCAATCACTGATTGAGGAACGCCATCTTTTAATGCTTGAGCGATGACTTCTGGATCATTTGGATCTAAGAAGACATCCAACTGCGCTTGATATAAGTCTTGCTCGTTTGGCGTTGCAGCTGCTTCTGCAATCTTATCGGCATCATATAAAAGCACGCCGAGATAGCGAATACGGCCAACACAGGTTTCAGAACAGACTGTCGGCATGCCCGCTTCAATACGTGGATAACAGAAGATACATTTTTCAGATTTACCTGATTTCCAGTTATAGTAAATCTTCTTGTATGGGCAGCCTGAGATACACATACGCCAGCCGCGGCACTTGTCTTGGTCGATCAGTACAATGCCGTCTTCTTCACGCTTATAAATCGCACCACTTGGGCAAGACGCCACACAGGTCGGGTTTAAGCAGTGCTCGCACAGACGTGGCAAATACATCATGAAAGTGTTTTCGTACTCGCCATAGATGTCTGCTTGTACGTTGTCGAAGTTTTTATCACGGCGACGCTTTTCAAACTCTGACCCTAAGATTTCCTCCCAGTTAGGACCCCACTCGATTTTCTGCATACGTTTACCGGTAATGGCAGAGCGCGGGCGAGCAATCGGCTGATGGTTGCTAATGGGTGCGGTTTGAAGGTGCTGATAATCAAAGTCAAACGGCTCATAGTAATCGTCGATCTCTGGTAAATCTGGGTTAGCGAAGATGTTCGCTAACACTCTGAATTTACCGCCGATACGCGGATTAATCGTGCCATTGGCATTACGAATCCAGCCGCCTTTCCATTTGTTTTGATTCTCCCAGTCTTTGGGATAACCAATACCCGGCTTTGACTCAACGTTGTTAAACCATGCGTACTCCATACCTTCGCGGCTGGTCCAAACGTTTTTACAGGTAACTGAGCAGGTGTGACAACCGATACATTTATCGAGGTTAAGCACCATGCCTACTTGTGATCTAATTTTCATGGGTGTGTGCTCCAAATTAAATTGTTTAAGGTTGTCTTAACCTTCCAAAGTCGTTGGTAATGGTTGTGGTAATGAGTCGTCTGGTTTGTCTTCTAACCAATCAATTTTCGACATCTTACGAACCACAACAAATTCATCACGGTTACAGCCCACGGTACCGTAGTAATTAAAGCCGTATGATTGCTGCGCGTAGCTACCAATCATGTGTGTTGGCTTCAAGATAGTACGGGTGACTGAGTTATGGATACCGCCACGGGTACCGGTCTGCTCAGAGCCTGGAATGCTGACCAGTTTCTCTTGTGCGTGATACATCATGGTCATGCCATCTTTCACACGCTGACTGACGACCGCACGTGCTGTAATCGCGCCGTTGACGTTAAATACTTCAATCCAGTCGTTGTCTTCAATACCGGCTGACTTAGCATCATTTTCTGATAACCAAACAATCGGACCACCACGGCTGAGCGTTAGCATTAATAAGTTTTCAGAGTACGTACTGTGGATGCCCCATTTTTGGTGCGGCGTTAAGAAGTTCAGTACAATCTCTTTGTTACCATTTGGTTTAGCGTCTTTCATAATGTCCGTGGTTTTGGTATCAATCGGTGGGCGATACTGCTGCATCTGCTCACCGAACGCCTGCATCCAAGGGTGATCTTGATAGAACTGCTGACGGCCAGTGATGGTACGCCAAGGAATCAGCTCATGAACGTTGGTGTAGCCTGCGTTATAGCTTACGGTTTCAGACTCAAGGCCCGACCATGTTGGGCTTGAGATAATCTTACGCGGCTGGGCAACGATGTCTCTAAAGCGGATTTTTTCGTGCTCACTTGCAGACGCTAAATGCACATGCTCACGGCCGGTAAATGCCTCTAATGCTTTCCAGCCTTTGACGGCGACTTCACCGTTGGTCTCAGGCGCTAGCATTAAGATGGTCTCTGACGCATCAATAGCAGTAAAGATTTGTGGACGACCTTCTGATACACCCGGTGTGGTTACACGGTGGTTTAAATCACCTAAGTCTTTGACTGCTTTGGTCATATCCCAGTTCAAGCCTTTTGAACCGTTTCCTAATTTCTCAAGCGCAGGACCTAGAGAAGTATATTTGGCATACGTATTAGGATAATCACGCTCAACCACTTTAATCATTGGGCAGTTTTTACCAGGTATTGGTTTTTCACCCGCTGTTTTCCAGTCGGTACCGCCAAATGGCTGTGCTAATTCGCCTGGGCTGTCGTGTTGCATCGGCAGCGTGACTACATCTGTCTCAATGCCTAGGTGACCCACTGATACTTCTGAGAAGGCTTTTGCAATGCCTTTATAGATTTCCCAGTCTGTTTTTGATTCCCAAGCAGGGTCAGTCGCTGCGGTTAGTGGGTGAATAAATGGATGCATGTCCGAGGTGTTCATGTCATCTTTTTCATACCACGTCGCAGTTGGCAACACGATATCTGAATACAAGCAAGTTGACGACATACGGAAGTCTAGGGTTACTACCAAATCAAGCTTGCCTTTTGGCCCCTCTTCCACATAATCCACTTCTTTAGGACGCAAGCCATCTGGCAAGTTCTCTTCACTCATTAGGCCGTTTTTGGTGCCTAAGAAGTACTCAAGCATGTACTCATGGCCCTTACCTGATGAGCCAAGTAAGTTTGAGCGCCAGATAAACATATTGCGTGGGAAGTTTTGAGGATTGTCAGGTGACTCACAGGCAAAACGTAAGCTGCCCTCATGTAACGAATCCACGACATACTCTTCAATCTCTTTACCTTGCGCTTTGGCCGCAGCCGCAATAGATAGCGGGTTACGGTTTAGCTGTGGTGCTGAAGGTAACCAGCCCGCACGCTCGGCTTGAATGTTGTAATCAAGCATGTGCTCTGGGAAGAACTTCTTATTTACACGAGGCGATAAGATTTCATGCGCTGAAACTGTCTCATGACGCCACTGTGAGCTGTGGTTGTAGAAGAAGCTTGTGCCGTTCATGTGACGTGGTGGACGGTGCCAGTCTAAAACGAACGCTAGAGGCAACCAACCGGTCTGCGGACGTAGTTTTTCCTGACCCACATAGTGTGCCCAGCCGCCACCTGATTTACCGATACAACCACACAGCATTAGCATATTAATCACGCCGCGGTAGTTCATATCTAGGTGATACCAGTGGTTCATACCGGCACCGATGATAATCATCGATTTACCATGTGTTTTGTGTGCGTTTTCCGCAAACTCACGACCCACTTGGATAACTTTTTCACGTGATAAACCAGTAATGACTTCTTGCCATGCTGGCGTGCCAGGTACGGTAGCGTCGTTATAATCGTCAGTGACGTGCTCGCCGCCTAGACCGTTATCGACACCTAAGTTAGCCACGGTTAAGTCAAATACAGTTGCAACTTTGACAGTGCTTCCGTCTGCTAAAGTAACCGTCTTACAAGGAATGCGTTTAACTTGTAGCGCTTCACCTGGTACGGCTGTGAAGTATGGGTGCTCAGTATGACCAAAGTAATCGAAAGTCACATCACATACTTCTTGCTCATCGCCGTCAGATTTTAGGCTTAGGGTTAAGTCGATATCTTTACCGGTTGAGCCGCTCTTCTGCTCTAAGTTCCACTTACCTTTTTCACCCCAGCGATAACCAATTGAGCCCAGTGGTGACACAAGCTCACCGTCACTATTTAGACCAATGGTTTTCCACTCTGGGTTGTTCTCTTCACCTAAACCATCAACCAAGTCTGATGCACGTAGATAACGGCCCGGACGACGGCTACCGCTCTCGTCTTCTTCTAACATGACCAATATTGGCATGTCGGTGTAACGCTTGGCATAGTCAATGAAATAATCGCTTGGCTGTTTTAGATAAAACTCTTTGATAATCACGTGACAGAATGCTTGAGCCACAGCCGCGTCTGTACCTTGTTTTGGGTTTAACCAAAGGTCGGTTAGCTTTGAGATTTCAGCATAGTCAGGTGTGATAGAGACTGTTTTGGTACCTTTATAACGCACCTCAGTAAAGAAGTGAGCGTCAGGCGTACGTGTCTGCGGAACGTTAGAGCCCCATGCGATGATGTAGTCTGAGTTGTACCAGTCTGCTGACTCAGGCACGTCAGTTTGCTCACCCCATGTCATCGGTGACGCTGGTGGTAAGTCGCAGTACCAGTCATAGAATGACAAGCAGGCACCGCCGATAAGCGACAAATAGCGGCTACCGGCAGCATAACTGACCATAGACATGGCAGGAATTGGCGAGAAACCAATAATACGGTCAGGACCGTAAGTTTTGGCCGTATAAACGTTACTGGCAGCGATGATTTCGTTTACCTCGCTCCAAGTAGAACGAATAAAGCCGCCCATACCGCGTTTTGATTTGTATTTAACGGTTTTGGCTGGGTCTTCTACGATACTGGCCCATGCATCAACTGGATCAGCGTGTTGTGCTTTGGCTGCACGCCATAGTTTTAATAATGGCTTACGCACTTTTGGATATTTAACACGGTTGGCTGAGTACATATACCAACTATAACTTGCACCACGAGGACAGCCACGTGGTTCATGGTTTGGTAGATCTGGGCGCGTGCGTGGATAATCGGTTTGCTGCGTCTCCCAAGTCACCAGACCATTTTTAACAAAGATTTTCCAAGAACAAGAGCCGGTACAGTTTACGCCATGCGTAGATCTGACGACTTTGTCATACTGCCAGCGGTTACGGTAACCATCTTCCCATCCACGCGACTCATCGCGCACTTCACCATGGCCGTTAGCAAACTCCCCTTTTTTACGTTTAAAAAAACGGAATTGGTCGAGTAAATGGCTCATATTGCTATCCTCTAGGTTATTAATCCGATATCAAAGGCTTAGACAAACACTTAAATCATGTCTCAATAAATACCTAAGCGCCATAAAAAACTTTTTCATAGTCACAATTGTAGGTGCTACTAAAAACCCTTGCCATTATCTAACATGAGCAGATAGCTACTCCTTTGGTAGTATTTGGATTATCGATATCGCCCTTAACAAGACTGCACGAAAATTAAAAATGCACTTATGATGCAAATATAAATAATAAAAAAGTGCCAGATGATAAATCTGACACTTTTATACTTGATAGGTTTTTACTATTGGCTAACTCATTTATTTTAAGCTCTAGTAAAAAACCAAATAATAGAGCCTAACTATTAGCTTGGGAACGGCGCATTTTTGCGACTGTAATACCACCAAGTTAATATGATACAAATGATATAAAACACAATTAAACTAATAAAAGTACCCTGTGCACCTAGACTTGAGCCAAACATTTTAGGAATAAAGAATGCACCATAAGCAGCAAAAGCAGAGGTGAAACCAACCACAGCTGCTGATTCTTTATTAGACTCAGTCACTACATCTTTAGTACCTAATTTTTCATGGAACGTTCTAAAGATAACGGGAATCATACGAAACGTTGAGCCATTACCGATACCTGTGGTGATAAATAGCACCATAAATGAGATAAAGTAACCGACAAAGCTGCCTTGAGATATATCACTTGGTAAAAAGTACATGACAGCGGCGACAGCCAATACCATAATAATAAAGTTCCAAAAGGTGACACGCGCACCGCCTAATTTATCTGCCATCCAGCCGCCTAGTGGACGAAATATTGCACCTACAAATGGACCTAAGAAAGCAAATTTCAGAGCATCAATCTCAGGGAATGAGTTTTTAATTAGCATCGGGAAAGCGGCTGAAAACCCAATAAACGAACCAAATGTTGCCATATAAATAATGCACATAATCCAATTGTGTTTGCGCTTAAAGATAATGGCTTGGTCTTTGAAGGAAGCCTTGGCTGAGGTTAAATCATTCATGCCAAACCATGCGGCAATTGCGACCAGAAAAATAAAAGGCACCCAAACAAAACCAGCATTTTGTAAATACAATGTTTTACCCGCACTGGTTACTTGCGGTGCACCACCCAATGCACCAAAGATACCCATACCAATAACCACAGGTATCAGAAACTGCATCACTGAAACGCCTAAATTACCCAAGCCTGCATTAAGCCCGAGCGCCGTACCTTGTTTGTCTTTTGGATAAAAAAATGAGATATTTGACATTGACGAGGCAAAGTTACCGCCACCAAAGCCACACAGTAAAGCAATGATAGCGAATACACTAAATGGCGTATCGGGATTCTGTACCGCAAATCCCATCCATAAAGCAGGAATCATAAGCGAGGCTGTTGAGATGGCTGTCCAGCGTCTTCCTCCAAAGATAGGCACCATAAAGGAATAAAAAATACGCAAAGTCGCTCCCGAAAGACCAGGTAACGCCGCCAACCAAAACAACTGAGCTTGATCAAACTCAAAACCTATATCAGGTAAGCGTACAATAACAGCACTCCATACCATCCAAACTGCAAATGCCAGTAATAATGCGGGGATTGATATCCATAAGTTACGATTTGCTAACTTATTAGCACCACTTTCCCAATACTGTCTATTTTCTGGCTGCCAGTCTGTAATGACTCTACCGCCTTTAAACTTGTTTTTATTTTTCATATTTACCTCAGCTATTATGATAATCAGCGCCTATTTACTTATTAAGAAAGGTTAAAACCAAACCCTTTTTCTAAGCAGTATCTTAAATTACGCTAACTCACTTTATTTTTATATGGGTATTAGGGTTTAATAGACTCTCATATAGAGGTAATGGTTTTTCATACTTGTTAAGTAAGACTTTAGTGGTATATCAAAAATATATATCGAAATTATAATTTATCGCTGTTTACAGTGACACTACTTGAACTTACTATACTATGTCTAAATGCTTATCCAACTCTCTTCCCAATCGTGCTTGGTACGCTGCTTTTATCGTCACTTTATTGCTGGTGTTATCTAGTATCAGCAGTGGGTTTTTAGCATGGATAGCCAAAGAAGATGCACAAGCTATTAATGTAGCAGGCTCGATGCGAATGGCCACCTACCGTCTCAATTTTTTATTGGCGTCAGATTCTGTCTCTTTAGACACTCTGATGCTTAATGAGCTAGGCTCAAACGCCTTAAGCAATGAGACTGATAATACTAAAAAAAGAATATTGGCGAATCATCTCATCAAAGATATGAAGCGTCGTCATGCGTTTTTGAACCAATATCAAGATAAATATAAAAATAAAAATACAGATATTGATTATCAGCTATCTAGTATTAATACACAGTGGCATCAACAGCTAGAGCCTCTGCTTTTGAACTTAGACTCACCACAGTTTTATCAACACTCTCTTACTTATTTAAAAAAAGTAGATACGCTAGTTAGTGAATTACAATACAGAAATGAGGCGCGCCAAGCCTACCAACAACAGCTACAACTGTTTATTCTTTTTATTACCATACTTATTATGTGGTTTGGGCTACGCGAATTACGCCGTAACGTACTAATACCTGTCAAAAACTTAGTAAATGCTAAGAAGAAGTTTAGATCTGGTGCGCTTGGTACGCGTATCGATATAGAGGGATATTCAGAGTTTAGAGAGCTGGGCAATTCTTTTAACGCCATGGCTGATACCATTCAAACCAATCACAATCATTTAGAGCATGAAATAGCAACCAAAACGGCTCATCTAACCCAAGCCAATCAGGTACTCACACTACTCTACGATTTCTCTAAGCGCTTGGCAAAAAACCAAATTAGCATCAGCGAGCTAAATAGTTTAATTGTTAAATTTAGTGAGATAATCCCGGAGCTTGAGTTGACGCTATGTATTCAAAGCGATACGGTCAATAATGACAAAGATGCTATTTCTCTGCACAGCCGTGAGCTCAAAGAGCTGTGTTCAACCACAACCTGTGAGCAGTGCTTGATAAAAAACAATCAACACACTAAGTCTTTCCCTATACATCATAATAAAACGCAGTATGGGGACCTGAGAGTGAGACCTAAAAACCTGGGGATCAGCCGTCGATTAGCATCAAAAGACATACCTGTTATTCATCATAATCAGGATGCATGTGAGACCAACCAAATCCCGCTGATTGAAGAGCCTGTGATTTATACACCAGACGATATAAAAATGGCTGACTTAGTGATTGCCAATAATAATGATGCCATTCATGCATTAGCAAATTTTATTGCTACAGCAATGTATTTGTTACAACAACGTCAGCAAGAGCATCAAATTATATTGTTAGAGGAACGAGCGACCATTGCACGTGAGCTTCATGACTCGTTGGCACAGTCTTTGTCTTATTTGAAAATTCAGGTTTCTATTTTGGAAAAGCAATTGATTAACCATCATTGCACAAGTCCAGAATTTGATAATTTAACAACATCCATTACTAAGATTAAAGATGGGCTAACCTCTGCATATCAGCACCTACGAGATTTGTTAGTAACATTTAGATTGAGTCTTAACGATGATAGCTTTGATGAGGCGTTACATAATTCAGCTGAAGAGTTTTCTGAAAAAGGAGGATTTAATATTCATGTTATCAATCAAGTTATCTCATTAAATTTAAGTGCAACCGAACAAGTAAACATTATTCAGATTACCCGTGAGGCGCTATCTAATATTTGTCGGCATGCTGATGCTACTCAAGTCAATATCAGTTTTAAATACGTGCCAAACAGCAATGACACAATATTACGTATCAGCGATAATGGAGCAGGCATTTCTCATGACTTTGACCAGACCCATCATCATGGAATCATGATTATGCAGCAACGTGCTCAAAGTTTGGGAGGAACATTTAAGATAGCAGAAAACGTGCCAAATGGTACAATGGTAGAAGTTCGGTTCTCACCAGAGTTTTTTAATGAGTCATCAAGTTAGGACGTGTCCTCATTATAAAAATAGTGATAAAAACAAAATACAACCAAGTCAGACAAAAAAATGACTGTTTTTATCCTATTTGAATGTCACTACGAATTAGGATTATCCCTAAAGACTTAATTTTTTTGCTTTTAATTTTAATTTTTATATTAAGATATGAATCCTTATGAGCCCTAAAATATATACGTCCACCTCCCCTGCCAAAATCCTATTAGTTGATGATCATCCTATGTTACGACGTGGCATGGCAGACTTATTGAGTTTAGAGCCTGATTTTGATGTGGTTGCTGATGTGGGCAGCGGCGAAGAGGCCCTAAGCTACCTACAAGATAACGATGTCGATCTCATTATTTTAGACCAAAATATGCCAGGATTAAGTGGTCTCGACACACTTAAGCGAATACATGAGCAGGACTTTAAGACCAAAATTTTGATGTTTACTGTTTCTGATAGTGGCGATGATATTCATAGTGCATTAAAGCTTGGCGTTAATGGTTATTTGCTAAAAGATATGCAACCAGAACAAGTTGCTATGGATATCCGTAAGGCGCTGCGCGGGGAGTTGGTAGTGAGCTCCCGTCTGGCGGCAGTACTGGCACAAGCACTACGCACACCCAATTTAGATGATATCGTTACCAACTTAACTGGCCGAGAGCTCGAAGTTGTTAAGATGATTGCCAAAGGTCATAGCAATAAAATGATCGGAAATGAGCTTGGTATCTCAGAGTCAACGGTGAAAGTACATGTTAAGCATATTTTGAACAAAACCAATCTGCGTACCCGTGTTGATGTAGCAGTATGGGCTGTTAATAACTTATCCTCTTGAATACCAAAATCGCTTATATCACTGTCTGTCTCTCATGAAAAAGTAGCCCAGTCTTAGATTGGGCTACTTTTTACTATCTAAAACTGCATACTTAAAAAGGCTTATCTATCAAGATCTATAGTCGTACTTATCTACCTTCTTGAGCCAAACGCTCCTGTTCAGCAATTTGGCGGTCAACCGATGACATGGCGTATTCATCGCCAAAGGCATCGTCAGGCTCTTTTAACCAGAAGTAGCAGACCAACCATGATATGAAAGCACCACCGGCAATAATAAAGAAGAACTGATTTGGGTCAACGAAGGTAAATAAGAATAAGTAGAATACCGCACCTACGTTACCATAAGCACCTGCCATACCAGATATCTGACCGGTTAGACGACGCTTGATAGCAGGAATGATACCAAAAGTTGCACCCTCAGCACCTTGCACAAATACCGAACATAAGATGGTAAAGACAACGGCGATAAACAACGGCCAACTTTCATTAAGTAGTCCCATTAACGCAAAACCAATACCAATACCAAACATATAAATAAGCATCACTAAACGGCGATTACCGATTTTATCTGAGATATATCCGCCTAATGGACGCGCCCATAAGTTAACAAAGGCGAAAGTTGATGCAATCAAGCCAGCCGTGGTTGGGTTAAGTTTCCAAGTGTCAGCAAAGAACATTGGTAGCATAGATACGACTGCAAGCTCAGCACCAAAGTTGGCAAAGTAGGTTACGTTTAATGCTGCAACAGAGGTAAATGGATATTTATCATCTTCAGGAATACCTTCCTTAAGCATCGGTATATTCACGCTCAGAGCTTTATAAATCTGATAAATCACTAATAACGCAATGATCGCATAACAAATGATTGCGCCTGTCTCACTCAAAAAACCCATCGACTGAGTACGGTACACCAGTACACCTAGTACACCATATAACGGGATGGTAAACAGGCAATAAAGCCATAAATCACGCCATGTAGATACTTCTAAGGCACCTGCTTTTCTAGAGCGTTTATGCGTATCGGCAGTAGGTCCGTCAGTGATTAAAAACCAATAAGCGACACCGTAAATAGCCATGAGTAAACCCGATAACGCAATCGCCCAGCGCCAACCGTCATCCCCACCAAAGAACTGTAAAGCAACTGTTGGAATGGTAATAGCAGCAGCAGCAGAACCAAAGTTACCCCAGCCCGCATAGAACCCTTCAGCAAAACCAATATCTTTTGGCTTAAACCAAAGTGCAGTCATATGAATACCGACCACAAAGCCTGCGCCAACAATCGACATAAACAGTCGTGCGACAAACAGCTGCATGGCAGAGTTGCCAAAGGCAAAGAACCATGTGGGTATGGCCATCACGACCATCAATACTGAGAAGACACGACGCGGACCAAATCTATCGAGGGCCATACCGACCACCACTCGACCTGGAATGGTTAATGCAACGTTCGCAATCAAAAATAGTTTAATATGATCTGGTGTCAAATAGTCCTCTGTCGCCAGCATAGATGTGGCCAAAGGCGCCATGTTAAACCAGACATAAAAGGTTAGAAAAAAGGCAATCCACGTATAGTGGAGCGCTCTGATATCTCGACGTTCAAGTTCAAGCAGCTCTTTTGCATGCATGATATCTCTCCTTACTTAAGGATAGGTTGGCTGTTTGATTAGCCTAGTCACTGTTTAGTTAAGGTGAATATACCAAAAGATAAATGCATTAAATATTGAGCAAAAGCATTATAAATTTAAAGCCCATACTACTTTTGGGGGATTGGTTTTAATCATTTACCAGAATCATAATCATCATAATTATTGATTGTTATCTGAATACCTTTGAAAGCCCTGTCTTTTAAGTGCTTCCGACCTAAAATCAGCTACCATAAGTAAAAATAAAAGTAAATAAAAATTATCAACTATTAGGTGCTCAAATTTCTAATAAACGGTAACAATAACAGTCGATTAACACTAAACATTCATTTATAATATATCTTATAAACATTCATTTTAAATATATGTTTTAAACTTAACGCTCGGAGGACACCATGCGCTTATTAAACTCTTTCTCCACATCGAAATCTCCACATCGATACTCTAAGTTAGCACTCGCCTGCCTATTAGCAGCAAGTACCACATTTTTGGCTAGCTGCGGCGAAGATACCAAAGACAGCAGTGCGACTGCAGCATCTGCACAAGCCGAAGACAAAAAAGCGCAAGCCTCTGATGGCAAACAAGGTGAATTACCGGTTGTCGACGCGGTGTTAACCCATGCGCCAGAAGTACCACCACCTATCGACAGAGACTACCCTGCCAAAGTGGTCGTTAAAATGGAAACCGTTGAAAAAACCATGCGCTTAGCCGATGGCGTGGAATACAACTTCTGGACCTTTGGCGGTCAAGTACCTGGCCAATTCCTGCGTGTCCGCGAAGGTGATGAAATTGAATTTCACTTATCCAATCACCCCGACTCTAAAATGCCGCACAACATTGACTTGCATGCGGTGACAGGTCCTGGCGGCGGTGCAGCGTCATCATTTACCTCACCTGGTCACACCACTCAATTTAACTTTAAAGCGTTAAAGCCAGGTCTGTATGTGTATCACTGTGCTGTGGCACCTGTGGGTATGCACATTGCAAATGGTATGTATGGTCTGATTTTGGTTGAGCCTGAAGAAGGTCTGCCTAAAGTGGATAAAGAGTTCTACGTCATGCAGGGCGACTTCTATACCAAAGGTGATTATGGCGATAAAGGGCTACAACCGTTTGATATGGAAAAAGCCGTTAAAGAAGACGCGGACTATGTTGTCTTTAACGGCTCAGTGGGCGCTTTAACCGGTGAAAACGCACTGAAAGCAAAAGTGGGTGAAACCGTTCGCTTGTATGTTGGTAACGGCGGTCCAAACTTACTGTCTTCTTTCCACGTTATCGGTGAAATCTTTGACAAAGTAAATATGGAAGGCGGCTCAGCTGAGAACCAAAACGTTCAAACCACGCTCATTCCAGCAGGCGGCGCTGCAATCACGGAGTTCAAACTAGACGTTCCTGGTGAATACGTGATGGTTGACCACTCTATCTTCCGTGCCTTTAACAAAGGCGCGCTAGGTATCCTTAAAGTCGATGGACCAGAAGATAAGAAAATATACTCAGGCAAAGTCAAAGAGCAGGTTTACTTACCTGAAGGCTCAGCCACTCAAAGTATTGGCAAAAATGATAAGCCTAAACCTCAAGTGACCGCCAAAAACTTACAAGAACGCATCACCATGGGTAAATCTATCTACGACAGTAACTGTGCAGCCTGTCACCAACCTAATGGTACTGGCGTGCCAAAAGCCTTCCCACCATTGGCGAAGTCTGATTACTTAAATGAAGATCCAACTCGCGCTATTGATGCTATCTTGCATGGTTTAAGCGGCAAAATCACGGTTAACGGTGAAGAGTACAACAGCGTCATGCCAGCGGTTGCGCTTGATGATGAAAAAATTGCCAACGTTGTGACCTATGTCATGAACAGCTGGGGTAACAAAGGTGGTGAAATCACCCCAGAAGATGTCAAAGCCAAACGCTAGTCGTTAGCAGTAAATCATCTTCAACCATTGTTGATATGTATCGATAATACAGTGCCTATTTGTTAATGCTAAAAACACAACAAATAGGCACTTATTGTCTGAATAATCGTCAATAAATAACCGCTCGTATTCGTAGTGAACTGGTAGAGGCTCTTATGTCAGCTAGCAATCATTGTAACCGCACTCATTTTGTGATCTCAACGCTTAGGCAGTCGCAGCGCGTGCTAATGCTCGGCGGGCTTTATGTTGCTATCAGCGTTGGGCTATCTGCGACCAATCAAGTGGCCGGTTTTAACCTAGCACAGACTGGCCTATTTATGCCGACTGCACACGCGTCATCGCACAAGACATCTAAGCTAACCCCAACCAAAGAGCGCCCCATTAAAGCAGGGACTTATCGACCTTTATATTTAAGTAAAAACTCACCACTGGTCAAAGTCAATGACTTCAAAATTGATGAAACGCCGGTGACCAACATTCAGTTTTATGCTTTTTTGAAAAACAATCGCAATTATCAAAAGCAGTCAATTGCGTCTATTTTTGCGGACAAAGGATACCTCAAGCATTGGCTTAAAGCCGATAGAGGCTATACCCCCAAAATAGCTGATTTTGACAAGCCAGTGGTCAATGTATCTTGGTACGCAGCAAATCAGTATTGCCAAGCACAAGGTAAACGACTACCGACTGTTGAGCAGTGGGAATATGTGGCACAAGCGTCAGAGACTCACATCAATGGCAGCTTACAACCAGGATATAACCAGCGCATTCTAGAATGGTATAGCAAATCTGCCGGCAATAATCAAACACTTAACAAAGTCGGTCAAAGCCCTGCCAACTACTGGGGCGTGAAAGATATGCATGGTCTAATTTGGGAATGGACAGAGAACTTTAATAACAGTCTTGTCACCGGTGAATCGCGTGCTGATAGCAACTTAAATCAGCAAATGTTTTGTGGTTCTGGTGCTGCCGGTGCTGTCGATCCAAGTGACTATGCTGCCTTTATGCGCTACGGCTTTCGCTCAAGTTTAGAGGCGAAATATACCGTGAGCAGTCTTGGTTTTCGCTGTGCTAAATACTAACACCTGCCATTTTCATCATTTAGGATTTTTTGATATTTAGACCTTTTAGTTGTTTAGGCTCTTTTGCTTTTTTAGGAATTTATTATGAAACACCCGATTGCTCACGCTGATCGCTCATTGTCACCTGATGGTTTGCGCTCATCATCTACGCTCAATAACTCGGCGCAGCCTTTGATAGGCGTTTGTATAAAAGCTGCGTTAATTGCCAGTGTGTCGTTGACAGCCGTTGCCTGCAGTCAGTCAAGCTCAGAGGCACATCCTGAACAAGCGCACACAACAGCAACCCATGCTTCATTGCAATCAGATGCCGAACAAACGCATATGCAGCACCAAGATCATGGCGCCATGACGCACATGGACATGAACTCGCATGAGCCTGCAGAAGCGCTAGGACAAGACTACTCTATCTATCAAGTCGGCGGCGAATGGACTGACCACAAGGGCCGTAGCTTTGAGCTTGATAACCTGCAAGGCAAAAATCAAGTAGTGGTGATGGCTTATACCAGCTGTCAGCATACCTGCCCTATCTTAGTGCGTGCTATGAAGCAAATAGAAAAAGAGATGTCAGACGAGGCGCGTGCTGAAACAGAATTTGTATTAGCAACACTAGATACTGAGCGCGATACGGTAGAAGTGATGAATAACTATGCTGAACACAATGAGCTTGGCGATCAATGGCGTCTTATACGTAGTAACGAAGCCAATACCCGTATGTTAGCCAACACCTTAAACATTAAATATCAGTTTGCAGATAACGGAGACATCAATCACTCCAATCTGATTTCGATATTGGACAAACAAGGTCGTTTAGTCGCTCAAGAGATTGGAGTCGCTGATTCGGGCATTCACCCATTAATTGATTATTTAAACACTCATTACTGAGCAGTCATCTGACTCAGTAAAAATAGCGTAATAAAACGAGAATCTTTATAACATTCATTTTAAATGAATGTTATAATTTTACTGAAATAAGTTTTACAGTTCTCGAATAAAGTGACTGGCTTTTCTTTACTCAGGTGAATGAGCTAATCAGGTGAATGACTTAATAAGCTGAAACACCTCGATTTTAGACAAATACCGATTAGAACGACGCTTATGTTTAAAGATTCATTTTTAAGTAATCTTTTTATAAGTCTGGGCTATCACAGTTTTGATTGTCACTCACTGAGTCGCGCTTTATTCACTTAGCTTAACCTTAACCCTTAGATTTAAACCATTAAATTAAATATAGGAGCAAGACATGGGCGAGTACAAAAAGTACTGGTGGGGCTTAATAGCCATTCTTGTCGTCACCTTCTCCCTATTAGGTTGGGGTGGCGTTGAGATTTATCGCACCGCACCCCCTATTCCTGATAAATTCGTCGATAATTCTGGTCAAACCTTATTGACCAAAGACGATATCTTAGATGGACAATCTGCTTGGCAACGTACTGGTGGTCAGCAGCTCGGGTCTGTATTGGGACATGGCGCCTATCAGGCACCTGACTGGACTGCAGACTGGCTACATAGAGAGTTGGTGGCTTGGCGAGACATACGTGCCAACGAGCTGTATGGCACAGACTTTGAGTCTGCGACTGAAGACCAGCAAGCCGTACTAAACGCACAATTGAAAAAAGAGTATCGCACCAGCGCGGTTGATAGCAACAATACTGTGGTGCTATCTGACACTCGTATTGCTGCTATCAATCAAGTGGCACCCTACTATATTGGTCTATATGGTGATGATCCAGAGCTACAAACATCTCGTGAAAGCTTTGCGATGAAAAACAACACCATCACCAGTCTAGAAGCACGTGAAAAATTAACAAACTTCTTCTTCTGGACAACTTGGGTTGCTTCAGCAGAACGTCCTGGTACCACAGCCACTTATACCAATAACTGGCCACCAGAACCATTAATTGATAACGTACCAACCACTGAAAATATCTTCTGGTCGGTTGCAAGTGTGGTGTTTTTAATTGCTGGTGTTGGCTTATTAATCTGGGGCTGGGCATTCTTACGCCGTGAAGAGACAGACACCAAGCTTGTTACTCCTGATGCCGATCCATTGACTAAAATTGCATTAACACCGTCACAAAAAGCGTTGGCGAAATATGGCTTCTTAGTGGTTGCCTTATTCGTGGCGCAGGTGTTTATCGGTGGCTTCGTTGCTCACTATACCGTTGAAGGTCAAGAGTTTTACGGTATCCCTGTATCAGACTTCCTACCTTACTCCTTGGTTCGTACTTGGCACATTCAGTCTGCTTTATTCTGGATTGCGACCGCCTTCTTAATGGCAGGCTTATTCTTAACCCCAATTATTAATGGCGGTAAAGATCCTAAGTTCCAAAAGCTGGGCGTTGATATCCTGTGGGTTGCGTTAATCATTGTCTGTGTCGGTTCATTTGCTAGCCAATACTTCTCTATTGCAGAGATTATGCCTGCCAAATACAACTTCTGGTTCGGACATCAAGGTTACGAATACATTGACCTAGGCCGCTTCTGGCAGATCTTAAAGTGGGTTGGTATCTTAATCTGGTTAGTATTAATGACCCGTGGTGTGTTACCAGCACTAAAACAAAAAGGTGATAACAACTTACTGGCCATCTTCTTTGCCTCTGTGGTGTGTGTCGGCTTATTCTATGGCTCAGGCTTGTTCTATGGCGAGCGCACTCACTTAACCATCATGGAATATTGGCGCTGGTGGGTAGTTCACTTATGGGTTGAAGGCTTCTTTGAAGTATTCGCAACCGTTTCATTGGCCTTTATCTTCTATAACTTAGGCTTAGTGAACAAAAAAGTAGCGACCGCATCTTCAATCGCTTCAGCAGGTCTATTCTTGCTTGGCGGTGTACCAGGTACTTTTCACCACTTATACTTCTCAGGTACCACTACCCCTGTTATGGCCATCGGTGCGTCATTTAGTGCGCTAGAAGTTGTACCATTAGTGGTATTAGGTTATGAAGGTTATGAGCACTGGTCTATGCAGCACAAGAGCCCTTGGATGCAAAAGCTTAAATGGCCAATCATGTGCTTTGTGGCGGTTGCCTTCTGGAATATGTTAGGTGCCGGTGTGTTCGGATTTATGATTAACCCACCAGTTTCTTTATTCTACTTACAAGGCTTAAATACCACAGCGGTTCACGCACACGCTGCGTTATTCGGGGTATACGGCTTCTTAGCACTGGGCTTTGTGTTACTGGTGATGCGTTATATCCGTGCCGACTATGTGTTTGATGAAAAACTTATCAAAACTGGTTTCTGGTCACTAAACGCCGGCCTAATGTTGATGATTGCGACCAGCTTATTACCAATCGGTGTGTATCAGGTATTTGCTTCTGTCAATGAAGGTCTATGGTATGCGCGCAGTGAAGGCTTTATGCAACAAGACTTCTTACAGACCCTACGCTGGATCCGTACCGGTGGTGACTTAGTATTAATCTTTGGTGCAGTTTGCGTCGCTATTCAAGTGGTCAAACTGGTGTTTGCAAAACCTTCAAGTTCAAACTATAAGCCTAGCAGTCCAGTTAATGATTAATCGGCTAAGACTAATCGGCTAAATAGTTTATAAAATCAATAATGTATTAACCAAATAAGGGCGCTGTAATCACAGCGCCCTTATTATATTGGCCATTAACAAGCCATTAAAAATTTGTGGTTAATTAGAATGACGACTAATTAGGACGACGCAAAATATCACCATTTTCTTTTTCAAATTCAGCCACTGCATTATCGTCTAATACTGAATAGATTTGCTCTAAAGGACGACACAACACCGCCCCTTTGTCCGTAATAACAATAGGACGGTTAATTAAAATAGGATTTGCTACCATCGCTTCAATCAGCTGCGCCTCTGTCAACTCTGCATTATCCAGTTGTAACTCACTATATACCGCTTCTTTGCTACGCATGATGTCACGTGCCGATAGCTGCATTGTCTCAAGTAATGAGCTTAAGGTCTCAGCAGTCGGCGGATTTTTTAAATACTCCACAATTTCAGGCTCATAGCCAGAAGCTTTTAATAACGCTAACGCATTGCGTGAAGTACTGCATCTTGGATTGTGCCAAATAGTAACCGTCATAATATTCTCCTTATTGATGCATACAGGGGTTAAAAATAGTTTTATTGTGTTACGAAAACTCAATGATAGCAGCTATAACGAAAAATAAACAAAAACCACTACCAAAATTTAATGCGAATAATTATCATTTGTTTCTTGATTAAAAAACGTATCATAAGAATCAAATTTAATGAATATTAATAGATGAGCAGCGGTTTTAACATTTAATTTTATAAACAAACTTTTTACTCATCTAAAGCTGTTTTGACAATCAGCCCTATCCGATAGTTTAAATTTATCATCTACATTAGCAAATTCGATGCTACCAGAGAGGTCTTATGTTTAACCTAACATCTAACTCTTCAACACTTAGCCCTTCAACAGCTCACACCTCAATCAGCCCGTTTAAAAAAACCAAGTCTTTGTTGCTAACTTTAATGGTGACTAGTGCTTTGGCTGCCTGCTCGCCACAAGGCTCCGAAACTGAGCAAAACAGTGCCACAGATACAGAAACTGCCGCCGAAACTGCGCAAACTCAAAATAATGACAACGCGCAAGCCAGCATCCAAGCTAATAATGCCAGAGTAACGATTGACAGTGTTCGCGGCGATGTCGAGCTACCAGCTAATCCTAGCCCTGTCGTAGTATATGACATGACCTTATTACAAGATCTGGCCGCTTTAGGTATTACTGTCGATGGTGCGCCAAGCAACTTATATCTAGACAACTTGAAAGCCGCAGTCAGCTCAGACAGTCCTGATGTGGGCACGGTATTTGAGCCAAACCTTGAGGCCTTAAGTGCGCTGCAACCACAAGCGATCTTAATTGGTAGCCGCATGGCACCTAAGTTCGAGGAACTAAATAAAATGGCGCCCACTGCTGATATGACGTTAGCGGCCGATCAGACCTATGAGATGGGCAAGCAGCGCTTAGCTGATTTAGGCAAATTGTTTAATAAGAGCGAGCAAGCCGCCAAATTACAGCAAGAGGTCGATGATGCCATTGCTAAGGCCAAAGAAGCCAGTGCTGGCAAGGGTAACGGGTTGGTTATCTCAGTTGCCGGTAATAAGATCTCTGCTGCTGGCGAGGGCTCACGCTTAGGCTTTGTACATCGCGTATTTGGTATTCCAGCTGCTGACACCACTATTGAAGACTCAAAACACGGTCAGCCTGTTTCTTTTGAATACCTTCAAAAAGTGGATCCAGACTGGTTGTTTGTTTTGGACAGATCAGCGGCAATTGGCCAAGAAGGATTGGCAGCAAAAGAAGTGTTAGACAATCCATTGCTACATCAAACTAAAGCTTGGAAAAACAATCACATCGTCTATTTAAGCCCAGATGCCTACCTCGCTTTTGGCGGCTACTATCAATGGATGACTGATGCTAAGACTGTGACTGAAGCGATGAGCAAAGCCCCTAAAGTCGCTGCTGATTAATGAGATCTATGGCTAAACTAACTCATTACTATTGGCCATAAGCTATTCATCATCAGATATAAGTCATCTAAACCCAAACTTAGCCCCTATTATCACTGAGCGTTTGTTGCCACTATGCCAATATCATCGACAGCCACTTACATCAAGCCTAGCAAACCCAAAACAAAGCGGTCACCTTTACTGCTGAACGCCTTAAGCATGCTGCTATTAGCACTGCTTATCTTAATGAGTTTGTCATTGGGTGTGGCTGACTTTTCGTGGTCTGGACTGTGGCAGGCCATCACCCAGCAGTCTCAAAGTGATGATTTGCAGCTATTATTGGTCAGTCGCCTCCCCCGCACTGTGGCCATTATCTTAACCGGTGCCTCATTATCGGTTGCGGGTATGATTTTACAAGTGGTATTAAAAAACCGCTTTGTTGACCCCTCCATGGTTGGCGCCACTCAAAGTGCCGGACTGGGACTATTACTGATTAGCTTGTATTTTCCTGCCAGCACTTTGCTCGGTAAAATGCTATTTGCGACCTTATGTGCGATTGCCGGCATGTTTGTGTTCATGCGCCTTATTAAGTATTTGCCTGCGACAGATATCTTGATGGTACCTTTAGTCGGTATTGTATTCGGCGGTATTATCGAAGCGGTCACCACCTTTATGGCCTTTCAGACAGAGTCATTGCAAATGCTGTCTATTTGGCGCTTTGGTGATTTTTCTTCGGTGTTGGCTGGCCGCTATGAGCTACTCTACTTAACCGGCGGCTTAGCTTTTATTGCTTATTTATTGGCTGATAAATTGACCATCGTTGGATTGGGTGACGCCATAGCCACTAATTTAGGCGTTAACAAACAAAGCTTGATATGGTTTGTGATATTAACTGTAGCCATGATTAGCTCAGTGGTTGTGGTAACCGTCGGCGCCATTCCTTTTGTTGGTCTGGTGGTACCCAATATCATCAGCCGTATGATGGGTGATCGCTTACGTCGCAGCTTGCCAGCTGTTGCCCTACTCGGTGCCAGTATGGTGCTGTTGTGCGACATCATTGGTCGCAGTATCAACTATCCGTTTGAGATTCCGATTGCCACTGTATTTGGCGTGTTTGGTGCAGCCATCTTCTTATGGTTGCTGTTACGCAAGCCTAAACCGCAACCGCCAATAAATGAAGGGACTTAAAGGGTGAGGCCGACTATGACTGCGATATTTTCTGCTAAACACTCATCCTCAGCACAGACTGACGCTGACCCACAACCCTCAGCTGTCTGGACCAAGCCAGTGTGCTTAAGCTTATTACTGGCTGTGGTCAGCTGCGTGTTGTTTATTAGTCTCAATGCTCACGGCAACTGGGATTTTGTGATTCCGTTTCGCAGCCAAAAGCTGATTGCGCTCATGATTGTCGGTTACAGTATTGGGGTATCTACCCTACTGTTTCAAAGCTTGACGCATAACCCTATTTTGACGCCATCGCTACTTGGGTTTGATGCGCTTTATGTGCTTATCCAAAGCGTTCTGATTTACTTTTTGGGCACCGTTAATATTTTCACGCATCAGCCGCTATTGAAGTTTGGCCTAGAGCTGCTGCTGATGGTTGGCGCCTCTTTATTATTATTTCGCCTATTATTTACCCGCTCTGAGCAGTCTTTATCACGTTTGATTCTAGTTGGTATTGTATTTGGCGTCTTATTTAGAAGCTTATCAAATCTGGTTGCCCGCTTAATTAGCCCAGAAGATTTTGTCATTGTGCAAGCGCTCAGCTTTGCTCAGTTTAATACCATTAATACCACCATGATGTGGGTAAGCTTAGCGGTCTGTGCTATCAGTGCTGTATTTGTTTGGCGCTGGCGCTATCAAATAGATGTGCTGCTTTTGGGCCGTAACTATGCCATTAATCTTGGCATTGATTATCAAGCGCTGACCTTAAAGCTACTGGTAATTATTGCTCTATTGGTTGCCACGGCCACCTCATTTGTTGGACCAGTTATTTTCCTAGGCTTATTAGTATGCGCGTTGACCAATCGTATTAGCCGCAGCATGTATCACAGCGAACGCTTGGTACTGGTCAGCCTGGTGTCTATTATCTGTCTGGTATTGGGGCAAGCTCTATTTGAGCAGGTACTTGGCATGGCCGGCGTATTGGCTGTAGTGATTGAGTTGTTAGGCGGTATTGTATTTATTGCGCTAATTTTAAAGCAATATCGTAAGCAGTTGGCTTAGGCTATTTTGATTAGCATTTTTAATAGCGCACACTATTAATAGCCCATACTATTGAGCTTAGCAAACCAGCGCTCGAGCAACCAAACTCTCATAACGACCTTGTGGTAATAAACGATCGACTACCCAAACTGACGACTTAAGCTGATAACACTATGATTACTCTTCAAAACGTTAGCCATCATATTGACTCTCATCTGATCTTAGACAATATCAATCTTAGTCTCGAAGATGAGCAAGTCATTGCTTTAATCGGCCCCAATGGTGCCGGTAAGTCAACCTTGTTTAGTGTCATGTCACGCTTGCAACCCCTTCAATCCGGCAGCATTCATTTTGGCGACATTGACATCACTACCAGCAGTAGCAAAATACTGGCCAAAACCGTGGCCATTCTTGCCCAAAGTAATGAAATCCAAGGCCGATTGCGTGTCGCTGAGCTGTTAATGTTTGGTCGCTATCCTTATCACCAAGGACGCCCCACTGAACTTGATCGCCAAAAAGTAGCAGAAGTTATCGAGCGCTTTGAGCTGCAGTCATTGGCACAACGCGATATCGCCACCTTATCAGGCGGGCAAAGACAGCGTGTCCTCATCGCTATGATTGTCTGTCAAGACACACCTTATCTGCTGCTTGATGAGCCATTAAATAACTTGGATATGTATCATTCAGGCAGACTGATGCGTGCGCTGCGCAAACTGGCGCATACCGATAAAAAGACCATCGTTATTGTCATTCACGATATAAATCAGGCAGCACAATTTGCCGATACGGTAGTCATGATGAAATCAGGTAAAATCATTAAAACCGGCCAGCCCATTGATGTGTTGACTCAAAATACCATTGAAGATTTATATGGGGTGAAAGCCACCGTGATTGAACACAATGGCTATCCGGTAATTATTGATAGTAGAGACTAGACTAGCTTAGCCAAACTTATCTTAACTTGATTTCGTATGCTTGTGGTTAATAAAGTGCTAACCAATACTCGATGAAAACAGATTTAACACCACCACACCTGCGACGATAAGACCGATACCCAGTACAGCTGGTCCATCTATGGCTTGTTTAAATACCACCAAACCAACCAATGCGGTCAAGCAAATACCTATCCCGCCCCACAACGCATAAGCGATACCTAGTGGTATGACTCGTAGCGTCTTGGTCAATAAATAAAAGGATATACTGTATAAAACAATAGAAGCAAGCGTCGGTAATGGCCGTGTAAATTCTTGCGACTTTGCCAAAAAAGTAGTGCCGATAATCTCAAAGGTTATGGCACAGACTAGGTAGAGGTAAGCGACCACAGTTGGTGACATATAAAAGCCCTCATGACGAATTGCCATAATTTAACACACTAAGACGTTATTCAAATAGCGTGCCGTGTTAATTTTTTATCTTTAAAACTTAAAACTAATACAGTGAAAGATAAAACGCACCCTTAATCATAAGAGTGCGTTTTTTAATCCAAGAATAATTAGAATGTTAGTCAGTTAAAAATTAACGCCCTAAGTGTAGGTACTGCATATGACGCTCGTATTGATTTAAGATATCCACCAATACTTGCTCTTTTGTGTAACCTACCAAGTCGTATTCTTGAGAACCTTCATTTAAGAACACTTCAGCACGATAGTAATATTCAGCTTGCTTACTTGATGTTGCTAAGGTGAAGTTAGGACGCTCCGCTCTGACTAGGCACACATCATAAATAAAGTCATCTTCGGTGCCATGACCCACTTTTAATCGCAAGCCTTCAAAGCCGCCATCTTGAACAGTACGCTCAATAAGCTGAGTGCTTAAGCCTTCAGTGTTTAGCTCAGACTCCACTTCCTGCATAGCTGACAACACCACATTATCCAAGAAGCGTTGTACTTGCTTTTTGTTAGGGAAGCTAACAATACGCTGTAATCGCGCCTTCCAGCTTTTACCGTTATTAAGTACGTTCGCGGTATCAACAGCATTTGCCTTACGCTTGTTGCCCTCTTCTTTAAGTGACTTCCACATGGCAATCATGTACATCACTAGGATGACAGAAAAAGGCAGACCGGCAATAACAGACACTGATTGTAGTGATGTAAAGCCACCGGCAAACAATAAGCCTAATGTAATCAAACCCGTCGCTGCTGCCCAGAATAGACGAAGCCAAACTGGCGCATCTGCATCACTGGTTAAGCCTCTTGAACTTAGGTTAGCCAGTACTAGAGCACCTGAGTCAGCAGAGGTAATAAAGAATACTAGGCCGATGATAACACCTGCAAATGATAAGATGCTGCTAAACGCATAGTGCTCAAATAAGGCAAACATACCCATAGGAGCGTTATTAATCGCAATTTCGCCCAACTCTGTTGCGCCATTAGCGACGAAGTCAATCGCTGAGTTACCAAAGATTGAGAACCAAGCAAAGATAAAGCCTAGCGGGATAAACATCACACCAAATACAAACTCACGTAGCGTACGTCCACGGCTAATACGCGCAATAAACAGACCCACAAATGGTGCCCAAGCAACCCACCATGCCCAGAAGAAGATAGTCCACCATGACTTCCACTCGGCACCCGCTGCGCCTTCATACGCATAAACATCAAATGTTTTGGCGACAACAGTTTGGAAATAATCACCCACGTTTTGAGTAAAGGCATTAAGCAGGTGCGTGGTGTTACCTAGGAGCAAAATAGCGATTAACAGCATGGTCGCAGTTATCATGTTGAACTCTGACAAACGGCGAACACCCTTTTCAACACCAGTCATCGCTGACAAACCAGCTGCAACGACAACTAAGATAATAATCACACTTTGAACCGTCTTACTGTCTGGCAGACCGAACACGTGCGTTAAGCCTGCGTTTGCCTGCAGCACACCAATACCCAAGCTGGTTGCGATACCCATTAAGGTACACACCACACCAAATGTATCAACGCTATCACCAAGCCAGCCTTTGACTAATCGTTCACCAAATATAGGAGTCAATGCGGAGCGCAGTGCCAATGGCATATTTTTACGGTACGCAAAATAAGCTAAGGTCATACCAATCAAGGCATAAATACCCCAGCCGTGCAGACCCCAATGCAAGAACGTCTGAGGCAAGGCTTCACGCATTGCTTGTGCACTTTCAGGTGTGAGCCCACTGTGCGGGGTTAAATAGTGCATTAACGGTTCTGATGCGCCAAAAAAAAGCAGGTCGATACCGATACCTGCTGAAAATAACATCGCCGCCCACGTTAAGAATGGGAACTGCGCTTTTTCGTGGTCTTGACCAAGCTTAATGTCGCCATAGCGTGACATTCCCACGAATAGGGAAAATATACTATAAGCTGCAACCACTAGCATGTAGTACCAGCCAAAACCGTCTGATACCCACGTCATAGCAGTGCTTAATAGATTTTCACTATAGGTTGGAAAGGCGATTGTCCAAAAGATAAGTAAGATAGAGACAATAGCAGAGCCAATAAACACCGTCTTATTCACACTTAAGACTTCAGGGGTCTCTTCCATGTCTCCTGAGGGTGAACTGTTCATGTAAATTCCTCAAAAATTGAAAATAAAAAAATAGCGGTTGCTTACTCATCATCTGCTGGCCTCTTTTCCACAAAACCAGCACAACAAAATAGAGTTAACAATGGCAAGCAACGCCGCCTAAAATGAGGCTCAAATGCTCTGAGCACTACAAATTACAAATAGCAGTCAAATTAGTGGCCTTAAATCTAAATAGCAGACCATCTAAAATAACGGTAAAACAGTTATCAACCGATACTAATAGCTATCAGCGGAAGCTAATTAAACAGCACGCATCGGCTCGCCGCGAATTGGCGCACCATCTGCTACATAATAGTCCGCTGTCGAACGTGGTAGCTTCTTACCGCGCATCTTATCGGCAATCTTTTCAGCAATCATAATCGTCGTCGCGTTCAAGTTACCGCTGATGATGTTTGGCATAATAGAGGCATCTACCACACGTAGCCCTTCCATGCCATGCACCAGACCTTCGGCATCAACAACCGCCTGATCGTGATACCCCATCGCACAAGTACAAGATGGGTGATAAGCCGTTTCGCCATGTTCACGTACAAACTCATCAAGCTGCTCGTCAGTGACAATATCTTCTGTCGGCGAAATGGCTTTACCGCGATATGGGTCCATAGCAGGCTGAGCGATTATTTCGCGAGTCACACGAATCGCCTCTCTAAACTCGCGCCAATCTTGCTCGGTTGACATGTAGTTGAACAAGATACTTGGATGCTCATTTGGATCACGTGATTTTAGCTTCACGCGGCCACGGCTTGGTGAGCGTAGTGACCCAACGTGTGCTTGGAAACTATGCGCATCAACCGCACTACGGCCATCATAACGAACCGCCAATGGCAAGAAGTGATACTGCACGTTTGGATGGGTAAACTCTTCGTGAGTACGAATAAACCCACCTGCCTCAAACTGGTTCGAGGCACCCAGACCTGTTCCCATAAATAACCACTCTGCCCCAATCGCTGGCTTGTTCCACCATTTATTGGCAGGGGCAATAGACACAGGCTGCTTACATTCGTACTGCAAATAAAGCTCTAAGTGATCTTGTAGGTTGTTACCCACACCCGGTAAATCTTTGACAACAGGAATATTTAGCTCGTTAAGCCATTCCGCAGGACCAATACCTGAGCGCTGTAATAGCTGAGGTGAGCCAATCGCACCTGATGACACAATAACCTCACGACTGGCATGGAAGGTCTTGGTTTCACCTTGATGCTCAACTTTGACACCGATGGCACGATTACCATCAAACAAAATAACGTCAGTCAGTGCACCGGTTAAAATAGTAATATTGCTACGTGGTTTGGCTTTATCTAAATAGCCTCGAGCAGTCGATGCACGGCGGCCGTTTGGCGTCACAAATCGATCCATCGGACCAAAGCCTTCTTGCTGATAGCCATTTAGGTCTTCAGTGTGTGGATAACCTGCCTGCACCCCCGCTTCAATCATAGCTTCATATAAAGGGTTTACACCCGGCTTAGACGTTGTCACCTCTACCGGACCACCCACGCCATGATAGTCATTTTCGCCCGCATCACGGTTTTCACATTTTCTAAAATACGGTAAGCAGTCAAGATACGACCACTCTCCTAGACCTTCAATTTTCGCCCAATCATCAAAATCAAGCGCATTACCACGGATGTAGCACATGCCGTTAATCAGTGATGAGCCGCCCAGGCCTTTACCACGGCCGCAGTCCATCTCACGGTTATTCATATAAGGCTCTGGGTCAGTTTTATATCCCCAGTTATAAGTCGTGCCTTGTAATGGCATCGCTAACGCAGCCGGCATTTGGGTACGAAAGTCTAAACGGTGATCGGGACGCCCTGCTTCAAGTAGCAGTACTGTAGTATCAGCGTCTTCCGTTAAGCGCGTGGCCAAAACGTTACCTGCTGATCCTGCGCCAACAATAATATAATCAAATTTTGATTTTACTGATGTCATAATCCTGTCCTTTTAAGCGACCCTTTTAAACCAGCAGAGTCATTTTTAAAACATACGTCATTCATTCACTACACTCATCGTTTGAGCGTCTAACAATATTTTGAGCGCTAAACTCTGAGCGTCCAAACGAAGAAAACAGTGACATAAAAAAGGCGCTAAGTACTGTGTTACCGGATACTCAATGCAGTGGTAACACAGTGAGTATTAGCGCCTTACACTAAATGAACGCCTTAAAATACAGATTCAAAGCCACCCAGCTCAATTTGAACCGATTTGGTTTGAGTGTAATGTTTCAAGGTTTGCACGCCATTTTCACGGCCAACGCCTGAGTGTTTGTAGCCGCCCACTGGCATTGGTGCAGGTGAATCGCCCCACGTGTTAATCCAGCAGATACCTGCTTCTAACTGAGCAATAACGCGGTGTGCACGGGTGATATCTTTGGTCACGATACCTGCAGCTAAGCCGTAATTGGTATCGTTGGCACGGCGAATGACTTCTTCTTCAGTGTCATAACCTAAGATTGACATGACTGGACCAAAGATTTCTTCACGCACAATACGCATGTCGTCTGTGCAATCTGTAAATACGGTCGGCGCGATATAAGCCCCTTTAGCAAACTCACCAGAGGTTAATCGCTCACCGCCGCACAGCAATTTAGCATCGCTGGCTTTACCGTCTTCGATATAGCTTAAGACGTTGTCCATATGCTTGAAGCTGACCACTGGACCCATAGTGACGCTTTCATCCCTTGGGTCACCAATCTTGATGCGATTAACACGCTCAACAATGGCTTGCTCAAACTTCTCTTTGATAGAATTCGGTACAAACACACGCGTACCGTTGGTACATACCTGACCTGAGCTGTAGAAGTTGGCCATCATTGCAACGTCTGCCGCCATATCGATATCGGCGTCCTCAAAGATAACCAGTGGTGATTTACCGCCCAGCTCCATCGTCACATCTTTAAGCGATGAGCCAGCCGCTGCTTCCATCACTTTCTTACCGGTATCGACACCACCGGTGAATGACACTTTCGCAATGTCTGGATGATTGGTCAGCGCTGTACCGACTTCATAGTTACCTTGTACTACGCTAAACACACCATCTGGCAAGCCCGCCTCTGAATAAATCTCAGCAAGTTTTAATGCAGACAGTGGTGTCACCTCCGATGGCTTAAACACCATGGCGTTACCTGCTGCTAAAGCTGGTGCTGATTTCCACATGGCGATTTGAATTGGATAGTTCCAAGCACCAATACCAGCTACCACGCCCAGTGGCTCTTCACGGGTATAGACAAAGCTTGTCTCACGTAATGGAATCTGACGACCCTCTAATGCTGGCGCTAAGCCTGCATAATATTCAATGACATCAGCACCAGTGACGATATCGACCGCTTTGGTTTCAGACAAACCTTTACCGGTCTCATAAGTCTCAAGTATTGCCAAATCATCATTGCGCTCACGCAGAATATCCACCGCTTTTAGCAAAATACGACCACGCTCAACTGGGGTCATACCTGCCCAGATTTTCTGACCTTTTTGCGCCGCTTTTACAGCCTCATCAACCTGTTCTTTGGTTGTTTGCTGAATCTTCGCCACAACCTCGCCTGTCGCAGGGTTAACGGTATCAAATGTGGTTAGCGACTCATCAACAGGCAAATAAGCGCCATTGATATACGCCGTCTGCACTGAGTCATATTTAACCTTACCTTCGCTAATATTAGACTGATATGTATTGGCCATAACGAGCTCCTTAAATCAAAAGAAAACAACACCACATACTCAACATCACGAAGAGCAGGTTGCTTACAAAATTCTTATTCGGTAATTCGGATGCTGATTAAAATACGCTAGTAATGAGTCATTCATATTTCACTCAATCACTAAAATCATTTAATCAGGTGCTAAAACTATTAAATTAGGACGATTGGTCTAAAATCCAACCATTCGTACAATTCGTAATGTCTAGTCGGCTATTCACCTATCATTTACGTGACCGGCAATAACTATCAAACACCAACCGTCTTATAAACGCTTAACTCACAGCTCAATGACTGCTCAATAGCTGAGTAACATTGCCAATAGGCCAGCCATAACACTCATGAGTTAATAAAAAATCTAAACAATAGAGGTTTGCCATTGGCTTATTTTGGGGATAAAAAAAGAGCCCAACCGCAAAGCAAACTCAATTTTACTTATCAGGTAGCTCTCAACTTAATAATTCTTTATTTTTCAACATAGTAGCAAATTATACAGCCAACTATTGTTCATTTATTATAACAAATACTTTAAAAAATGGTAGTCCAAATTCTTTCTATACCGTTTATCACCTCTACCGTATAGTCATATAAAACATAATATTTAGCATTTTTATCGATATATTTTACGCTTTTCTTAATTAATTTTTACTTAATAGACTACTATATCATCCTATTTATTATTATTCTGACTACTCGCTATAAATAACTTTTATGGATTGATTAAATTAATCGAAAAATTGTAATTAATTTAATATTAAAATGATAGAAAATAGGGTTAAATGAATATTAACAAATAGACTGCATATCAATAAATTAAAGGGTTTGCTAAGACCTGAGAGATACACTATATTTAAGATGTGGTATCAAGTAATGCTTTATTAACCCTAAATTGATAACCTGCATTAAGAATATAGCTTTATAACGTGATTGTTAGGTATGATTTAACAATGTTTAGCTCGTGAAGTGTTTCAAATACCTCACGATTTGGTCGTACATAAAACCACAAACTAATGATAAAGGGAGATCGTCAATGAGCGACATGAATGATAAAAAATGCCCATATTCAGCAACCAATTTAACCATGAGCAATGGTGCACCAGTTGTCGATAATGACAACAGTAAAACAGCTGGCCGCCGTGGGCCTCTTTTGGCTGATGACTTATGGCTGAACGAAAAACTAGCCGATTTTAACCGTGAAGTAATTCCAGAGCGCCGTATGCACGCGAAAGGCTCTGGCGCGTTTGGTACATTCACTGTGACCAATGACATCACCAAATACACTCGCGCTGATATCTTTAGCGAAGTCGGCAAAAAGACTGAAATGTTTGCCCGCTTTAGTACGGTTGCTGGTGAGCGCGGTGCCGCTGATGCTGAGCGTGATATTCGCGGCTTTGCGTTGAAGTTTTATACCGATGAAGGTATTTGGGACTTGGTTGGTAACAACACGCCAGTATTCTTCGTACGTGACCCACGCAAATTCCCAGACTTAAACAAAGCGGTTAAGCGTGACCCACGCACTAACATGCGTTCAGCGACAAACAACTGGGACTTTTGGACACTATTACCTGAGTCATTCCACCAAGTAACGATTACCATGAGTGATCGCGGTATTCCAGCGTCTTACAGACACATGCATGGCTTTGGTTCACATACTTACAGCTTTATCAACAAAGACAATGAGCGCTTCTGGGTAAAATTCCACATGCGCACGCAGCAAGGCATCAAAAACTTAACCGATGCTGAAGCCGCTGATATTATCGCGATGAACCGTGAAAGCCATCAAGAAGACTTGTTAAATGCCATTGATAACGGCGACTTCCCTAAGTGGAAAATGTACGTTCAAATCATGCCAGAAGAAGATGCGGACAAAGTACCCTATCATCCATTTGACCTAAGTAAAGTATGGCCAAAAGGCGATTATCCGCTGATTGAAGTGGGCGAGTTTGAGCTAAACAGAAACCCAGAAAACTACTTCTTAGATGTTGAGCAAGCAGCATTTGCGCCAAACAACCTAGTACCGGGGATCAGCGGGTCACCAGACCGTATGCTACAAGCACGTCTGTTTAGCTATGCCGACGCTCAGCGTTACCGTGTTGGTGTGAACCACAAGCAAATCCCAGTGAACAAACCACGTTGCCCAGTGACCAGCAACCACCGTGATGGTCAGGTACGTGTGGACAACAACTATGATGGTCGCCCACACTATACGCCAAACAGCTTCCAACAGTGGCAAGATCAGCCGCAATATGCTGAGCCACCACTTAAGATTGACGGCTATGCAGAGCACTATGACTTCCGCGAAGACTCAAATGATTATTTCAGCCAGCCACGCGCTCTGTTTAATCTGATGAATGATGAGCAAAAAGAAGCGTTATACGGCAACACCGCTCGTGCAATGGGCGATGCGCCAGACTTCATCAAGTACCGTCACATCCGTAACTGTAATATGTGTGACCCAGCATACGGTGAAGGCGTTGCCAAAGCTCTTGGCTTAACCGTTGAAGATGCTATTAAAGCACGCGAAACGGATCCAGCTCGTGACTTAGATAGCTTACTATAAAGCACCAACTGATGTAAGATTGATGTCATAAGGTTTAAGCACTCTTTACCACGGTAAAGGGTGCTTTTTTATTTCAAACAGTTTATGTCTAAGCAGTAAGGGATAACGCCTGACTCCTCTGCCCTACTGACGTATAATGAAGCGATAGGTATCGATAACATATCAATAATCTTAACGGTTAACCCCATCAAACCCCATGTATCGAGAACAATCGATAGGTCCATATATGAGTCAACATGATCCTTTAAGGTTATATTTTAGTCCTACTTTAACCTCAAGACAGCGGATGATTTGCCGGATATTTTGGAATAAATGTCAACGTGAACCCGATACAGATGTGTTCAGACAGATGCGACACTTAAGTGATAACCTTGGCGTGGGTCCTATCGATGATTTGATGCACATTTTGAAGTTTTGTTATGTCTATGACACTCGCTATCAATGCCAAGTCTGTCAACGACTGCGCTTCATCGATAGCCCCACTGATCTTGGCATCACGCCCAAGTTGCCTTACCGCTGTGATGACTGTTCCATGCTCATTGAGTAGGCTTAACGTTTTGTTTTAATACACGCGATTTTATACACTTAATTTTAATAAACACCATTTTAGAGCACGCTTTTTTAATACATGCTTTAACTGAATAAGCACTGTATATAACAGATGACTTAACTAGAATTAAATCTCAATTAAATTTAAACCCAACAACCCTTAATATCTATAAATAAAGTAATAACCATAAATAAAGAGAAAAATATGACAGATAAAATAATTGATTTAGGATCTGGTTTTTGGAATATCCGCGGCTCATTTAAGCTCGGTGGCATTCTTAATATCGGCACTCAGTGTTCACTGGTCAAGCTTGAGTCGGGTAAGTTTATCTTTTTAGATAGCTATACCCTCACCGGCGATGTGCGTGATGAAGTGATGCGTTTGACCAATAATGGGCAAGATGTTGAAGCCATATTAAACCTACATCCGTTCCATACCGTACACTGTGAACAGATGGCCAAAGACTTCCCGTCGGCGGTAAATTATGGCAGCGCACGCCATATCAAAAAGGTGCCGTCCATCAATTGGTCTGATGATTTAGTAGAAAGTGATGCGGTCGCTGAGCGTTATCCAGAGCTTGAGTTCTCAGTACCTGACGGCATACACTACATTCATCCTAATGAAAAAATTCATGCCAGCTCGTTGTTGGCCTATCATCCTGCCAGCAAAAGCTTGCATGTTGATGATACGTTCGTCACCCCGCCTGCCAATATTTTAAAATCAGTGCTGCCAGAGCTGTCTTTACATCCAACCACTAAGATGGCTCTTAAAGATGAGCCCAACGCAGGTAAAGCTTATTGTGATTGGGCTGAAGCAATAGCTGATAAATGGCAAGACACGATCAACCTGTGTGCGGCGCATTCAAGTCTGGTCAAATTCTCGCCAGGTGAATTCAAGCAGTCGCTAATTGCAACCGTTAATAAGGCACGCCCAAAACTTGAGAAGTCTTAATTAATAATCAACTTCACTATATTTTGAGTCTATTTGAATACTCTCTAAGTCTATTCAAATGGTAGTCAGCTGTTATTAAGCCTTTTATTAAGACTATTATTTAAAACCTGTTATTAACAATCTATTATTAAATATCCTGTTATTAAAACCACTCATTGATGCCATGTTAATTATCGATAGCTATAGGCTTCAATGAGTGAGTCAAGTTATACAATCATTCGCTAATCATATAACTTTTAATCAGCTATTAAGCGTTGTATTATAACCGTTGCTCATCAATAGCCTCGCCTCTTTATTAGTCAAATGCACCTTATTGCTGGCATTTGAAAGGAAGCCAGACTGTTAATTTGTTTAGCGTATCTGACGCTTATCAACCATCAACTCTATAGGTATGCGGTCGATACGTATTTATAATGTAGTATAGTAATACCCCTTACTCCTTTTACGAGTCAGTCGCCATTATGTCATTATTTAAATCAAATCACGTTCATTGTGCTGATAGCAGCACCTCTACTTTTAAAACTGCTGCCGCGGTGACTGATCGCCGTGCGGTGTTAGATACTCAGTGCTTACAAAAGAAACAGCGCTTAAAAACATCACACCTAGCGACGATGATCAGTCTGTGCTTGGTTTCTATCACCGCACCACTGACTGCACAAGCGGTTGATGGCACAGATATTTATATTAACACGACTGACCAAGCCAGTAGCTCATCATCAACTTCAGCAGCAACCGCCTCAGCAGCGAGTATTAGTGACATAGGTAAGAATCTTGAAGCAGGCACCTACCAAAGCTTCCCGCTACACAGCATTACCGACCCCGCCTCTGGCATTACCATAGATGACAGCTACTATATTGAAGTTTCTGACACCTTAAGCCTCAAGCAAGCACAGAATCTGCTACAACAAGTCTCACCCAAGCTTGCCAGCAACAATGCAGGTATTGCAGCCAGTGAGCTACAGTCACAAGCAACACAAGGCTTAAACCGACCTTCTGTGTTTCTACGTGCTGGTATTACCCACTATGATATTGATGCTGATGTCGATTTATCTGATGTCAAATCAAGCGTAGGTGATGGACTATCCGCTCTAAACCCCTTGCCAAACTTACCCTTTGACCCCATACAAGGCATAGGCGATAGAATACCCAACAGCTATGACTTTGAGCGTAAAGACACCACTACCAGTGCTGGTGTGGCAGTGCTTTGGCCGGTTTATACCGGAGGGCGAACGCAGGCAGTCACTGAGCTGGCCGATGCACGTACTGATGAGAGCGAAGCTGACGCACTGCTTGATAATGACGACTTACAAACCACATTAATTGATCGTTACTTTACCGCTCAACTGGCGGCATTAGCCTCTTATTTGAGAGACGATGCATTAAACACCATTCGTGAGACCGATCATATGGCTCAGCGCCTATTAGACGAGGGGTTTATCTCTGGAGTCGAGCGTTTAGAAGCCAGAACTGCTTTGTCTGAAGCAGAAAGTGAGGCTATTAAAGCACGCCATAATGCACAGCTGGCGATGACTGCATTACAGCGATTGTTGCGCTCGCCAACGCCAATAAAACCAACTACCCCACTGTTCGTATCCTCAAAGCCACTGCCTTCTTTGCAGTATTTCCAAAACTTAGCGCTACAAAATCACCCAGGCCTAAAAAAGGTCGATGCCAAATACGCGCAAGCGGTATCTTTGAGCCATCTGTCCGATGCGGGTAGTCGACCGACCATCTCTTTGTTCGGTTATCATGAAATTGATAAAGACCCAAGCTGGATTGCTGGTGTTTCTGCCAGTTGGAAAGTCTGGGGCGGTATTAATAACAGCGCTCTACAGGCCTCCGGCAAGGCGCAGATGCGTCAAGCATTATTAGCCAAAGTAGATGTCAGTGACAACATCCTACTGCTGGTCGAAAAAAACTGGCAATCGGTAGAAAATGCTCGCGTGCGCTATCAGTCATTGAACAGTAATGTAGAGCTGGCTAAAGAGTTATTGCGCTACAAAAAGTTAGGGATGCAAGAAGGGGTTAATACCGCTTTAGATGTCACCACTGCGCAGACCAAGTACTTACAAGCCCGCACTGAGCAAGCAGCTGCTGCCAACGATTATGTGCAAGCATTGGCCGCTTTGATGCAAAGTATTGGTTCACCACAAGCCTTTAATGAATATATGGCCGTCGCAGATATTAAGCTGCCTACGGTTTACTAAAAGGCTTGTTAACTGATTTAGATTGTTTTCTTATTAATATAGCTACCGAATCAGTAAAAGACTAACTGCTTAGGTAATATAACGCCGCCCTTATCTTAATCTTTTTTATCTTCAGGATAAATTGCATGAATGCCCTAAAAAAGCCCAGCTCCATCACAATCAGAAATATCGTCATTACTCTCATTGTGGTTATTGTCATAGGCGTCATAATCTATGGTCTTAACAAGAGCGTGAAAAGCACCGATCAACCTGTGACCCTGCAAGGCCAAATGGAGATGCAATCAACGGCTATTGCTGCCAAAGTACCAGGGCGTATTGCCAAAATCTTGGTCACTGAGGGCGATCAAGTCGAATCAGGGCAGCAGTTGATCGAAATGGATTCACCTGAAATTACAGCAAAAATGAATCAAGCGTTGGCTGGGCGTGAAATGGCACAAAGCCAGTTAGATAAGGCAGAAAATGGCGCCAGACCACAAGAGATTGGGCAAGCCAAAGCAGCTTGGCAAGCAAACCAAGCAGCGGCAGACTTAGCTAAAAGCACCTATGAACGTGTTAATCGCCTATATCAAGAAGGTCTGATGGCACGTCAAAAACGCGATGAAGCTTACACCCAATATGTGGCCAATCAAGACAAGGCGGATGCCGCACGCTTGCAATATGATATGGCAGTAGAAGGTGCGCGTGAAGAAGACAAGGCGGCTGCGCGAGCTCAAGTGGCACAAGTTGATGCCAAGATTGAAGAAGCTCAAGTGGCGCAAGATGAGGCGAACTTAAAAAGTCCGATTGCAGGTATCGTCGATGATGTGATTATTAATCCAGGCGAAGTGGTTGGACAAGGTGTGCCTCTGATGACCTTAGTTGAT